>NZ_JBIWNY010000027.1:0-129914 GCF_044767465.1 Streptomyces sp. NPDC101237 | reverse complement strand
GCACAGCCGGGTGCGCACTGTCACACCACCCGGCCCCAGGCTCCTGTGACGGGGAGAAGAGTGAGGGGCGGGGCATGCGCCCCGCCCCTCACCGCCGTACCCGAAGGAGCCCGCTGTACCCGGACCGGGCCGCCTGACATGATTCCTACTCGACAGTAGCTTGAGGTTCCCGGTGAGAGGCAGTGCAGTGACCCGAGTGTTCACCGTGAGCGGCAGCATCGTCGTCGACGTCCCGCCGGAAGCCGTCTACCGGGCCGTGAGCCGCCCGGCCGACATGGGGCGCTGGAGTCCGGAGAACCTGGGCACGACGGGTGACACGGCCGACGGTGCCCTCGCGCAGGGGGACGGGTTCGTGGGACGCAACAGGCGCGGCGGGTTCCGCTGGGTGACGCGCTGCACCGTCACGGCGGCCGATCCGGGCCGCAGGTTCGCCTTTCGCGTCCACGCCATCGGCCGCACCCGCCCGCGCCTGCGCGGCCCGATCGCCACCTGGGAGTACCGCTTCGAGCCGGCGGGGACGGGCACCCGCGTCACGGAGACCTGGACCGACGACCGGCGCGCGTGGCCGGCGTTCCTGGCCGGCGCCTTCGACCGGCTGGTCACTCCGGGCCGGACGTTCGCCGCGTTCCAGGTCCGCAATATCGACACGACCCTGCGCAACCTCAAGCGGGAACTGGAGAGCGAACGCGCCGCGTGAACGCCGGGAAGGCCGCTGAGCGGGTCGGCTTCGCCCGAAAGCGGTCAGCCGCCGACAGGCGCGGCGCGGACGTAGGTGACGAGTGCGCCGAGCGGTGGCGGAGCCGGAAGATCTTGAGGGTCAGCCGAGGAACTCGGTCACTGTCTTGGTGAACCAGTCGGCGTTTTCCTCTGCGACGAAGTGCCCGGTCGGCGCGATTGTGCCCTGCACGTTGTCGGCGTGGGGGGCCAGGGCTTCGGCAGCGGTGGTGCCGGAGTGGGCGGTGCCGATGGCCAGGACGGGCATGGGCAGCTTCCGTTCGGCGAGCAGGGCGCGGTTCTCGCGCCCGTCGTCGAGGAGGGTGCGGTAGTGCTCGAAGCCGCCGCGCAGCCGCTCCCGGCCGGTGTACGCCCGGGCGTAGGCGGCGAGGTCGTCGTTGCTGAAGGTGCCGGGGTTGGACAGGGCGGTGAATGTCGCGGTGAAGAACTCCAGTTCATGGCCGTCGAAGAGCATCTCGGGTAGGTGCGGGGTCATGAAGAAACCGAAGTGCCACATGCCGCCCTCGGCGACGTTCATCGCTTCCTCCAGGCCGAGGCCGGGCAGCAGGGAGTCGACCAGGACCAGGTGGGAGATGTCGTCGGGATGGGCGGCGGCCCACGCGAAGGCGACCATCGAGCCGATGTCGTGGCCGGCCACGGCCACCGGGCCGCTCAGGTCCAGGGCGGTGAGGATTCCGCGTATGTCGTCGGCCTGGTTGGTCTTGGCGTAGCCGCCCTCGGGGCGGTCGCTGTCCCCGGTGCCCCGCAGGTCGGGGACCACGACGGTGTGCCCCGGGGCGAGGGCCGGCATCACGCGGGCCCAGGCGCGGGAGGTCTGCGGCCAGCCGTGAAGCAGGACCAGGACCGGACCGCTGCCGCCGACGGCTACCGAGAGACGGGTGCCGTTGGCGGCGATCTTGTGGATGCGGAAGCCGTCGGGAGGCCAGTCGGCAGTGTTCACGAGGGTGCCTTTCCGTCAAGGAGTGAAAGGGGTCAAGGGGGTGCTGTGCGGGGAAGCCGTTCGACAGGCTTCGGGCGGCTGTGCCACTGCTGCTGACACGCCGGCGGTGGCGGAAGCGTCGATCACACGCCGGGGGCCGCGAGCCGACGCAGACGCTCCTCACCGATCATGGACAGCATGTCGGTGCGCTCGGGGTGCCAACCCAGTTCCTGTCGGGCGCTGACCGCACGGATGCGGCTGGAGGCGGCCATGATGAGGGCGCCGAACTCGCCCCATACCGCGGCGGCCTCTTCGGTGGTGACACTGCGGGCCTGCACGCCGAGGTCGTCCGCAGCGCGTTCGGCGATCCAGCGGTTGGGGACCTCGCCTGCGACGGCGTGGTAGAGCCCTCCGGGCCTGCCCTTTTCCAGAGCGAGGGTGAACAGGCGGGTCACGTCGTCGATGTGGACGTGGCTGTAGGTGTTCAGTCCCTGCCCGACGTAGCAGGCGGCCCCGCTCACGGCCACCGACCGGTAGATCATCGGTATGTGCCCGTGGTCCTCGGGGCCCCAGATCAGACCGGGACGGACGACCATCGCGTGCACCCCGTTCCCGGCAGCGGCCAGGACGGTGTCCTCGGCGGCCTTGCGGAACTCGGCCAGCGGCTCCGGCGTGAAGGGGTCCTGCTCGGCGAAGACATCCGGACTCCAGGCACCCGCGGTGCGTTGCATCAGAACGCCGCTGCCGGACAGGAAGATGAGCGTCCTGCCTGTCCCCGCCAGCGCCCCGGCCAGCTCCTGGGCGGTCGCGCTCTCCTGGTCCGGGTCGGCCTGGGCGGCATAGATGACCGCATCCGCCCGTAGGGCCGCTTCGACGGCCGCCGGGCGACGCGGGCCCAGGTCGGCGGCGACGGGCACGATGCCCTGGGATTCGAGGGCGACGGTCGCGGTTTCGGTACGGGCCAGGCCGGTGACCGTGTGACCTTCAGCGGCCAGATGGCGGGCGAGGTTGCCACCGACGAAGCCGGTGGCGCCGATGACGAAGATGTTCATGGTGGGCTTCCCTCAGCCGGGCAGGGTGCTGCGCTCGCCGCCGTCGGCGAACAGCACGGCACCGTTGACGTAGGAACTGGCCGGGCCGGCCAGGAACGAGACGATCTCCGCGATCTCGGCGGGGTCCCCCGCGCGTCCGCGGGCGTTCGTCGTGTCCAGGACGCTGATGTGCTCGCCGAGCATGGCCTGCGTGCCCTCGGTGTGCACGGGGCCCGGCGAGACGGTGTTGACCCGCACACCGGCCGGGCCGAACTCGGTGGCCCAGTACCGGGTGAGGATCTCCACTCCGGCCTTGGAAGCGCCGTAGGCGGCACCGATCGGAGCGGGCTGGCGGGCCGCGCTGGAGCCGACGATCACGATCGATCCCTGGCCGCGCTCGGCCATGCCGGGCGCCAGCGCGCCCACCAGGAGGAAGGGTGCGCGGGTGTTGACGGCGATGTGCCGGTCGAAGCTCGTGGCATCCGTCGCCGCGGTGGGCGCGAACTCGTACAGGCCCGCGTTGCTCACCAGGATGTCCACGGCGCCTGCCTCGGAGGCTAGGCGCAGCGTGTCGGCGGCGTCCATGAGGTCGGCGGCGACGAAGCGGGCGGTGCCGCCCTCGGCCGCGATCTCCTTCACCAGCGCCTCGCCCCTCGCCCGGTCCCGGCCGCTCAGCACGACCTCGGCCCCCTGACGGGCCAGGCTCCGTGCGACGGCCTTGCCGATCCCCGAGGTCGCCCCGGTCACGAGCGCGGTACGGCCCTGCAAAACGGTGCTGGTGCTCATCGTCTTCTTCCTCTGGCAGTCGTCATGGTGGCTGTGCGGATCACCCGCACGCCGGCCCGGCACGCAATCCAATATGCATCACAGATGTTCTGTTGGCAAGAACATCTAGGAGTGAGCGCATCATGCTAGAGTGCGGGGGTGAGCGCATCCACGTCCGAGAAGAAGTCGAACGGTGAGGCCACGGACCTGGCGCTGGACACCGACCTGGGCTGGGCGATCCGCATGGTCTCCACGGAGTTCCGCCGCGTGGCCACCGAATCCGTCGCCGACCTGCCCGGAGGCGCGCGCGCCTACCTCGTCCTGGTCGCCCTCGCCGGCGGCGAGCCGCCCTCGCAGCTCGCCCTGGCGAAAGAGGTCAGTCTCGACCGCACCGTGATGACCTACCTGCTCGACGACCTCGAAGCGCACGAGTTGGTCACCCGGAGGCCCGACCCGCGCGACCGCCGCGCACGTCAAGTCCTCATCACCGACACCGGACGCGCCCGCCTCGGCCAGGTGCGGCAAAGCCTCGCCGCCGCCGAGGCGCGCTTGCTCGCCGACCTCGACGACCACGACGCGCTACAGCTGCGTACGCTGCTCGCCCGTGTCGCGCAGACCGCACAACGCGAATCCGTCGCCCCCGACCAAGCGGACTGCTGACAGGCCGCACGCACCGGCTCCGAGCCCTGTCCCTGACCTGGAGCGGCTACGGCGCTTCGGCGCCGAAGGCGACGTCGGAGTTCCTTTCCCGGGCGGCCGGCGACGAGATGGGGGCGCTCCGGGCCTTGGAGCGAGCGCGCTTCGCCTACGACTTCGCGGATCACGCCAGTGAGCAGGCGTGGGTCCGGTTCGTCACCCCGTTCCGCTTGGACTCGTCGGCCCTCTCCGTGTACGGGCAGTTGGGGCGTCCAGAACTCACCGCTGCGGAAGAAACCGCAGTTGACTGCCTCTGAGGCGAACTCCCCGGCGGAGGCGAGGAGCTCGGCTGCCATGTGCGGCAGTTCGCATCCTAAGTCCCAGGCCTTCATGCATATTACTTGCAACAACTAGATATGTGCAGGAAGATAAGGGCTGTCGGCCGTGTTCCGTTGCGGCTTTGTTAACGCTTTCTGAAGGCGTCACCCACCCTGGGCAAGAGTGCCGAGAAACCGGGTGCACTGAACATTCACTGCCGCAGACGGCCGCTTTCCGGTGCCGGTCCGAGGTGCTGTCAAAGGAATCGCGGCGGTCTGCATTGCCAGGCAAGCCGCTATGTCGCCGACCGGATGACGCCCTCGTCATCACGCCGCTATCCGATAACCGGAGCAGGGTCCCCCTGTTTGCGCCACGCAACACTTCGGCCATCCAGGTCTGTCCGGAAGGGTGGCGGCGGAAAACATGGCAAAAGGTGCGAGCCGCTCTGTTTCAAGGTCTCGCCTCGGCCATCTCGCTCGTGTACGTTCCGATCGGTCACGGCGATGACTGACCTGTTTCGGCCGGTGCCACCCCTTCGAGGGGAAGGCGCAGGACCGTCACCAGCTCTGCGGACTGACGGGGGAGGCGCAAAAGGCATGTCCGTACGACACGTGCATCCCGCGCACCGCCCCTGTGGGCGATGTACGAAAAGGCGCTGACCGCCGGCCCCGCACTGTGTGGCCGGGGCGGGATTTCCGTGCTGCCGATCAATTGAACCTCGCGGGCCTTCCGGCCGCGAACCTCCCGGACGAAACCCTCACCGACCGCGCTTCCGCATGCGTGATTTCCCCGATGCGTGACGCGCGTCAACTCACACTGGCGAATTCTAGGTTCGAAGGATGATGGCGAAACTAACGGGGTCCGAGAAAACATCCCTCTCCGACATGCTGCGCGCGGCCACCCTCGCCCAGCCCGACCGGACTGCCGTGTCCTGCGGCACGGAGCGGCTGACCTTCCGGCAACTCCGACAGCGCAGCACCACCATGGCCGGCCATCTGCGGCGGCTCGGTGCGGCGCCGGACGAACCGGTCGGCATCTTCATGGAACCGTCCGTCGACCTCATGGTGAGCGTCTGGGGCGTGCTGCACGCGGGTGCCCCCTACCTGCCGCTGTCCCCGGAGTACCCGGACGAACGTCTCCGCTACATGATCGAGGACTCCCGCACCAGGGTGATCGTGACCGATGAGTCCTCCGTCTCCCGACTGGCGGCCATGACACCGCCGGACACCATGATCGTCACCGTCGCCCAGGCCCTCCCGGATGCCGGGACGGACACCGATCCCTTGGTTCCGTCCGACGCGGCGCCGGGCCACACCCTCGCCTACGTCATCTACACCTCGGGCAGCACCGGAAGGCCCAAGGGCATCGGCATCGAGCACCACAGCATTGTCGGCCAGATGCGCTGGCTGGCCGGCGAACACGGTCTGGACAGCCGCCGGACGGTGTTGCAGAAGACGCCCCTGAGCTTCGACGCCGCCCAGTGGGAGATCCTCGCACCCGCCTGCGGCAGCAGCGTGGTGATGAGCGAAACGGGCCGGTACGCCGATCCCGGCGGGCTCGTCGACCTGATCGTCGCGCACGAAGTGACCACCCTTCAGGGCGTACCGACGCTGCTCCAGGCCCTCGTCGACACCGGACGGCTGTCCGGCTGCACCTCGCTCACCCACGTCTTCAGCGGCGGTGAGGCGCTCACCCGGAACCTGGCCGTCGAACTGCTCGACGTGCTCCCGGACGTGGAACTGGTCAACCTGTACGGCCCGAGCGAGTGCACGATCAACGCGTCGGCCCACACCGTGGACCGCGCCGCCCTCCAGCACGCCCCCGACCACCTCCCCATCGGCCGGCCGGTCAAGGGCATGAGCTTCCACATCCTCGACCCCGCCCGGCGGCCCGTGGCACCGGGGGAGTCGGGAGAACTCCACATCGCGGGAGACCAACTCGCCCGCGGATACCTGAACAACCCCGAGCTGACCGCCGAACGGTTCGTCACCAACCCGTACGCCACCGGTCCTGAAGACGCCCGCCTCTACCGCACCGGCGACCTGGCCCGGTGGAACGACGACGGCACCGTGCAGTTCCTCGGCCGCACCGACAGCCAGGTCAAGCTGCGCGGATTCCGGGTCGAGCTGGACGAGATCAAGGTGTCCATCGAGAAGCACGGCTGGGTGAAGCGCGCCGCCGTCCTGGTCCGGGACGACGACAGGGTCGGCGCCAATCTCGTCGCCTTCATCGAACTCGACCCCCAGCAGGCCGCGTTGATGGACCAGGGCAATCACGGAGCCCACCACCAGTCGAAGCGGAGCAGGCTGCAACTCAAGGCCCAGCTGGCGAATCTGGGGGTGCGGGACGACCTGCCGCCCGACGCCGGCGCAGCGGCCGTCGAGTTGCCGGGACGCTCGGCGACGGACCGGCAGCGGCGCACCGTGTTCGCCCGCAAGACCTACCGCTTCTACGAGGGCGGTGACGTCGAACGGACCGACCTGCTGGACCTGCTCGCCCGGCCGACGGTACGACCGGCCCCGGCCCGGGTTCCGGGCACCCTGACGCTGCTCGAATTAGGCACGCTGCTGCGCTACTTCGGGCAGTTCCCCAGCGCCGAAAGGCTGCTGCCGAAATACGGGTACGCCTCGCCGGGCTCGTTGTACGCGACGCAGATGTACCTGGAGCTGTCCGGCGTCGCGGGCCTCGAACCGGGCTACTACTACCATCACCCGGTCAGCCACCGGCTCGTGCCGGTCGGCCCCGCACCCGAGGGCACACCGAGGCTGCGCGTGCACCTCATCGGGCACCAGTCGGCCATCGAGCCCGTCTACCGCAACAACATCCGGGAAGTCCTCCAGTTCGAGGCGGGCCACATGGCCGGGCTCTTCGACCACATCCTCCCGGAGTTCGGGCTCCGGATCAGCTCCCGCCCGGCCGTACCCGAGGTCAAGGAACTCCTGCGCTGCCCGCCCGAGGACCACTACCTGGCCGCCTACGAACTGGAGCCGGCCACCGGCCCGGCCGACGCCCTTCCGGTGGAGCTGTACGTGCAGGCGCATCCCGGCCGGATCACCGGCCTGGACAGCGGCCAGTACCGCTACGACGACGGCCGACTGGTGCGGGTGTCGGACCAGTTGATCCGCAGGCAGGACGTCATCGCCATCAACCAGGAGGTCTACGACCGCGCGAGTTTCGGCATCAGCCTCATCGGCCGGGCGCCCGACCCCTGGCAGCGCTACACCGACCTCGGCCGGGAGCTCCAGCGCCTCCAGATGAACGGCATAGGCCTTGGGCTGATGTCCTCCGGCTACAGCTCGCAGACGGGCAACCCGCTGCCGTCCGCCCGGCGTACGGCCGACCTCCTCGGGCTCGGCACGGACACCGCCTCCTACTTCGCCGTGGGCGGCCGCATCAGCGCGGAGCAGCGGCTCAGCGAGGGCATGAAGGAGGACTCCGTCCACATGCGGGGTCCCGCCGAGATCGTCAAGGACAACCTCGCCGAGAACCTGCCGCCGTACATGGTGCCCAACCGGGTCACCGTGCTGGACTCCTTCCCGCTCACCCCGAACGGCAAGATCGACCACCAGGCGCTGCGGGAACTGGACCGAGCAGCCGTGGACGACACCGAGGTGCCGGTCGTCCCGCCGCGGACGCCCACCGAGGAAGCCATCGCCGCCCTGTGGCGCACGGTGCTCCGGCAGGAACGAGTCTCGATCCGGGACGACTTCTTCGCCGCCGGCGGCCATTCGCTCACCGCGGTCAATCTGGTGGGACGGATCAACCGGGAGCTGGGCAGCTCCCTGCCGCTCCAGGTGCTGTTCGACGCGCCGACCATCGCGGAACTCGCCCGGCGCGTCGACCGGGAGCCCGCTGCCGCGCTGCCCAGGCTGGTACGGCTGCGCGCCGCGGACGCCGGGCGGCCGGTGTTCTGCTGGCCCGGTCTCGGTGGCTATCCGATGAGCCTGCGGCTGCTGGCCGGCACGCTGGACCTGGACCGGCCGTTCTACGGAGTGCAGGCGCACGGCGTCAACCCGGGCGAGCACGCGTATCCGACGTTCGACGAGATGGTCACCAAGGACATCGAGCTCATCCGGCGGATCCAGCCGGCCGGTCCCTACACCCTGTGGGGCTACTCCTTCGGCGCCCGGGTCGCGTTCGAGACCGCCCACCGGCTGGAACGCGCCGGTGAACGGGTGGACGAGCTGATCCTGATCGCGCCCGGCAAGCCGCCCGTCGAAGTCCGTGACACCGTCCGCGCCGACGTGGCGGTCAGCTTCAAGGACAGCACCTTCGTCTCGATCCTCTACTCGGTCTTCGCAGGCAACCTGGAGCGGACCGCCGTCGAGGCGTGTCTGGCCGCGACCCACGACGAAGACTCCTTCATCGCCTTCGTCTGCGAGCGGTTCGAGCACCTGCACCGTGAACTGGTGCGACGGATCGTCGGCGTGGTGCGGCAGACCTTCCTCTTCGAGTACGCCCCCGGCGAACTGGCCGAACGCAGCGTCGAGGCACCGATCACGGTGTTCCGGGCCGCCGGCGACCAGGACTCCTTCCTCGACTCGGGGCACCGGCTGTCGGCCGCGCGTCCCACGGTCCGCCGACTCGAGGCCGATCACTACGCACTGCTGCGCACGAACGGAATAACCGAACTCGTCACCGCCCTTCAGGCCGCGCGACCCTCCAGAAAGGCCATCGGAGTGCCTCACGTCAGCATCAAGCACTTCCCGAACGACCTCGAAGCCGAGCAGATCTCCGCCCTCGTCGACGCCATCACCAGCGCCGTGCGGACCGCGTTCTCGGTCGACGAGGGCGCCGTGTCGATCGCCCTGGAACCGGTGGCCCAGGACGTCTGGGCCGAGCAGGTCTACCTGCCCGAGATCGTCAACAGCACCGGAACCCTCGTCAAAGCACCCAACTACTGACATCCCACAGCCGCTTCACGAACGCCACGGAGATCCAGGACATGAACTCACGGAGGACCCCATGCACAGGGTGATCGCCAGGGCGCGGGAGGACCTCTCCGTGATCGTGGCGCGGGACCCGTCGATCCGCACCCGCGGCGAGGCCCTGCTGCATCCCGCGCTGCCGGCGCTGTGGAGCCACCGGGTGGCCCATGTCCTGTACACCCGTGGACATCGTCGACTCGCCCGGATCCTGGCCTACCTGGCCCGCGCGGTGACCGGCGGCATCGAGATCCATCCGGGGGCCCGGCTCGGCCGGCGCGTGTTCATCGACCACGGAGCCGCGGTCGTCATCGGCGAGACGGCCGAGGTCGGCGACGACGTCACGATCTACCACCAGGTCACCCTGGGCGCGGTCGGCTGGTGGCGGGACGGCCGGCGCGAACCGGGCGCCCGCCGGCACCCGGTCGTCGGCGACCGGGTGGTGCTCGGCACCAACGCGATCGTGCTGGGCCCGCTCACCGTGGGCGACGACGCGCTGATCGGGGCCGGGTCGCTCGTGCTGGGCGACGTGCCGCCGGGCGCCCGGGTGATGGCCCCCGCGGCCGAGGTCGTACAGCCGCTGTCGGCAGCGGACCGAGAGGAGGCCGACCGGCTGCTGCGGGCGTTGGCCACCTCGGGGTGCTGGTGACGACACCGCGTCCGGTACCACCCCGCTCGTCGCTCGTCGTTCCAGCCGGCGCCATGTCGGCACGCCAACGGAGGCAGAGATGATTCACGTCGGTGTCGTGGAGAGCAACCTCTCCGGATCCGGCTTCGAGGGCCTGCAGATCATCAAGGAACTCGACTGCCGCGTCACCTTCTTCACCCGCGACCTGGACCGGTACCTCGCGGTGCCGGGCGGGCCCGCCTACTTCGACGACTACGTCGACGAGATCGTGCACTGCGAGACGAACCTCTTCGACGAACTCCTGCCGCACGTGCGGGCGGCCGGGTCCGAGCATCCCTTCGACGCGTTCCTGACGCTCGCGGAGTACGACGTGGTGGTGGCCGCCCAGGTGGCGGTCCACCTCGGACTTCCCACCGTGAGCGTCGACGGCGTCGCGACGGCACGCAACAAGGCGCTGATGCGCCGCCGCTGCGCCGAACTCGGCGTCGCCATACCGGCGTTCCGTACCGTCAGCGACCCCGCCGAGGCGGCGGCCGCGGCGGCCGAGATCGGCCTGCCCTGTGTGGTGAAGCCGGCGGACGAGACCAGCAGCGCCGACGTCCGGCTGGTGGAGAGCACGGCGCAGGCCGCCGAGCACGTCGCCCTGATCCGGTCCCGGGTGGAGAACACCCGCGGCCAGGCCCGCCACCACGAGCTGATGGTCGAGGAGTACCTCAGCGGTCCCGAGGTCAGCGTGGAGGTGCTGGCCGAGGGCGACCGCTACGAGGTCTTCGGAGTGACCGACAAGTCGGTCGTCGGGCAGGGCTACTTCGTCGAACTGGCCCACACCTTTCCCTCCGCCCTGCCCGAGCCGGTCGTCCGCGCCTGCGGCGACCTGGCCGTGGAGGCGCTGCGCGCGGTCGGCTTCGACCTCGGCATGGCCCACGTCGAGATCAAGGTGACCGCGTCCGGTCCCAAGCTCATCGAGATCAACCCCAGGCCCGCAGGGGGCAAGATCACCTACCTCGTCGACCGCGCCCTCGGCCTCAAGTCCCTGGAGCTGGTGGCCCGGCAGTACCTGGGGCAGCCACTGCCCGCCCGGGTACTGCCCGAGCGGCCGGCCCGCGGCGCGGCCATCCGCTACCTGACCGCGCCGCCCGGCCGCGTCGTCTCGGTCAGCGGCAGGCAGCGGGCCGCCGCCCTGCCCGGCGTCGAGGAGGTCGTCGTCAAGCCCGAACCGGGCTCCGTCGTACGGGAGCTGCGTCGCAACGGCGACCGCGCCGGTCATGTGCTGGTGGTGGCCGAGACCGCCGAACTGGCCGCGCGCACCGCCGAGGCCGCCGCACAGGAGATCAGCATCCGCACCGAGCCGGTGCTCAAGCGCCCGGTCTCCGACTCCCTGGTCGACCTGATCGGCGGTACGCCGCTGCTGCGGCTGCCGGTCGACCGCATCGTCGACGGAGTACCGGCCGACGCCGAGGTGCTCGCGAAACTGGAGCAGTTCAATCCCTGGTCCAGCAGCAAGGACCGGGCCGCGCTGTCGATGCTGCGCGGCGCCGAGGAACGCGGGTCGCTCACGCCCGGCAGCGGCACCGTGATCGAGGCGACCTCGGGCAACACCGGCATCTCGCTCGCCGCACTGGCGGCGGCCCGCGGCTACCGATGCGTCATCGTGCTGCCGGACAACGCCACCCAGGAGCGCGTGGCCATGCTCCGGTCGCTCGGAGCCGAGGTGGTGCGGACCCCGCACACCGGCGGCTACCAGGCGGCCGTCGACAAGGCCGAGGAACTCCACCGGCAGACCCCGGGATCCTGGTTCTGCTGCCAGCACGACAACCCGGACAACACGCGAGCGCACTACCAGACGACCGGCCCGGAGATCTGGCGCGACACCGACGGACGCATCGACGTGCTGGTCTGCGGCGTGGGCACCGGCGGCACGCTCAGCGGCGCGGGTCGCTACCTGCGCGAGAGCCACCCCGCGGTGCGGATCGTCGCCGTGGAGCCGGCCGGCTCCCCGCTGCTGTCCGGAGGCGAGCCCGGCACGCACAGCATCCCCGGCTTCAACGGCGGATTCATCGCGCCCACCACGGAGCGGAACCTCATCGACGAGGTGATCGCGGTCTCGGACGCGGACGCCCTGGACACCACCCGGCACCTCGCACGGCGCACGGGTCTGATGGTCGGCGTCTCGGCCGGCGCCGTCGTGCACGCCGCCGGCGTCCTGGCCGCCCGTCCGGAGTTCAGGGGCCGGCGCATCGTCACCGTGCTGCCCGACAGCGGCGAGCGGTACCTGAGCCTGCTCGGCCGCGAGCCCGAACAGGCACCGGCCCGGGACGCCGAGCGCGTCCCGGCCGGCGACACCCCTCGGGGCGGTGCCCGGTGACCGCGCCCGGACCCGCCGACGACCGGCCCCGCCTGCTGATGGTGATGCCGTACCGCCAGTTCGTCTCCAAGGCCCAGGCCGAGGGGTTCTGGGTCGGCGCCCTCTGGGATCCCCGGCTGGAGACACCCGAGTACCTCGCCGACGTGCGCGCACGGGCGGACCTCTACGCGGAGGCCGACTTCGGCGATCCGGAGCTGCTGCGCCGCACCCTCCGCACGATGGCGCGGGAGCACGGCGCCACGCTGGTCTACCACCTCGGCAGGGAGGAGACGATGGTCACCGCCTACGAGGCGGCCGAGGACCTGCACGCCGAACTGAACCCGTCCGAGGCGATCCGCCGCCTCGCCGACAAGGCCGTGATGCGCGACCTGCTCGCCCGGCACGGCCTGTCCCCGGTGGCCTTCGAGGCCGTGCCGACCCGCCGGGAGGTGCCCGACGCCGTCGAGCGGATCGGCCGTCCGGCCGTCGTCAAGCCCACCGCCCTGGCCGGCAGCCGAGGCGTGTTCCTGTGGCGGGAGGCCCGGGACGCGGCGGAGTGGACCGCGGTCGTCGACCGGTACGGCTACGACGGCCCGTTCCTCGTCGAGGAGTATCTGCGGGGACCCGAATACAGCGTGGAGACGCTGAGCCGGGACGGCGGGCACCAGGTCGTCGGCATCACCGAGAAACTGCTCGGTCCACCGCCGCTGTTCGTGGAGGTCGGGCACGTCCATCCGGCACCGCTGCCCGAGGACCGCGTACGCGCCGTCGAGGATCTCGTCACCGAGTTCCTCACGGCCTGCGGATACCTGTTCGGTCCCGCGCACACCGAGGTGATCTGGACCGCGCGCGGCCCGCGTGTCGTCGAGTCGCAGGCCCGGCTCGGCGGCGACCGGATCCCCCGCCTCGTCGAGCTGGCCACGGGCCTCGACATCGAGCGGGCCATCTTCGCCGCCCTGGCCGACCGGCCGGCCGCGCCCGCCGCGGCCCGAGCCACGACGGCGACGGCGATCGTGCGGTTCTTCACCTTCCCGCCCGGCCGCGTCGACGACGTCCGGGGCGTGGAGGAAGCCGCTTCCCTGCCGTACGTCGACGAGTTGACCCTACGGCCGGGTCCGGGCGACACCGTGCCGGCGGTCCTCGACTCCAAGAGCAGGCACGGGCACGTCATCGTCCACGGCGCCTCTCCCGAGGAGGCCCGGGCCCGCTGCGCGGAGGTCCTCGCCGCCATCGAGGTCGTCATCGACAACACGGTCGTACGAGCGGACGGTCGCACCGGACCGCTCGGGACGCCGGTCTGAGCACCGCGGCTCACGAGTCCCCCCACTCCGAGAAAGGCACCGACATGCAGTGGTCCACATCCACGACCAGGAGGTCCCCATGACCGCCTTCGCCACCGGCGCTCAGGTGGTGTTCGTCGGCTACAACGCGGCCTACCTGCGTGCCATCGACGACAGCGTCCCCGCGGGGTCGGTCGTGGTGATCGAGGAGCCCGACATCATCCGCAAACGGGAACTCCAGGACGCGGCCGCCCGCTTCGACTGCCTGGACCGGATCGTCCCGGCGAGCTACCAGCAGTCGGCCGAGGCCCTCGACCTGGCGGCCGATCTGACGGCCGCCCGGCCGGTGGCGGCCGTCGTCCCGGGCCTGGAGTACGCGGTGCCCGCCACGGCCGCGCTGGCCGAGAAGCTCGGTCTGCCGGGCGCGACGGAGACGGCCGCGCAGACGCTGCGCGACAAGGTCCGCCTCCGTGAGGTCACCGGCGCGGGCGGCGTCCGCAATCCCCGCTGGCGCGAGGTGCACGGACCCGCCGACATCCTCGACTTCGCCGGAGACGGCCCGGTGGTGGTCAAACCGGCGAACCGGCAGGCGAGCGTCGGCGTGCAGCTGCTGGACTCGGTCGACGCCGCCACCGCCGCCGAGGCCTGGCAGCGGACCTCGTCCGCCGCCGAGCACGAGCAGGTCCCCGATCGGCAGCTGACATGGCGCTTCCTCGCCGAGGAGCGCCTGCACGGGCCCGAGTACAGTGTCGAGGCCCTGGTTCGGCAGGGCGAGATCATTTTCGAGAACGTCACGGCGAAGACCGTCGTCCCGGGGCCCTACCCCGTCGAGCTGGGCCACCTGCTGCCCGCTCCGCTCGACCGGGACGCACGGACCGCGTTCGGGGCAGCCATGCGCGCGCTGGTCGCCGCCACCGGCTTCGCGACCGGCATCCTGCACGCCGAGTGGATCCTCACCGGAGCCGGCCCCACGCTGGTCGAATGCGCCGGCCGCTGCCCCGGTGACCACCTGATCGACCTCATCGACCTGGCCTACGGCACCCGCATCAGGGTGACCCTGATCGACCTGCTGGCAGGCCGTCAGGTCACGCTGCCCCGCTCCCCGCGCCAGACCTCGGCGATCCGCTTCCTGGCCGCCGAGCCGGGCACCGTGACGGAGGTGTCCGGCCTGGACCGGGCGCGGGAACTGCCCGGCGTCCGCGCCGCGGAGGTGGATGTCGAGGCCGGCCGGCAGGTCCGCCCGTGGGCGTCCTCCTGGGACCGTGCCGGGCACGTCATCGCGACCGCTCCGGACGCGGACACCGCTCACCGGCGCGTCCTGGACGCGGACGCCGCCATCCGCATAGCTACCGATTGAGGAAACGCACATGTCTGTTCTGTGGCAACGCGTCCGCGGATGGCGCGGGTCCGTGCCCGGCGGCCCGGTCGGCTTACGTCTCGCCGTGATGGCGATGATCGACGCGGTGGGCACCGGTGCCTTCCTGGCCGTCTCCGTGCCGTTCATCACCCGGTCCGTCCACCTGTCGGAGGGCGACCTCGGTTCCGGCCTGAGCCTGTCCGCCACCATCGCCCTGGGCACGGCGATCCCGATCGGCGTCCTGGCCGACCGGATCGGCCCGAAGAAGGTGCTGGTCGGGGTGAGCCTGTGGCGCTGCGCCTGCTTCGTGGTCTACCCGTTCGTGCAGAACCTGTGGCAGTTCCTGACGGTGGTGTGCCTGCTCGGCCTGGTCGACAAGGCGGCGGCACCGATGGAGCAGGCCCTGGTCGGGCAGGCCACGGCCGCCGAGGACCGGGTCAGAGTGGTCGCGACCCTCCGGTCGCTGCGCAACGTCGGATTCACCGTCGGCGCCCTGCTGGGCGGAGTCGGGCTGCTGATCGACACCCGCCTTGGATACACGGCGATCCTGCTGCTCAACGCCGCCTCCTTCGCCGTGCTCGCGAGCCTTGCCTCAAGGCTGCCCGTGCTCAGCGCACCGGCGAAGAGCCTGCGGCGCCGCTTCTCCGTCCGTGTCCTGCGGGACGGCTCCTTCCTGTCGTTCACCGGCATCAATGCCGTGCTCACCATGCACATGACCCTGCTGAGCATCGGCGTCCCGCTGTGGATCGTCGGGCACACCGACGTCTCCTCGGCGCTCATCTCCCCCCTGGTGGCGGTCAACACCGTGCTCGCGGTGGTCCTTCAGGTGTGGGCCAGCCGGGGCACCGACACCATCGCCGGTGCCGCGCGGGCCCTGGTGTGGGCCGGCGTCTCCCTCGCGGTGTGCTGCCTGCTGCTCGTCGCGGCACCGAAGCTGCCGGTCCTGCTGGCCGTCGGGGTGCTGTTGCTGGCCATGGTGGCACTGACCGGCGGCGAACTGTTCCAGTCCGCGGGCGGCTGGGGCGGCTCCTATCTGCTCGCGGTGCCGGGCCAGGAGGGTGTGTACCTCTCGGTCTTCTGGCTCGGCGTGGCCGTCCAGCAGATCGCGGCACCGGTCCTGGTCAGCCTCGTCGTCACGACCGGCACCACGGGATGGGTCGTCCTGGCCGCCCTGTTCGCCGTCTGCGGTCTCGCCGCGCCGGTCATCGGCCGGTGGGCCCGGGCACAGGCGGAGGCCAGACCCGGACCGGACCCGGCACTGGCCGAGGCCGGATAGCCACTCGACAAGGCGGGCCCGGCAGCCGGGCCGGCGAAAAGTCCATCACCCCTTGAGGAGAGCAATGTCCGTTCCGCTGTACGTTCCGGCCGGCGAAGGCGAGTTCGTCAACATCCGGGACACCAAGAGGACGTATCTCAAGCTCGTCACGGCGGACTCCGACGGCGAGTTCGGCTTCTTCGAGCACCACATGGCTCCAGAGGCGAGCGGCGCCAGCCCGCACATCCACAAGCAGTCCACCGAGATGTTCTACGTGGTCAAGGGCGAGATCGAGTTCACCATCGGCGACCGCAAGGTGGTGGGTGAGCCCGGCGCGTTCGCCTACGTCCCCAAGGGCGAACCACACGGATTCACCAACCGGGGCACCGAGGACGCCACGCTGCTGATCATGTTCTACCCGATCTACAACCGGGAGGACTACTTCCGCGGTCTCGGGCGGCTGACGGCCAACGGGCGCAACCCGAGCCTGGAGGAATTGCAGGAACACATGGCGAAGTACGACCAGTTCATGGTCTGACCCATCGGCAGGAGACAGCGAACGGGGCCCGGCGGCGTGGTCGCCGCCGGGCCCCGTCCGCGCGGGTGTCAGTCGCCCACGCTGTTCCTGGTGCGGAACCGCCACTGCAACTCGCGTACCTCCGAGGCGAGTTCCGGGACCGGACCCGCCACCTCGGCACCGGGGACCACGTCCTGCACGGTCAGCGGACTCAGCGGCGAGGTGACGGGCACTCCCCATTCGGCCTTCCAGTCGCGGGCCTGCTGGGACGAACTCGCGTACACGATGCGGCCCAGGCCGGCCCACCCGTGGGCGGCCGCGCACATCGGGCAGTGCTCACCCGAGGTGTAGACGGTCGCCGCGGCCCGCTCCTCGGGTCCGAGGTGGGTCGCGGCCCATCGGGCGAGTTCGAACTCGGGATGCCGGGTCGGGTCGCCCGTGGTGGTCTCGCGGTTGCGGTCCTCGGCCAGGATCTTGCCGTCGGCGCCGACGAGCACCGAACCGAACGGCCAGTCCCCGGCCTCCACCGCCTCGGCCGCCAGCTCGACGCAGCGGCGCAGATACGGCAGGTCGGACTCGCGGACGCCGGTGGAGCGGTCGGCGCCGCCCTCGGGAAGGCCGTGGTCGTTCAGGGCCACTGTGACTCCGTCTCTTCGGGGGTGAGGACTACGGTCGGTGCGCGGCCACGGTGGCGAGCGCCTGCCACGCCGTCTGTGGGCGCAGGGTCTCGGCCGGGTCGCCTTGGTAGGGATCGAGCAGCACGGTCTCGGCACCGGCCCGGCGCAGTTCCTCGACATCTTCGAGAATCTGCTCGATGGTGCCCTCGCCGGCCCGGCGGTCCGGGTCGTCGACCGGCTTTTCCGTGAGTTTGAGACAGACGCGCGGCGTCAGCTCAGGCACAGGCCGGCCGGATTCGTCCGCGAGACGCTTCAGCCGTTCCAGCGCTTCCCTGAACCACGGCATCGTGAACCGCAGCGGATGCCATGGATAACCGAGCCGAACGGCGCGTCGCAGCGCGGCGTCGCTGTTGCCGCCGATCCAGATCGGAATCTGTCCGCAGCGATAGTCCGCCTCGTTTTCCCATGCGGCACGCAGGGTCCGCAGATATTCGTCGGTCAGTGCTCCGCGCCGCTCGAACGGAACACCCAGCGCCTCGAACTCCTCCCGCGCCCAGCCGACCCCGACGCCGAGGATCAGACGTCCGCCACTCAGTTCCTGCAGGTTGGCGGCCATCCGGGCGACCAGCAGGGGATGTCGGTAGGGTGCGACGAGAATGGTCGTGCCCAGCTGGATCCTGCTCGTGACGCCGGCCAGCCAGGCGAGCGTGGTGACCGGCTCGTAAAACGGCGCCGGATATTGCCGGGCGACATCCGGCGTGATCGCCACATGGTCGGAGAGCATCAACAGGTCGAATCCGAGACCCTCCGAGGTTTTCGCCCAACGGGCCAGGTTGTCCGGGTTGGCGCCCGGACCGAAGTTGGGGACATTCACACCGATCCGCATGAGCCGACCCTATCAACTGCCGTCGATCGGCGTGCAGTTGTCGCCGAGACGGTATTTCGTTTCCGCGAATGGACGACGGGCGTCCGCTGTCACTATTCCGGTGGTCCTCCGGCATTTCCGCGATGCGGCGAAGCGGCGAAGCGGAGGTCGAGAAGCAGGATCACGGCCAGCAGCGTGGCCGTCGCCGGGAAGAGGGCCGCCGGGCCGCCGAGCAGGAGCACCGGGCCACCCGCGAGCGAGCCGACGCCCGTGCCGCCGTCGAAGGCGATGTTCCAGGCGACCCCGGCCAGAGCGAGACCTCCGGGGCGGTCGCCCGCAGCACGCAGGGCGAGGATCAAGGTGGCACTCTGCACCGCTCCGAAGCCCGCTCCGAACAGGACGGCCCCCGCCATCAGCAGGGCCGGCGTGTGGGAGGCCGCGCCCGCAGCGGTGCCCAGCGTCGTGGCCAGACCGGCGGGGACCAGGACCGGGCGGCCCCCGAACCGGTCGATGAGCCGTCCGGCACCGAGCCGCGAGAGCACAGTTGAGGCCTGAGCGGCGAGCAGCGCCCCGGGTGCCGCCGCGGCGGTCAGCGGCAGGAAGGTGAAGACGACGCCGTACGCCGCGGTGGAGGCGGTCTCCACCAGGAGCGGGCCTGCCATGGGGCGCACCGACCGCCACGTTCCGCGGGTTGCGCGCCGATCGGACCGGGCTCGCGATGGCCGCACGGGCGGTCCGGTCCGCGGGAACCCCAAGGAGCCGGCCAGGACCAGGGCGGCCGTGCCGGCCGCCAGGGTGA
Organism: Streptomyces sp. NPDC101237; assembly: GCF_044767465.1. Lineage (NCBI taxonomy): Bacteria > Bacillati > Actinomycetota > Actinomycetes > Kitasatosporales > Streptomycetaceae > Streptomyces > Streptomyces sp. NPDC101237. The sequence goes on along the minus strand of NZ_JBIWNY010000027.1, from coordinate 110,923 downwards.
AGACCGGCGAGTACGCTCCTCGCCGGGCGAGGGCGATGCCCAGCGGCGCCCCGAGAACGCCGGCCACCCCCACCACGGCGCCGTACCAGCCGATGGCGCGCCCGCGCCTGTCGGGCGGGAACAGTTCGGCGGTGAACGTGACACCGGCGACGACGAACATGCCGAAGCCGAGCCCGCGGACCGCCGCGAGTCCGGTCAGCGCGGGCAGCGTGGAGACCGCGGGCAGTGCCAGGCACGGCAGCCCGAGCAGTGCACCGCTCAGGGCGAGCGAGTGTCGTCGGCCGAGGCGGGCGAACAGCCACGGCGTGCAGGGCTGGACGACCAGGGTGGCGGCCATGAGAGCGGCGGTGAGCGTTCCGGCCCCCGACGGTCCGGCGCCGGAACGGACGGCGTACGCGGGCAGCGCGGAGAGCGTCAGGTTGAAGCCCGCGAAGCCGCCGAAGGCGGCGATCAGGGCACCGGCGGTCGCGGCCCGCCGCCGCCTCGCGGACGGCGGCGGGCCCGTGTCGGTCGACGCGGCCGCGCCTGCCGAGGCGGTCATCGTGGCCCGCCCCGGCCCGGTGCGCCCGGGTGGCCGTCGCCCCTGTCGTGCAAGTCGCCCTCCGAACGTGACGGGTGCGGCAGCGGCCGGGGCGCGTGCCGCACGCGCCCCGGCCCCGCGCCAGGGATCAGGAGTTGTCGAGCGGCAGCCCGGCCGGGTTGACCTCGGACTTGGCGACGGCCTCGTTGGACAGGTTCCAGGCGGCCAGCCACTTGGCGTACTGGCCGTGTTCGATCAGGTAGTTGACGGCGTCGGCGATCGGCTTGGCGAGACCGCTGCCCTTCTTGGAGGTGGCCGCGATCAGCCCCTGGAGTGACGCGCCCGCTCCGGAGTAGGTGCCGGCGTTGGCCGTGGGGTGGGGGGACCTCGCGGTCTGGGTGATGTGGTAGGAGATCGTCGGATTGGGGCCGAAGTGGGCGTCGATCTTGCCGCTGCTGAGCGCCAGGTAGACGCCGTTGTTGTCGGGGTAGTGCTTGATGGTGAGCGTCTTGCCCTCGCTCTTCAGCTTGCGCTGCCACTCCAGGAGGATGCGCTCCTGGTTGGTGCCCGAACCGACCTCGACGGTCCTGCCGGCGAGGTTCCGGTAGTCGCCGTCGAACTTCCAGGTGCTGGACTTCAGCACCTCGAACGCGAGGTTGTCCTGACGGTAGGAGGCGAACTCGTACTTCCGCTTGCGCTCCTCGGTGTCGGTGACGTTCGAGAAGGCCACGTCCGCTTTGCCGCTGTCGACGGCGATGAACAGGTTCTCCCAGGTGAAGTTCCTGCTCTCCGGCTTCAAGCCGAGGACCGCCGCGACGAGGCGGCCGATGTCGGTCTCGGAGCCGGTCAGGGTCTTCTGGTCGCTGCCCACGAATTCGAGCGGTGCGGAGCCGGACGGCAGCGCGCCGTGGCCGATCACCAGTTTGCCGCTCTTCTTGACGGCGGAGGGCAGCTCGGCGCTGATCGACTTGACCTCGGGGACCTTGAGAGTGGTCTCGGTGGCTGCTCCGTTGGAGAGCAGGCCGACGGTGACGCTCCCCGCGGTGGCGTCGTCCGTCCTGGTGACGGCGTCACTCTCACCACCGCAGGCGGCGAGCCCGGTGGCGAGGGCGGCGACGGCGGTCGCCGCGGAGATGCCGCGTACGAGGCTGCGTCGGGTGACGTGGGTAGACATGGCCGTTCCTTGTCGCTCGGGAGAAGGCGGGCGCGTGGGGGGAGGTCGTGGCGTGGGGAAGTCCTGGTGTGGGGAGACACCCCGGGGACGTGCGGTGGAGCATGCGGTGCCGGGCGAGGTGACCCGCCCATGGCGTCGTGTTCTGCGGGTCGGAGCGGAAGTTCACCGGATCCGGCAGGCGCGTCGGCTGCCGTACCGGTTGCGCGCCGACCGAATCCCACGGCGCCGCAAAGGCTCGGACGGGTCGTCGCCGCTCGCCGGACGGACGCGGCGGTGAGGTCAGGCGCGCGGACAGCCTGACGCGTCGACACGCGCCAGATCCACGTACAACCTGCGGCTCAGCACTGGGATGCTCACCAGGCCATGTCTACCAGGCGAGCGCGATACGGCTCGTTGCGGGCGCATGAAACTTCCCCCGGAGCCGGGGACGAGCACCCGGCACCCGGCACCCGTGCCGTTCACCGCAACGGCCGCATCGGGTCGCCCCGCTCGTCGAAAGGCCGGGTCAGGGCCACGACGTGCGCCTGCCCCGGCCCTTCAACGGGTCACTTCTGCCAGCCGACGGTCTCGGGCAGGGGAGTGCCGAAGATCGTGGCGCCGACATTGGCCAGTCCCTTCCGGACGCCGTAGACGGAGGGACCGCTGTACAGGGGCAGGAAGGCGTACTGCGCCAGTTCCTTGCGCTCGATCGCGTTGGCCTGGGCCGTCTGCTTCGCGGGGTCGGATATCTGGGACGCCGCGTGGATCTCCTTGTCCAGTTCAGGGGTTCCGGTGCCGGTCAGGTTGGAGTCGCTGTCGGTGCCGTAGAACTGGTACAGGTAGCGGGCGCCGAAGGGGTCCGTGGAGCGGTTGCCGGAGAGGAACAGGTCGAAGTCGCGATCGCTGAGAATCTTGGCGAAGTCGGCCTCGTCCGCCTTCTTGATGTCGACCTGGATGCCGACCGGCTTGAGCATGGCGGCGAACGCGTTCGCCGTCGCCTTCTCCAGCGGGTCGTCGCCGAGCAGGGTGTAGCCCACCGTGAGCCGGGTGCCGTTCTTCTCCCGGACACCGTTGCCCGCGGCCTTCCAGCCGGCCGCGTCGAGAGTCTTCTTGGCGTCGTCGGGCGCGTACTTGATCACCGATGAGACGTTGTCCGAGTAGCCCTTCTGGAAGCTGTAGAGCAGCGCCGAGCCGGGGAGCGGTTCGGAGTAGTCCAGGCCCTGGAACTGGATCTTGGCGATCTGCGTGCGGTCGATGCTCTCCAGCAGTGCCTTGCGTACCTCGGCGTCCTTGAGCACCGTGGACTTCGAGTTGACGTAGAGCGAGTACTCGAAGGGGCTGCCGCCGCGGCGGATCTCGGTTCCGTCGACTCCGCTGATCTGCTTCAGGCCCTCGGCGCTGCCGGTGGACGCGTAGTCGACCTGGCCGTTCTTGAACGCGTTGATCGCGGCCTCGGAGTCCAGATTGACGTAGACCCGCTTGTCGAGCTTGCCCCTCTTCCCCCACCACTTCGGATTGCGGACGAAGGTGAGGTTGCCGCTCTTGGTGTCGAAGGTGCCGACGGTGTAGGGACCCGCGCCCCATTCGGGATGCGCCTTCTTCACGTAGGCGTCGTTGAAGTTCGCCGTGGTGGCGGCCTTGGGGTTCAGGAACGTCGTGAACAGGCTCGACCACCAGGGGTCGACTCCCTTGAAGTCGATGACGGCCTGCCGGTCGTCGGTGCCGCGGGTGACCGAGGTGATGTTCCGGTAGCCCTCGGTGTTGGTCGCGTTGTAGTCCTTGTTCGAGCCGTTGTTGGCCTGCCAGGTCGCCTTGACGGCCCGCCAGTCGATCGGTGTGCCGTCGTTGTAGGCGGCCTTGGGGTTGATCGTGAGGACCACCCGCTGGTTGCCGCCGGTCACCGTGACCTTGACGTCGCTGAGGTAGTCCGGGTTGTACTGCACGTCGCCTGTGGGGGAGTAGGTGATGACGTCGGGGTTGTACCAGAACCACACACGGGTCGCCGTGAGGGTGGCGTTGGCGTTGAACGGGTTGCCCTGGTCGTCGAAGGTTCCAGGGGTGGTGTAGGTGCCTCCGTCCTTGACGTTGTCGTAGGGCTGGGGGTTGTAGTCGACCTTCGCCGACGCGATCGCGGGCGTCGAGCCGTTACCCGCCTTCCCGGCGTTCGGAGTTCCGGCGCCGGAGGAGCTGCAGGCGGTGGCCGTGAGGGCGAGGGCGACGGTGAGCGCGGAGGCCGGGGCGATTCTCGATCGCATGGGAAGCTGGTCCGTTTCTCTGTGGGGTGAGGCGATGCCGCGTCTCGCGGCAGCGCCGAGGGGGGAGCGGAGAGGGAGTTGCCGCCGGTCAGCGGGCGTGGCAGGCGTGGCGGTGGCCTGCTCCGGACGCCGCCGGGCGCAGGAGGGGCCGTTCGGTGCGGCAGCGCTGTTGTGTCCGGTCGTCGAGCAGCGGGTACAGCGGACAGCGGTCGGTGAAGACACAGCCCGCGGGGAGGCGTGACGCACTGGGCTGTTCGCCCTGGAGCACGATGTGCTCGCGAGAGCGCTGCACCTGCGGATCGGGTACCGGGATCGCCGACAGAAGGGCTTCGGTGTACGGGTGGCGGGGGTGCGCGAAGAGGTCTTCGGTGGCACCGCTCTCGACGATGTGTCCCAGGTACATGACGGCGATGCGGTCGCAGACGTGCCGCATCACCGCGAGGTCGTGGGCCACGATCAGGTAGGCCAGGTCCAGTTCGCGCTGGAGCTTCGTGAGCAGGTTGACCACGTCGGCCTGGACGGAGACGTCCAGGGCGGACACGGGCTCGTCCAGGACCACGATCCGTGGCTCGGTGGCCAGGGCCCGGGCGATCGCGACGCGCTGGCGCTGGCCGCCCGAGAGGGCCGAGGGGAACCGGTCGGCCAGCGACACGTCCAGCCCGACGAGGGACAGGAGTTCGGTCACCCGGCGCCGGACGGTGTCCCGGTCCGTGCCGACGGCCTGGAGCGGTTCCGCGAGCAGCCGGAAGACGGAGAGCCGTGGATCGAGTGATCCCATGGGATCCTGCATGACGATCTGCACCGAGCGGCGCAGTTGCCGTGTCCGTTCGGCGGAGCGCGGGACGGCGACGTCCGTGCCCGCGATCTCCACCACGCCCTGCTCGGGCGCCCTCAGCCGCATGATCTCCAGCAGGGTGGTGGTCTTGCCGCTGCCGGACTCGCCCACGAGGCCGAACGTCTCCCCGGCGCGGAGTTCGAAGCCGACGTCGCTCACCGCGTGCAGCGTGCCGACGCGGCGCTTGAGGAGTGCTCCCTTGGTGATGGGGAACGTCCTGGCCAGGCCGGCGACCCGCAGCACCTTTTCACCGGGGCCACGCCGGTCGGGGCGGTGCGCTTCGTCGACAGGGGCGGGCGGTGCGAACAGCGCACTCGTGGCCGGAGTTCGTGCGGCCGTCTCATCGGCGCGCCAGCAGGCGACCTGCCCGTGTCCGGGGACCGTGGTCAGGGCCGGTTCCTCGGTGCGGCAGTGGTCCACGGCCGCGGGGCAGCGGTCCGCGAAGGAGCACCCTGCCGCGAGGTCCACCAGCGACGGCGGTTCGCCGCCGATCGGCACCAGAGGCCCGCTCACGCGTGCCTCGGGCCGGGGGACCGCGGCGAGCAGTCCGATCGTGTAAGGCATCGTCGGCCGCCCGAACAGCTCGCTCGCACCGGCCTGTTCCACGATCCGGCCCGCGTACATCACCGCGACGTCGTCGGCGTATCCGGCCACCACCCCGAGGTCATGGGTGATCAGCACGAGGCCGGCGCCGGTCTCCGTCTGCGCGGTCCGCAGCACGTCCAGGATCTGGGCCTGCACCGTCACGTCGAGAGCGGTGGTCGGCTCGTCGGCGACGATGACCGAGGGCGAGTTGGCCATCGCCAGGGCGATCACCACGCGCTGGCGCATGCCTCCGGAGAACTCGTGCGGAAACGCCCGGGCGTTGCGGTGCGGCTCGGCGATGCCGACGAGGTCCAGCAGTTCCACGGCACGGCTCCACGCGGCCTGCCTCGACAGATCCTGGTGCACGCGGAGCGCGTCGGACAGCTGCCTGCCGACGGAGAAGATCGGGGTCAGCGCCGACAACGGATCCTGGAAGACCATGCCGATGTCCTTGCCGCGCACCGCGGACAGGTCGCGGTCGCTCAGTCCCACCAGGTCGTGGCCGCCCAGCAGCACGCTCCCCGACACACGGGCGGTCTCCGGCAGCAACCCCATGACGCCCATCGCCGTCGCGGACTTGCCCGACCCCGACTCACCGACGATGCCGAGCGTGTGTCCGGGCAGGACGTCGAAGCTCACGTCGCGCACGGCCCGTACCGGACCGGCCTCGGAGGGGAAGGTCACGCTGAGGCCGCGCACGGACAGCACCGGTGCCGTGGTGGCGAAGGCGTTCGACGGGGGTGTGCCCGGGGTCGCCAGGGTCATCGCCGGCTCCCGCGGGCCCCGGTGGCCGAGTTCGGGTCGAACGCGTCGCGCAGACCGTCCCCGACGAGGGTCATGGACAGGGTCAGCAGCACCACCAGCGCGGCCGGGTAGCCGAACAGCCACGGTGCGGTGGTGATCGTGCCGGATCCGTCGGCGAGCATCGTGCCCAGCGACACGTCCGGTGTCTGCACTCCGAATCCGAGGAACGACAGCGCGGTTTCGCTGAGCACGGTGGCGACGACTCCCAGGGTGAGATTGACGATGAGCAGGGAACCGAGGTTGGGGATGATGTGCCGCAGAATGATCCGCCACGGCCGTACCCCCATGAACTCGGCGGCCAGCACGTAGTCCCTCTCGCGCAGGGAGGTGGAGACGGACCAGATGACCCGCGCCGTCGACATCCAGCCGAAGACGGTCAGCACGAGGATCAGGACACGCCAGTCGCCGGCGAGGTGATGCGAGACCAGGGCCAGGATCAGGAACGACGGCACCACGAGCAGGAAGTGGATGACGGTCAGGGTCAGCTTCTCCACGCGGCCGCCGAAGTACGCGGCTCCCGCGCCGATCACCGCGGCGAGCACGATCGTCAGGACCGAGACGCTGACCGCGATCACGAGGGAGCGCTGAAGACCGTGGACGGCCTCGGCGTAGACATCGTTGCCACCCTGGTTGGTGCCGAAGTAGTGCGTGCCACCGGGGGGCCGGGTGAGCGCGGTGAAGTCCACGTCGGTGTAGGCGAAGTGCGTGAACAGACCGCCGCAGAGGCTGAAGAGCACCAGCAGCACCAGCAGGGCGACGCCGAACAGTGCCGGCCGGTTGCGTGCGAAACGCCGCAGATAGAGTCGGGCGCCGCCGGCTCCGGCCGCCGGACCGGGATCCGCCGCGCCTGGATCGAGCGGTTCGGGCAGGGATGTCACGGTGGTCGTCATGTCACCTCACCCGCACCCGGGGGTCGAGGGCGACCACGGCGATGTCGGCCAGGATCGCGCCGATCGCGGTCATGGCGGCGCCGAAGGCCGCGACGGCGACGGCGCCGTGCACGTCGTTCTTGGCAATGGTCTGGACGAAGTACTGGCCCATGCCGTTCCAGCCGAAGACGGTCTCGGTGATCACCGCACCGGTGAAGATCGCCGGAATGCTGAACGCCACGGAGGTGGCCGTCGGGATCAGCGAGGCGCGCAGCGCGTGCCTGCGGATCGCCTGGGCGCGGGTCAGGCCGGTGGCGCGGGCCGTGCGCACGAAGTCGGAGTCGATGGTGTCCAGCAGGAGCGACCGCTGGGTCAGGTGGTAGCCGACGTAGCCCAGCAGGGTGAGGCTCAGCGTGGGCAGGAAGAGGTGCTGGAGTCGGTCGGCGGTCGTCGGCCAGAGTCCGCTGACGGTGGGGGACTTCTCCCCTGCGACGTACAGGAAGCGCCAGCCGAGGTGCTGGTTCAGCCAGATTCCGGCGAAGACGACCGCCAGGGCCGCGACGGCGGCCGGGACGTTGAAGAGGAACACCGAGACCAGCTGGGTGATCCGGTCCCACCATCCGTACTGCCGGGAGGCGGTGAACACGCTCAGCGCGACGCCCGCCACCACGGACAGCACCGTCGCGGCGGTGACCAGTTGCCCGCTGACCACGACCCGGAAGCCGATCTCCGCGTCGACCGACGCCCCGACCGGGGACTTCCCCCAGTCGAAGTGCAGGATCACGTCGCTGAACCAGTGCCACCACCGGTCCGCCAGAGGGACCCGCGGATCCAGGTTGTAGGGCGCGAGCGCGTGATCGATCTGTTCCTCGCTGCGAACCGGCCGCAGGCCGCGGTAGTTGGACCTGGGGTCGAGGAACCAGGAGGCCAGCAGGTACGTCACGTTGGTGGCGACGACGATCATGACGAGCCATCCCGCGGCCTTGCGGGTCACGTGCCGAATCACGAGCCCGCCTTCCTTGGCGAGCGGGTCCCGGTGGCCGTGGCGGGGCGCGGGGCCGGCGAGGGGGTGCCGGTGTGTGGCATGGGCCTGACACTTTCTGGGCGGCAGGGGTACGCCGCCTGGGTGGGGGGAACGGGCTTGCGCGTGCCGGTCGTGCTCCGCGCAGGGAGGTGAGCAGGTCGGCCGGCATCGATTGTTCGGCCGTGATCATGCTGGGCGCCAGCCCTCCCGGGGGCCTGCCACGTGATCGCAATGCGGGTGTCACAAAGGGAGGAGGGGCGACGTGCCGGGCGGTCATGACACCGACGAGCCGTACGGGGAGCGCGAGGCGGCGCTCCCCGCGGGACGCCGGGCGGCGGGGCCGCCCCCCCGGCCCCGGCCGCGGCCGGGGCCGGGGGGGGGGGGGGCGGGGCCGGGGGGTACTCCCCCCCCCCGCCCGGCGGGGGCCGCGGGGGGCCCCCCCCGGGGGGGGCGGCCGGGGGGGGCCCCCCCCCCCCCCCCCGCGTCCGGGACGGTACCGGGTGGTGACGGTGACGCGGGCCGGGTCGTCCCGGCCCGCGTTGTGGCCGTCAGGTGTCAGCCGAGCAGTTTGCCCGCGAGGGTCGCGGCGTTGTACGAGCCCCAGCCCGTGGTGAAGTCCCAGCCGGTGGCCGCGGAGTAGGCGCCGTTGCTGCCACTGGTGATGTCGTGGAAGCCGGTGCCCGAGGCGGCGTAGAGGGCGGGATTGGCGAAGCCGAGGCCCGCCTTGCCGGCCGCTGCGGCCTGCTGGTTGTAGAGAGCCGCGAACGCCGCCCACTCCGGGGCCGCGGCGCTGGTGCCGCCGACGGAGAACCACGAGCCCTGGGAGTAGACGGAGACCCCGGGGCTGGGGTTGGCGTGCGCCGAGACGTCCGGGACCTGGCGGTAACCGCCGCCCGCGCTCTTCTGGACGGCGGTCTGCCAGCTGGGGATCTTGAAGACGGAGGACCTGCCGCCACCGCCACCGGACCAGGCGACCTCGTTGCTCCACGCGTTCGCGGAGGTGACGGTCAGCTTCGTGCCGCCGACGCCGGTGACGTACGGGTCGCTGGCCGGGTAGTCGACCGAGGTCCCGCCGTTTCCGGCGTCGTCGGAGCCGTCGTCCCCGGAGGCCGCGTAGAAGCCGAGACCCTGGGCCGCGCCGGCCTTGAAGACGGCGTCGACCGCGTTGATGTTCGACGTGGTGCGGTCGCTCTCGGATGCGCCCCAGCTGATCGATGTCGTCGGGATGCCGCTGTCGACGATGGCCTGGTAGGTGTCGACCTCGCCGGCGTCGGAGTTCGGGCCCTCGAAGACGGTCACGTTGGCCTTCGGCGCGATCGCGTGCAGCACCTCGATGTCCAGTTCCACCTCGACCTGGCCGTCACCGAGCGAACCGGAGCCGCCGTCCACCTTCTTCACGGTCGGTGCGGGGGAACCGAGGCTGTAGTTGGTGTCGTACTTGGTGATGTTGGACTGCTGGAAGCCGTCGAACTCCAGGAGCGCTATCCGCTGGCCGCTTCCGGTGTACGTGCCGGAGACGTTGTAGCCGCCCTTGAGCTGCGCGGGTGTGTAGCCGCCACCGGGACCGTTGTGCGGGGAGACCGTGCGCGGGACCGCCTGGTGGTGCAGCAGGACGCGGTTGTTGAGGCCGGCCACGTCGCTGACGAGAGAAGCGACGTCGGTCGGCAGAGTGGGCGCGCTGTCGTTGGCGTAGAAGGAGCGTCCCGACGCCGAGTCCTTCCAGGTCGACAGCCTCGTGCCGAACGTCCTCTCCAGCTGCGCGGCCGTGCCGCTGGCGTCGACCAGCAGGTTCCCGGAGTGGACCGTGCCGACGGTGAGTCCCTGGGCGCGCAGGTAGCGGGTGAGCCGGTCCACCTCCGCACCGGTTCGCCCGAAGCGGGCCGCGAACCGGCTCTTGCTGAGGTAGTGGCCGTAGGCCGCGGAGTGCGGGTCGCTGACACTCGCGACGAACGTGTCCAGGGCGTTGCCGCCTCTGGGCGTCAGGCTGATGGCCACGGATATGCGCTTGGTGGCCGCGACGTCGCCGGTCCGGGTCGCGCTCCGTCCCAGTCCCGCCAGGACGTCTCCGGCGAGGGCCGCGCGGGGTGCGTGCGGAGCGCTCGCGGCGTACGCGGCGGGGACCGCGGCGGTGATGAGGGCCGGCGCGGCGAGCAGGCCGACCAGCTTCAAACGTGACTTCACTGAAGTTCTCCGGGGAGTGGGGGAGTTGTTCCCGATCGGGAACGGGCTCACCGTAGAAAATCCGGCCCCGCCGCATAAGCGGGGTAACCCTTGCGTCACGTGTGAACGGAGGATGACTCGTCAACGGCGCATGTCCGGAGCGCGACGGCTTTGCGTCCGGCCGGGCTGAGCGGCCGTCACCGTCTGGTCCGGCGGCTTGGCCGGGCCGTCGTCGCCGGAGTCGACGGCCGCCCCGGTGGCGATGACGGCGAAGGCCATCGCATGCGCGAGCGCGGTCCGCGATCGGACGCCGACTTTGCGGTAGACGCGGGACAAGGTCCCCTCCACCGTCTTGACGCTGATGAACAGCTCGGCCGCGACCTCCCGGTTGGTGGCGCCGTCGCCCACCAGCTCGGCGACCCTGGCCTCGGCCGGGGTGAGGCTGGGCCTGGCTTCCCGGCTTGCCGCCCCGACTCTCGCGAGCTCGTCCCTCGCCCGCGCCGCCAGCGGAGCGGCGCCGATCCGGGTGGCGGTCTCCAAGGCCTCGTCGAGAGCCGCGCGGGCCGCGCTCCTGCGACGCGAACGCCGCTCCACCGTGCCGAGGGAGATGAGGGTGCGTACCAGGTCCACGGGCAGGGAGAGCGGCCGCAGGCGGTGCACCGCACTGCGCAACGTCTTCGCGCCCACCTGCGCACGGCCCGCGCCCGCTTCGGCCAGCCCCTGCGCCCGCTCCAGCGATGCGAGCACGCCGGGGGGCGTCTCGGGGGGCACGTGTCCGCGCGCCTCGCGGAGCACGACGACCGCCTCGTCGGTCTCGCCGAGGACGACCAGTGCCTCCGCCAGGTCGGCCTGCCAGTGCAGGAAGGGCGGACCGGCTGCCCCCATGCCGGAGGCGATCCTTCCGACGCGTTGCAACGCCTCGACCGCGGCCGACGCCGCGCGTGGGTCGTGGCCGAGCAACTCCGCCTGTCCGAGCACCGCCAGCGCGTGCAGGAGGAGAAGCCGGTCGCCGTCGGCCTCCGAGGCGTGAACGGCCTGCCTGGCCAGGCTGCGGGCCTCCTCGGCGGTGCCGCCGACGGTTGCGGCGAGCGCGGCCGCGTACAACGCCCGGGCCGACCCGGCCGCGGTGTCCGCACAGCGGGCCGCGGTGCGCACGGCCTCTCGGCACCGTCCGGTGCGCGCCTGGACGCGGGTCAGCAGGACCAAGGTCGCCAGTTCCTCCTCGACGCCGGGGAAGGGAGAGAGCGATGCGAGGAGCGGTCCGGTCCGCTCCCGGGCCTCGGCCACACGGTCGTGGTCCAGGTCCAGGGCTGCCCGCGCCCGGATCAGCCGCCGGGTCCCCGGACCTGCGGCGGTGCCGTCGGCCAGGGCGAGGGCCGTCCGGAGTACGGCGTCGGTCGGCTCGCCCTTCAGGGACCGCACCCGGGCCAGTGTGGCGAGCGCCCCGATCCTGGTCTCCGTGTCACCGGCCGCCGTCGCCCCCCGCACGGCGCGCCGCGCGTACCGCGTCGCCTTCCGCAGGTCCCCGGACAGCAGGCCGCGCACCGCCAGGTCGTGGTGCAGCCATGCCTCGGCCTGTGGATCGCCCGCCGCGTCCCGCAGGCCGTCCTCGATCAACGCGGGTAAGGTCTCCGGATCCTGCCCCGCGGTCCGCAGCAGCACCAGCCGGGCCCGTACCCGGCGCCGGGCGGAGTCCGACTCGGACAGGACGGTGGCCGCCGCGTGGCGGGCTTCCTCCGCCCGCCCCGCGTCGCAGGCGAAAGCGGCTGCCGCCAGCAAGCGCTCGGCACGGTCCGCGGCACGGTCGGCGGGGGTGCGGCGGGCGGCGAGCCCGGCCAGTTCGCCGGCGGTCGCGAGGGCTCCGTCGCGGCGCGCGGACTCCGCCGCGGACATCAGGGTGCGGGCGGTTCCCTCGTCGTCGTACGGACGCGCCCAGGCGAGGTGGCGGGCCCGTTCGACGGGCTCGGTGACCACGTCGGCCAGCAGCGCGTGTGCCTGTCGGCGCGTGTTCTGCGACGCGTCGCACTGGAGGGCCGCGCGCACGAGCGGGTGCCCGAAGCGAACGGTTCCGTCGGCGTCGGCCGACGCGACGCCCAGCCGCTCCGCCTCCCTCAGATGCCCGGCCGGGCAGGCGATCCCGGCGGCCCGGAGCAGGGTGAGCGTGGGACGGCCGGCGATGCTCGCGATCAGGAGGGTGTTCCGGACCGGCTCGGGCAGCGTGCTCGCTCGGTCCAGCAGCCGGGTGCGCAGTCTCCTCGGGACGCGCAGCGCGGGCCGGACGTCCGGCGGCGGCGGTCCGATGAGGGCGGCTCGGGCCAACTCCAGGGCGTACGAGGGGTTTCCGGCGGCGGCCTGGCGGATCGCACGCAGGACGGCCGGTGGCATACCGGGGTCGACGCGCCGGTGCACCAGGCGAGAGACCTCGGTGTCCGTCAGCGGAGGCACGGGCAGTTCGACGGTGCCGGGCGGACAACCGCGCAGCCGTTCCGGCTGTTCGCCGTCGGCCACACGCTCCGCGGCCACCATCCGTACGTCGACGGTGCCCAACCGTCGCATCGCGAAGGTGAGGATGTCGAAGGTCGGGGTGTCCAGAGCGTGCAGGCCGTCGACGACGAGCAGGAGCGGACCTGCCGCTGCCAGCCCGCGCAGCACGTCCAGGACGGCGATGCGCAGGGCCAGCCGGTCACGGCCCGACTCCGGTTCAGGGCCCCGCAGCAGGGCGGATCGCAGCGCCGTCCGGGGCTCGGAGGCGAGCGTGTCGAGGAGTCCGTCCGGGACCCGCGAGAACAGGTCCACGAGGCCGGAGAAGGGAAGTTCGCCGTCCTCGTCGGACGGCGTGCACCTGAGGACCGCGCCGGTCGCGTCGGCGGTCAGGGCCTCCACGAGCGCGGACTTGCCGATGCCGGCCGGACCGTGGAGGAGGACTCCGGGGTGGGCCGCCAGCTCCGCCCGTGCGGTGGCGAGCAGTTCAGAGCGCAACGTCAGCGACCGTGCTGTCCGGGCGGCCGCACACCCTCCGACCGGTACGTTCCTGGATGCCGTTTCATGTGCTCATGACAACCGGTACGGATTCGCGATGTCAATGACCTTGGTCACGCACGCCGGTTGAGCACAGCCGGAGAGCGAGACGCCGACCGTGCGCTCTTGCCTCCCGGACTCCGGCGGCGCATCATGAGGCCTCTGATCAATGCCGTGCCGAGCGAACCGGCTTGCCGGCACCGCGCAGGCAACGGCACCGATCCGCCGCGCTGTCGGAACCCGCGCCGCATTCTGTCAGGAGTCATCGTGAGGGCAACGCACGTCGGACCGGTCGTGGCCATGCCGCCGGTCTGGACGAAGCGTCGGCACGTCGACCTGTGCCGGACCCACACCGCGCTCTGTCGCTGACCACCCGTCCGGGCGCCTGCCCGTGATCCGGTGCGCATCCGTGCTGCCCGGCCGGGGCCTATCTCGCGTCCCCAGGCGTCCGTCTGTCTCCGCAAAGACTTCCACCTCCGATGCCACCGGCATCGATGAGAAGGGACGAGCAGTGAGCGCAAAGCAGCCCAGAACGCTGAAAACCGTGACCGCCGCCGGTGGCACCTCGGAGACGTACGACCTTGCCATCGACCCGACCCGATCCACTCTCGACACGGCCGTCCGGGTGGCGGAACTCGCCGAGGCGGCGCGGTTCGACGCGCTGTTCACCGCCGATCTGCTCAGGTTCGACGCCCAGGGCGCGATCGGTGCGCAGGAGCCGCTCGTCTTCGTGTCCGCGCTCAGCCAGGTGACCTCACGGATCGGCTTGATCGCGACGGTGTCGACCACCTTCCACCACCCGTTCAACCTGGCCCGCCTCTTCGGCACCCTCGACCACGTCAGCAACGGGCGGGCCGCCTGGAACCTGGTGACCTCCTCGATCGGTGAGGAGAACTTCGGCCACGGCGAACTGCCCAGCCCGGAGGATCGCTACGCCCGCGCCGCGGAGACCCTGGACGTGGTCAACGCGCTGTGGGACAGCTGGGAGCCCGGCGCGCTGACGGCCGGTGCGGACGGGAAGACGGTGCTGCGCCGTGACCTGGTGCGCCCGATCCACCACCGCGGCCGGTTCTTCAGCGTGACCGGTCCCCTCAACATCCCGCCGCTGCCGCAGGGGCGTCCGGTGCAGATCCAGGCCGGGCAGTCCGAGGCGGGGACGGCACTGGGCGCCCGCTACGCGGAGATCGTGTTCACCTCGCTGCCCACGCTCGACCACGCGCGGGCATTCACCCGGAAGATACGTGACCAGGCCCGGCGACTCGGGCGCCCCGACGGACTGCCGTTGATCTTCAGCTCGTTCCACGCCACCTTCGGCGCCACCGAGGAGGAAGCGAGGCGTCTCGTACGGGAGAAACGGGAATCGATCGACTTCGAACCCGGCCGTGCCCAGGTGGCCGACATGCTGGGCGGCGGACTCGACCTGTCGGAGCTCCCGCTCGACGCGCCGCTGCCGGAGGGCCTGCTGCCCGACGTGAACTCGGTCAGGCGCCGCCGCGGCCGGGTCGACATCTTCACCGGCTACGCCCGGCAGGGCTACACGCTGCGGGAACTCGTCGTCGCGGCGCAGGACACCGGCCACTGGGCCGCGGCGGGAACTCCGGAGCAGCTCGCCGACGCCGTCGAGGAACGCTTCCGTGCGGGTGTCCTCGACGTCATCTCGCTGAGTGGTCTCGCGGACCCGCGCCGGCACGACTTCATCGTCAACGGACTTCTCCACGAACTGCGCAGACGAAAGATCGTCGCCGCCGACTACGCGGGCCCCACGCTCCGCGACAACTTCGGCCTGGCCCGGCCGGGCGTCGGCCGCGACGAGCAGCGGGCGGCGTCATGAAGTTCCTCGCGATCACCCTCATCGTGCACCGGCCGGATCCGGTCGGCGGAGTGCTGAAGTCGACGCACGACCGCTTCCGCGAGGTCGTCCAGAACGCCCTTCTGGTGGAGGAGTTGGGCTTCGACGGCTTCGGGGTGGGGGAGCGGCACGAGCGGCCGTTCATCTCCTCGTCCCCGACCGTCGTGCTGAGCCACGTGGCGGCTCTGACGCGACGGATCCGGCTCTTCACGGCCGTGACGACGCTCAGCCTGCTGGATCCGGTCCGGGCGTACGAGGACTACGCGACCCTGGACCATCTGTCCGAGGGCAGGCTCGACCTGATCATCGGCAAGGGCAACGGCACCGCCCAGCGCGAGCTGTTCCACGTCACCCCCGAGGATCAGTGGGACCGCAACGCCGAGAGCTACGAGGTGTTCCGGCGGATCTGGCGGCAGGACAAGGTCACCGCCGCGACCCGCTTCCGCCCACCGCTGACGGACGCCGAGGTCTGGCCGCGGCCGTACCAGCGGCCGGTCCGGGTCTGGCACGGCAGCGCCACCAGCACGGAGTCGGTCGACCTGGCCGCGCGCCACGGCGACCCGCTCTTCTCCGCCAACGTCACCCACCCCATCGAGCCCTATGCCGCGTTGATCCGGCATTACCGGGAGCGCTGGGAGCACTACGGCCACGACCCGGCGCGCATCGCGGTGGGGGCGGGTACCGCGGGCGTCCTTGTGGCCCCGACCTCGCAGGAAGCGCTGGCCGCGTACCGGCCGGTCTTCGAGTCGAACCTCGCGTTCCTCAAGGCGGTTGGCCTGCCGGTGGTGTTCGAGACGCTGGAGGACTTCGTCGAGCGAAGCTCGGCCCTGGTCGGCAGCCCGCAGCAGGTCATCGACAAAGTGCACCGCTACCACGAACAGTTCGGGCACACCGTTCTCCATCTGCACGCGGACGCGAGCGGCGTCACCGACACCCAGCACCGCGACTCGCTCGAACTGTTCCAGTCCGCCGTCGCCCCGACCTTGCGCAAGGACATCCCGGATCCGCCCTTCGACTGGAGTCCCGTGCGGCCCGAACCACCGACCACCACCCAGGAGTCCCCCCGTGCCTGAGACACCCCTGGGCGTCCTCGACCTGGTCCCGATCCCGTCGGGCGGAACGGCCGCGGAAGCCCTGCGCAACTCCGTCGACCTCGCTCAGCAGGCCGAGCGTTTCGGATACCACCGCTACTGGTTCGCGGAACATCACCTCAACCCCGGTGTGGCCGGCACGTCCCCCGCCGTCGTCCTGGCGCTGACCGCCTCCGCCACCTCCACCATCCGGCTCGGTTCCGGGGCAGTGCAACTGGGCCACCGCACGGCACTTTCCACCGTGGAGGAGTTCGGACTGCTCGACGCGCTGCACCCGGGCCGCTTCGACCTGGGCCTGGGCCGCTCGGGCGGCCGCCCTCCGGGACGGCCGGCCGGACCGCCGCCGACGGCGCCCCCCGTCGTCGACGGCCGTACCTCGAACGGGCTGCTGATCCCGCCGCGTTTCTCCTTCGACTCCCTGCTCGGCTCACCCCGCGTCGCACTGCAGCGCAGGCTGCTCCTGCTGCCGGGCGCCGAGTCGCAGGACTACGCCGAGCAGATCGGCGACGTCCTCGCTCTGCTGGCGGGAACCTACCGCTCACCGGAGGGCGTCGAGGCGCATGTCGTGCCGGGGGAGGGCGCCGACGTACACGTGTGGATCCTGGGCAGCAGCGGTGGTCAGAGCGCCGAGGTGGCCGGGGCGAGAGGGTTGCGGTTCGCGGCCAACTACCACGTCAGTCCGGGCACGGTCCTGGAGGCGGTGGAGGGCTACCGGTCCTTCTTCCAGCCCTCCGAGTTCCTCGACAAGCCGTACATCAGCGTGTCGGCGGACGTCGTCGTCGCCGAGGACGAGGCCACGGCCCGCGAACTCGCCACCGGCTACGGGCTGTGGGTACGCAGCATCCGCACCGCCGAGGGCGCGATCGAGTTCCCGACACCCCAAGAGGCGCGCGCCCACACGTGGACCGACGAGGACCGGGCCCTCGTCGCGGACCGCGTGGAGACCCAGTTCGTCGGCTCGCCCGGCCAGGTGGCCGATCAGCTGGAACGACTTCAGGAGGCCACGGGCGCGGACGAGGTGCTCGTCACGACGATCACCCACCGTCATGCGGACCGCGTCCGTTCCTACGACCTGCTTGCGCGGGAATGGCGCCGCCGGGGGCACCAGCCGGGTTGAGTCCGGCACGGCCCACGCCGCCAGGTCGCCCGGTGCGCGGACCCGGCGGCGCGGGCCGCCGACCGCGACGGCCGTCGCACGCCTGGACGCCGACGCGCGTCGGGCCGACACCGTGCGGCCGTGCCGTGCCGTGCCGTGCCGGGCGCGGTGGGGTTCACATGTCCCAGGCCTGCTGTTCCACCCACTCCTCGAAGGAGGTGAGCGGGACGCGCAGGGCGCGGGCGAAGTCCGGGTGCGCCGGTTGCGGGTGGTCGTTGATACTGGCCTGACCGAAGCCCATCGGTGGCATTCCCGCCGCCGTGGCCTGCTGTGGCGTCATCTCCGGCGCGGCCACCTGTACGCCGAGACGCCGGCTGAGCACCTCGGCGATGGTGGCCATGGTCAAGTGGTCGCTTGCCAGCTCCAGTTCGACTTCCGTGAACCGCTCGGGCTCGGTGACGGCGGCGGCGACGGCCCGGCCGATGTCGTCGACGGCGACCAGCGACAGCCACGTCGTGGGTCGGAGCAGCGTGGCGAGTCCGGCGCGCACGCCACGAGGGAACATGATCCGCTCCGCCGGGAGGAAATTCTCCATGAAGAAGCCCGGCTTGACGATGGTCCAGTGCGCGAAACCCGCCTCGCGCACCCGGTCCTGGACACCGGATTTGGCCGTGTAGTACGGCTCCATGGGGGAGCCGGGCTCCACCCAGCTCACATGCTGTCCGGCGCCGGACACCGAGGTGTGCACGAACTGCGGGACTCCGGCCGCCAGCGCCCCCGCGATCAGGTTCTCGGCCTGCGCGACCTCCCCTTCGAAGCCGCGTCCGGCCAGGTCGGGCATCTGCACCGAGAAGACGGCTCGGGCCCCTCGGGCTGCGGCGGTCACGGAGTCCCGATCGTCCAGATCTCCCGCGACGAGTCGCGCGCCGAGCGCGTGAACGGCTCGGGCTCGGTCGCCGTCCGGGTCACGGACGAGAGCGCGTACCGGTGTCCCCGCGGCGAGCAGCGCGCGGGTGACGGCGCCGCCCTGCCTGCCGGTGGCGCCGACGACAAGAACGGGTGCGTGGGAACGGATCATCGGCGCTCCAGGGAGTGGTGAACGTGGACGACCGGCAGTCGGCGACTAAGTGGCGGGGCCCGCCGTTTAATGCGCCGTACGATACGGAGGGTCCCGCCACTTAGCAAGGTCGGAGAGAGCGCATGACCGTTCGGCGCGCGGACGCCCGTCGCAACTACGCCCGGATCCTCGCGGTCGCCGAGAAGGAGGTGGCGGCACACGGAGCCGAGGCGTCCCTGGAGCAGATCGCTCGCGTCGCCGGTGTCGGCTCGGCCACCGTCCGCCGGCACTTCCCCAGCCGTCGGGCGCTGCTCGAAGCGGTCTTCAGTGAGCGGATCTCCGTCCTGTGCGACCAGGCCGAGCAGCTCTCCGGAGCCGACGACGCCCGCGCGGCGCTGCTGGCATGGCTGGGTGCCCTGACCTCGTACGCGACCACGGCGCGAGGAATGGCCGAGGCGCTGACCGAATCGACAGCCGATTCCGGGGCACACGTCGACGCCTGCTCCGCCCGGCTCGGCGCCGCCGTCGACCCGCTGCTGCGCAATGCCGAGCGAGCCGGTGCGGTGGCCGCGCACGTCACGGTGACGGACCTGATCTCGCTGGTCACCGGCATCGCACTGGCCACGGAACACCATGACGATCCCACCGCCGAGGCGCATCGGCTGCTCGCGCTGACGGTCGCCGGAATCAGCCCGCGGCGCTGAGGACCAGGTGTCCCCGGCCGCGGACGGCGGGCATCCCACGGTCGAGCGGCGCAGGGCCGGCCGCGGCGGTCGCCTTCCTCACGGTGCGCCGGGTCCTCTCCCGCCCATGGCCCGGCTCACCGGGCCAGTTCGCCCAGCAGCCGCCAGGTGCGCCGGCGGTCCGCCTCTCCCGCGATGTCGGTGCCCGAGAACACGACCTCGGTGGCGCCCGCGTCACGGTAACGGCGTACCTCCGCCTCGACCGCCCTCTCGTCGCCGATCACCGCCAGGTCGCCGGCCCGTCGACCACCGGAGAGCTCGATGACCCGCGCGTAGGACGGGATCCGCTCGTAGAACGCGAGGCTTTCCACGGCTTTGGCCCGCACCACATCCACGTCGTCCGTGACCACGCCCGGCACCAGCGCCACCACCCTGGGCGCGGGGCGGCCGGCTGCCTCGGCGGCGGCATGCAGCGCGGGCACGACGTGCTCCGCGAGGGCCCGCGGACCCGCCAGGTACGGCAGGATCCCGTCCGCCAGCTCACCGCTGACCCGCAGCGCCTGCGGCCCCATCGCGGCGACCAGCAGCGGGACGCCGTCCTCCGCCCCCGGCACCCGGGACGGGAACGGGGTGGTGGCCGTGAGCAGCTCACCGTGGAAATCGGCGGTGCCCGTCTCCGTCAGCTGCCGCAGCGCGGTGAGGAACTCGCGCAGCCGGGCGACGGGGCGTTCGAAGGGCAGACCGAAGCCCGTCTCCGTCAGCAGCCTGGTGCCCAGAGCCAGGCCGAGGTGGTAGCGGCCGTGGGTGGCGGCCTGGGCGGTCAGGGCCTGGCTGGAGACCAGCAGCGGATGGCGGCCGAAGACGGGGATCGCGGAGGTGCCGACCTGCAGTCCGGGCACCTCCCGTCCGACGATCGCCGCGAGCTGCGGCGAGTCCGCGCCGAAGGTCTGTCCGAACCAGGCCGAGGCGAGCCCGGACTCCGCGGTCTCCTCGGCCAGCCGTACGGTGGCGTCGACCTGGTTCGCGGCGTTGGACGCGTTGAGTACCACTCCCACAGTCATGCCAGGGGCAACGGGCCGTGGCCGAACCCGCATTCCGGTCCGCGTGTGACAGCTTCGTGGCAGTCGTGTGTACGGGATCCGGGACCAGGCGATCCGATCGAGGCGGGACGGACCGGCGGGGAGGACGGTCGTTCGGGCGCCCTTGACCGCTCCGAACCGTGCGGAGTGCGCCGACGTCGACGTCCACCGGCGCGTCCGCGATGCGAGACGAGCCTCTTGACGCCGAGGTCGGCCGGATCGACACTCACTGAGGGAATCCTAGTGAACGGATAGGGAAGCATGAGGCGTTGTGGTCCGGTCACCGTCCGAGTGACCCGTCCGTCTCTCCTTCTCACCTCGCGCCGCCACATCGACCTGCTGCGCGTCTGCAGTGCGATCGGGCGCCGGGAGGACCGAGGCACGCGCGTAGCGCACTGACGACGCCCCCGGTCTCACCGAGGAGCCGTCCCGTCCGGTGGGCGCAGGTGAGTCCTGCTCTCCCCTTCGACGCCGCTTCCGCCGCGGATACGTCCGCGCCCGCTTCCTGGGAGAGCCATGACCGTCACACCGTCGGCCGCACACACGTCCCACCAGTCGGCACCGGCCTTCCGGGGCCGCATCGGAAGGGATGCGCGCAGCGGCCACTACGCCGTTCCCGGCCGCTACCGCCTTCATCTGTCGACGGCCGGTCCCGACGGACTGCGCATCGCGGTCGCCCACAGCCTCCTCGGCCTTGACGCCGCCTGTCCGGTCACCTTCCTGCCCGCCGTGCCGGACGGCCCGGAAGGCGGCCACTCGGTTCTGCGTCCGCTGTACGAGGCGAGCGCCCACCGATTCACCGGCCCGCCCACGGCGCCGGTGCTCAGCGACGGCTGGTCCGGACGGATCGTCAGCACCCACGCCCCGGACATCATGCGCGACCTCGCCGGGAGATTCGGTGGCGGCCGGTCCGCGCTCTACCCGTGCGGTGCCGATTCGGAGATCGACGCCGTCGAGCGAATGTGCGCTCAGCGCATGAACGAGGCCGCCCAGAGCGCCGGTTCGGCCGGCGGGGAGCCGGAGGAACGTGAAGCGGCGCTGGTGACGTTGCTGGAGACGCTGGGAGCACTGGAGCGGTGGCTGCTCGGGCGGACCTACATGATCCGCGACGAAGTCACCGCCGCGGACGTCGAGTTGTGGGTCGCCCTGGTCCAGCTCGACACCGTGCATCGCCACCATCTCGACGCGGGCGCGGTCCAGCGCATCGCCGGTCATCCCACCCTGTGGGCCTACGCCCGTCGCCTGACCGCCCACCCCGCCTTCGGCTGCCATCTCGACCTCGACGGCATCGGACGCCGTCACCACGCCCGCTGCCATGGCCTGGAGGCCGCAGGAGCGGCAGTCCAGATCCTGGACTGGAACCACGCACGTGGTTCATCGGCTTCGGCGTCAGGCCCCGACGCACCGGCCGGCCCCGCCCTCCCGCTGCGGTGGGGAGTCCCAGGTGCCGACCTGACCGGATGACGTTCGGCAAGCGCGAACGGCGTCGGCAGCCGGAAGGGCGACGGCGACGCCATCTACGCAGTTCTCGGGTCCGCCGCGCGTCGTTCTCGAGGTCGCGTGCGGTCGTACGCGCATCTGTTGTCCGTCACCGATCGTGCCGTCGATCCCCACGAGCCGAACCGCGGAGACCGCCCCACCATGTCCGTCACCCCTCTCGCCGCGAGCCCCTCCGACGTCCTGGACAACCCCACCTGGGCAGCGCTCACCGGCCCGCACGCCCACCTCGCCCGACGCGTCGGCCACGCCGTCCGCTATCCCCGGGACATGGCCCCCTTCCACGCCATGTCCGACGCACGCGACCCGCGCGCCTGGGCCGATCTCGCCACGCTCGTCGAACCTGGCGGCACCGCCTCGGTGCGAGGCATCACCGAGGCGCCGGCCGGCTGGGAGGTTGTGCGCACCGGACGAGGTGTCCAGCTCGTGGACGTCTCCCTGCGGGCCGCACCTGACTCCGAAGCCGTACGGCTGGGGCCCGACGACGTGCCGGAGATCCTCGACCTGGTCGCCCGCACCACGCCGGGCCCCTACCTTCCCCGCACCGTCGAGATGGGCACCTACCTCGGCATCCGCCACCGCGGCCGACTGATCGCGATGGCCGGTGAGCGCTTGCACCCGCCCGGCTGGACCGAGATCAGCGCCGTGTGCACCGACCCCGACCACCGCGGCCGGGGCCTGGCCACCCGTCTCGTCCGCGCGGTCGCCGCCGGCATCAAGGAGCGCGGCGAACGCCCGTTCCTGCACGCCGCGGCCACCAACACGAACGCGATTCGGCTGTACGAGTCGATCGGCTTCACCCTGCGCCGTCGGACGGTCTTCTCACTCGTCCGGCACGTCGGCGGCGCCACCCGGGGTCACGACATCCTCTGACCGAGGGTGCCCTCGTCCGCCGCGGTGTCCGAAACGGTGGCAGGGCCGTCTCCGCGCTCGTCCCGCCGGACTCCCCGCGCGGCACCGCCGAAGACCGTCGAGCACGCCACACACGAGGACCGCTCATCGCGCCGCCCGGCATGGCGAATCCGCCACCCGGGGACGTGAATCGGCCGGATCGCCGCACCATTCCTAGTTTTCCGATCGGATTACTAGGGAAACGTTGACGCTGATCGAAAGGGGGGTGAGGATGAATGAGGCCGACGCGTCACCACGCATCGCCGCGCTCTCGCCGTGCGCCGCGTCGTCAACGGTCTCCTGGAGGAAGACATCATGATCGCAGCACTGAGCCGTGCCGACAGCCGCTGTCGCACGACGGCGCTGGTGCGGACGTGACGGTATCCGCGGAGGACGCGACCGACGCGGGAGCCGGACAGGTCGACTGGCTGCACATAGCCCGCGAGCTGGCGGACGATCTGGCCACGGACGCTGCCGAGCGCGAACACGCCGGCAAAGCACCGCTGGAAGAGGTCGCACGGCTGCGTGAATCGGGGCTGCTGACGCTGCTGGCGCCGACCGAACACGGAGGCGGAGGTGCCGATTGGCGTACGGCCTACGCGGTCGTACGGACCGTCTCCGCGTCGGACGGTGCCATCGGCAGCCTGCTGGGCAACCACTACTTCCTCTCCTTCAGCCCCTGGTTCTTCGCCGACCCGGACCGTGCGGCCGTCACTGAGCGGGAATCCACGTCGGGGCAGTGGTTCTGGGGAGGCGGCATCGCCTCCCACGAACCGTCGCTCGTCCTGACATCGGCGACGGGCGGTCATCTCCTCAACGGCTGCCAGAGGTACGCCACCGGGATCGGCGTCGCCGACAGGCTGCTGGTCCGAGCCGCCCGGCACGACACCGGTGAGCCGTTCGCCGTCCTGGTCGATCCCGCCCACCCGGGTGTCGTGAGCGGCGGTGGCGACACCTTCGGCCGGCGGCTGGCGGCCGGTGCCGACGTGGAGTTCTCGTCCGTACCGGTCACGGCGGACGAGGTGCTCGGCTCCGTGTCGCCGGACGAGAGCGTGATGTCTCCCTTCGCCTCGTTGGCGGCACCGACCGCGCGTCTGGTCTCCGTCCAGTTCTGTGTCGGCGTGGCCGAGGGGATGCTGGCGGAGGTCCGCGAGCACCGAAGGGGCAGGCGGTCGCCCTGGCAGCCCTTCTCGCCGCAGCCCTGGCCCGACGGCCCGACGCAGGATCCGTACGCGGTGACCGCGTACGGCGAACTCGCTGTCGCCGCCCGTGCCGCCTCCGCCCTCGCCGACCAGGCGGTGGACGCCCTGGCGAGCGGCCTCGCACGAGGCGACGACCTCGACGACGAGGAGTGCGCGCAGATCGCGGTCCTCGCGAGCGTGGCCGAGTCCGCCGCCTCCCGGGCCGCGGAAGACATCACCGCCCGCGCCCTGGACGTCATCGGCGCCGACGCCGCCTCCTCCTGGCACGGCTTCGACCGCTTCTGGCGCGACGCCCGGACGCACACGCTGCGACAGCCCGTCGCGCACCGGCTGCGCGAGGTCGGTGACTACTTCCTCAACGGCGTACATCCGTCGTTCACCCTGCCGGCCTGACGACGCATCCGGTGCCGGACGGACACAGTGGTGAGGGACAATCGGGCCATGCGGATCTCAGCGAGAGCGGACTATGCGGTGCGGGCGGCACTGGAGCTGGCCGCGGCAGCCGACGACTCCTCGCTCAAGGCGGAGGCGATCGCCTCCGCGCAGGGCATTCCGCACAAGTTCCTGGAAGGCATCCTCGGCGATCTGCGCCGAGGCGGTCTCGTCGTCAGCCGGCGGGGCGGCAACGGCGGCTACCGCCTCGCCCGCCCGGCGGACACGATCGCCATCGCCGACGTCATCCGTGTGGTGGACGGGCCCCTGGTCTCGGTACGGGGCGTACGTCCGCCCGAGCTCTCCTACGGCGGCCCCGCGGAGTCACTGCTACCGCTCTGGATCGCGGTACGTGCCAACGTCCGCAAGATCCTCGGCGAGGTCACCCTGGCCCAGGTGGCGGCGGCCAAGCTGCCCGACGAGGTCCTGAGCCTCTCGGAGGACCCCGGGGCATGGACGAATCCCTGACCGGCCCCGCACCTTCAGGTTGAGCCGCTCATGAGGTGGGCTCGAGCAGCAGGGCCGCGAGCTGCGTGGGCATGGTGATCATGCAGTCGTGTCCGGTCGGCAGCTCTCGTATACGTGCGGGTGAGCCGTTGGGCTGCGTCGCGGGCACGGGACGTCGCACGATGCCTTCCGGCTGTATGCCGACGCAGTGGATGTGTGTGCGCGGGATCGCGTCCGCTTCGGGGTTGTCCAGCTGGACCGGTTGCTGAAGGCAGCGCACCGGGTGATCGGAGAGCATCGAGCGGAGCCAGGCGACGTCCTGGGGGTCGATGACTCCGAACAGGCCGAAAGGCAGCGGAAGCTCCGGCAGGGGCGGGATACGCCACCGCTCGTCCGTGCGGGCGGCGAGATCGATGAGGCTCTGAGTAATGGGCTGCACGTCGACGGCGGTCTCACCGTGCTCGGGGACCATCGCGTCGAGATAGACGAGTTGAGCGATCCGTTCCGGTACTTCGTTGGCCACCGACGAGATCACCAGTCCGGCGTAGCTGTGGCCCACGAGCACGACGTCGGTCAGGTCCTCCTCGTGGATCAGTTTCAGGATGTCCTCGACGTGCGTGTCGAGCCCTACCTCGGGACCGAGAAGGTGCGCCTTGTCGCCGTATCCGGTGAGGGAGGGGCTGAGGACACGGTGTCCGGCCGACGTGAGCAACGGGGCCAGCCGTTCCCAGCACCGGCCGTTGTGCCAGGCGCCGTGGACCAGAAGATAAGTCGGCATGAGCGGAATCCACTTCGGGACGTCGAGGCGCAGCAGGATGACGGTTCCTGTTCGTGCCTCGGTACTGTTCAGGAACCGGAATCATCGTGTTGCACCCGACGTGCGCGATCAATAAGGCACTTTTGGGTGCCCCGGTTCTGTGGAGGTAACCATGAGTGGCACAGCGGACGACGAGTCGACGTCCGAGGGCCCCTACCGGATGCGGGAGTCCGAGGACCCGTGTCAGGCGCGTGAGGTGCTGGGCATGGTCGGCGACAAGTGGTCGCTGCTGATCGTGCGCCACCTCAGCGAAGGGCCGCGTCGGTTCACCGAGCTCAAGCGGGGCGTCGACGGGATCAGCCAGCGCATGCTCACCGTCACTCTGCGCGGTCTTGAGCGGGACGGGATCATCACGCGTACCGTCCTCAACGTCATGCCGCCCCACGTCAGCTATGAACTCACCGCGATGGGCAAGACCCTGCGCGAAGCCGCCGCGCCCCTGCTGGCGTGGAGCATCGCCCACCTGGCGCACATCGACGCGGCCCGCTCCGCCTACGACGCCCGCCCGGGTACGTCGCCGGCCTGAGCCCCACCCCGCCGTCGCGCGGCCCGGCTGGAGGAACGGCGGCACGGCAGAGCCGGCAGCCACCGGCCAGGCGCAAGACGGGCGCGACAGAGGCGTGCGGGCGCAGCGCGCGCTCGTGGGTCTTCGGGCTGCCGGGGCCAGCCGCGCGTCGCGGGGGCGGCCGACAGCCCGCGCGGGGGCCGCGTACCCGCCCGGATAACGGCTTCCCGCCGCCGGTACCGCTCTTGGGCGCCGCGCACTCCTCCGGGACGGGTACGCACTGCCACCAGGAGAGCGGCGCCCAGCTCCGCGCGCCGTGGTAGCCGATCCGCTCGCCGCACTCGAATAGCACGGACCTCACCCCCTGCGCCGGACGCTGTCGTCGGCCAGGCCGTGTTCGCTGACCAGTCCGGCGCTGTACGCGCAGACCAGGCAGGTGCGCGGGGACGTCGGGGACGGTCCGTCGGCCTACGCGCCCTTGTCATGACGGGGCGGCACGGCAGACGCTTGCAGCAGCGTGGCAGTGCGTGCACCGGACGTCGGATACCCGACGGCCCTGAGGCGGCTCAGGAGGCTCCCGGATGTCGGCTCCATCTTCACCCGAAGGCGGCATTCACGGTGCCGCCGTCACCGAGCAGCAGGCGGAGGACCTGGTCGAGGCCATCTGCTTCAAGACGGGCCCGCCACGTAGCGTCGGCGTCGAAGTGGAATGGCTCGTCCACCGGGAGCACGTTCCGGACCACGTCGTGGGCAGGGAGGAACTGGAAGCGGCGCACGCCGTGGTGCGCAGGCTGCCGCTGACGTCCGGACTGAGCGTCGAGCCCGGCGGACAGGTGGAGCTGAGTTCCCGGCCGGCGCCTTCGCTGGGCCGGTGCGTCGAGGAGGTCTCCGCCGATCTGCGGGCCGTGCGCGGCGCACTGCACGAGCGGGGTCTGACCCTGGCGGGCATGGGCGTCGATCCATGGAACTCGCCCCGCCGGTTCCTCCGGGAGCCGCGTTACGACGCGATGGAGGCCTGCCTCGACCGCACCGGCACCGCGGGGCGGACCCTGATGTGCACCTCGGCCTCCGTCCAGGTCTGCCTCGACGCCGGACGGGAGGAACCCGGCGTGATGGGATTCGCACGCCGCTGGTGGCTGGCACACCACCTGGGCGCCGTCCTGGTCGCGGCCTTCGCGAACTCACCGATGGCCGAGGGCCGGCCCACGGGCTGGCGGTCGACGCGGCAGTTGATGTGGGCGGAACTCGACCCGGGCCGGGCCGCCGGTCCCTCACTGGCCCACGACCCGCGCCGCGCCTGGGTACGGCGGGTTCTCGACGCACCGGTCATGTGCATTCGGCGCGACGGCCCCTGGGAGGTGCCGGACGGCGTGAGCTTCCGCCAGTGGACGCGCTCACGCAGCATGCGTCCCCCGACCCGCGCGGACCTCGACTATCACATCAGCACGCTGTTCCCGCCCGTGCGGCCGCGGGGACACCTCGAACTGCGCATGATCGACGCGCAGCCCGGCGACGACGGCTGGATCGTACCGCTCGCCGTGGCCACCGCCCTGTTCGACGACCCGGAGGCCGCCGCGCAGGCCAACCGGGCGGTGCACCCCCTGGCCCGACGAGCGGTCGGCGCCCCGCCGCCGCACAATGCGCTGTGGCGCGACGGGGCGCGCCACGGGCTCGCCGACCCGGAATTGAAGCGCGCCGCCGCCGTCTGTTTCGCCGCGGCGCTGGACGCCCTGCCGCGGCTCGGCGCGAACTCCAGGATCATGGACGCCGTCGCGGCCTACGACGACCGGTACGTCCGTCGCGGCCGCTGCCCGGCGGACGACGTGCTCGACCGGTATCGCGACCGGGACACGTCCGCACGGCGTCGACCCGAGTGACGAGGCGCGGCCCGGCCCGTCGCCGCCGCGGGCGGGTCGTGGCCCTCGGGCCGTCCGCGGCCACCCGCCGCCCGGCGCGGTCGTCCCCACCGGTGGCTCACGGCCCGGCCCGGCGCGGCCGACCGTCCGCGCCTCGCCGGCCCGCACCGAGGTCTGTCCGCCCGCACCGAGGCCCGTCCCGCACCGAGGCCCGTCCCGCGCCGAGGCCCGTCCCGCACCGAGGTCCGGCAGGCGGCGGGCGGGCCGGTGAACCGGTGGAGGGACCCGAACGCGCGCCGGTGACCGGGGTGCTCAGCCCGCCTGACGGCGCTCGGGTGCGGCGCGCTGGGTCAGGGGCGGGCGCAGGTCCAGGTGATCGCGCAGCGTGGTACCGCTGTACTCGGTGCGGTAGATCCCGCGCTCCTGCAACTCGGGGACGAGCAGGTCGACGATGTCGTCGAGGCCGTCGGGGATGAGATAGGGCGTGATGTTGAAACCGTCGAGCGCGCCGTGCCGCACGTAGCGGGCGAACTTCTCCGCCAGGCCGGAGGGCGTACCGACGTGCCCGCGCTGCGGTCCGAGCGCGATGACGGTCTCCCGCAGCGACCAGCCGTGTGCCTCCGCCTGGGCCCGCCATTCGGCCACGACCGTACGCGGGTCGGCGACGCGCCGGGCCCCGAAGGAGCCGTCGTTCTCGGCGACGACCGGATCCTCCGCGGGCAGCGGCCCGTCGGCGTCGCGGTCCGACAGGTCGATGCCCCACAGCAGCCCGGCGATGCCCAGCGCCGTGGCAGGGGTGACCTGCTGGAGCCGGATCCAGCGCTTCTTCTCCTGGGCCTCCTCCTCGGTGGCACCGATGATGATCTCGGTGCCGGGCAGGATCCGCAGGTCGTCGTCGGGCCGCCCGACCGCGCGCAGCCGGCGCCGGATGTCCTCGGCGAAGGCCAGCGCGTCGTCGAAGTCGTTGCCGTGCGCGGAGAAGATGACATCGGCGTTGCGGGCGGCGAAGTCGCGTCCCTCACCGGAGTCGCCGGCCTGGAAGATCACCGGGTGGCCCTGGGCGCTGCGCGGCAGGGTGGGGGCGAGGTCGACATCGAACTGCGGCCCCCGGTGGCGCACCTGGTGTACGGCACCGGGCACCGACCAGGCGGGCGCGTCCGGGGATGCCGCGACCGCGCCGTCGTCCCAGCCGTCCCACAGGGCGCGGGCCACGGTGAGGAACTCCTCGGCCCGCCGGTAGCGGTCGGCGTGGTCGAGGTAGCCGCCGCGGCGGAAGTTGGCGCCGGTCCAGGCGTTGTCGGTGGTGACCACGTTCCAGCCGGCGCGGCCCTCGGAGAGCAGGTCGAGGCCGGAGAGCCGGCGGGCGAGGTCGGCGGGTTCGTTGAAGGTGGAGTTGGAGGTGGAGACCAGGCCGATCCGGCGGGTGACCGCGGCGAGCGCCGCGAGCTGGGTGATGGCGTCCGGACGTCCGGCCACGTCGAGATCGTGGATCCTGCCGTCGACCTCGCGCAACCGGAGGCCTTCACCGAGGAAGAACGCGTCGAACAGGCCGCGTTCGGCGGTCTGGGCGACCTTGCGGAAGGAGGCGGGGTCGATCTGCGATCCGCTGTCGGGGGCGGACCAGATGGTCCAGTGGTTGACGCCCTGGAAGAACACTCCGAAGTGCAGTTGGGCGTGCGGCCGGGGGACGTCGAGGGGGTCGGTGCGGGTCATCGGGCTTCCTCCTGGACGGCCGCGGCCGCGAAACGGTTGGCGGGGCGCGCCAGCCCGAGGGCGGAGCGCAGGGTCGTACCGGGCAGGGGACGGGCGGTGAGGCGCCGTCCGGACAGGGCGGGCAGGACGAGGCGGGAGAGGACGCCCAGATCCTCGTCGAGGACCAGCGGATGCAGCCGGACCCCGTCGACGTGCCGGCTCAGTTCTGCGAGGAGGTCCACCAGGGCGTTGGCCGAACCGATGTGCCGCAGTCGCCCGCGGTCGGTCCACTCCGCATGCCGTGCCAGGTCGGCGACCCGCTCGGCACCGGTCGACTCGGGTGTGTCCAGGGCCACTTCGACCTCGGCGAGGACACGGGGCGTACCGGCGCCGGCGGCGGCCGCGGCGACCGACGCCGGGTCGCGGCCGTCCACGAGGGCGACGTCGAGCTGCTCGGCGGGCACCCGCTCAGGCCGGCCCAGCACGACGAGCTGGCCCTGCGGCGGACGTGGCACGATCGCCGGGCCCTTGACGGCGTACGTCTCCCCGGTGAAGTCGACGTAGTGCAGCCGTTCCCGGTCGAGGTAGCGGCTCGTGGCCACGGACCTGATGACCGCGTCGTCCTCCCACGAGTCCCACAGCGCGCGGACCACCTCGACGCCGTCACGCGACTCGCGGGCCCGCGCGTCCGCTCCGGCGACCAGCGGGCGTCCCCAGACACGGGCGGCCTCCGGACGGTCCTCCTCCGTCACCACCCACCCGGCGCGACCGGCGGAGACGTGGTCCAGGGATGCCAACTGGCTGGAGACGTGGAACGGTTCGGCGTAGGTGACGGGAACGACGGGCGCGATCCCGATGGTGCTCGTGGCGGCCGCGATGAAGGCCGCACGTTCCACCGCGCCGATCCGGCCGACGGGGTGCGGCGCGGCTCCGGGCGGCAGTACCCCGTCGTCCAGGGTGATCAGGGTGAACCCGGCGTTCTCGGCCGCGCCGGCGAGGCCGGCCAACCGGCGCGGGGTGAGTAGCCGGTCGGGTGAGTGGGCGGCGCGGCGCCAGGCCGCGGGATGGGAGCCCGCACCGTCGAGTTCGACGGCGAGATGGAGGGCGGGAACGGACAACGGAGGTTCCTTCCGGGTGCGCGGGAGTCCGTGGCCGCGGGACACGACGAGCGGGCCGGGCGGGTCACGGCGGGGACCGGCGGGACGTGCCGGCCGGGGTCAGAGCGCTGCGGAAGGACAGACGGCGGAGCAGGTGCGGCAGTAGTCGACATGCCGTCGCACGATCAGCCGCACGCCCGAGCGCACACCCCGGGGTGTCGCGCCGGAACCGTGCATAAAGGGCCTCCACCCGTCAGAAAACGATCGGTTCACCGTACGTCGGCCGCCCCCGCGTGCGTCAAGAGGAGCCCAGCGGACCCACGGGGCGGCACGGGCTCGCCGGCCCGCGCCGACGGCCCTGTCGTCACCGGCGGCCGACGGGACGGAGGCCCTGGTCAGAGGCCTCAGGGCTGCCCGGCCGGTCTGGGAGCCGACATCGCGTTCCGTGTTCGGCCTCTGGCAGAAGTTCGGGACCGACCGCCCCTACGCGACCCGGCGTGAGATCGTGCTGCACGCCTTCGACCTCGGCATCACCCACTTCGACAACGCCAACCGCTACGGTCCGCCCCCGCGCGCCGCGGTCGTCGGCCGGGCGGTGGGACGACATGTCGGATGCCATGCGGGTACGGCTCCGTCCAGGTGAGGGATCGGGGGCAGGGAATAGGGAACCAGGCGTGAAGAGGCGGCCGGCGGGAGGCTCCGCACAGGCCGTGCGGCGCCGAGACGGGCCGCGTTGACATTCCGGTCGATCACTCGGAGACTCGATCGCATGCCCGAGGCCTTGATGCTCACCAGCGAGCGATGTGTCGACCTCGCACGGGTTTCCAGCGCCCAGTGTTGACTGCCTGGTGCCTTCGCCAGTCCACCGCGGCGCGTTCTCGCGTCTGATGTGACCTCCACGGACGACCCTCGGGGACGGAGTCCGGCTGCACCGGGCGCTCGACTCCGGTCCGCCCACAGCGCCTGAACCGTCCTGTGACGGCCGCCGCCCCGCACAGCGATCGGAATCATGATGAGCCTGGAATTCCTGTGGTACATCCCCAACACCGTGGAACCGGGGCACCGCGGTGACGACACGACGACCGGCTGGGGCTCGGTCGAGTACTCCACCGGCCTCGCCCGCGCGGCCGAGGAACACGGCTGGGGCGGCGCGCTCCTCGGGACGGGGTGGGGTCGTCCGGACACCTTCACCGTCGCCACCGCGCTGGCCGCCCGGACCACCACCTTCAAGCCCCTTGTCGCGATCCGTCCGGGCTACTGGCAGCCCGCGCACTTCGCCAGCGCGGCCGCGACCCTCGACCAGCTCAGCCGCGGCCGGGTCCTGGTCAACATCGTCAGCGGCCTCGACAACCTCGCCGCGTACGGGGACACCCGCACCGATCCCGCGCAACGCTACGAGCGCACCCGCGAGTTCCTCCATCTCGTACGACGCCTGTGGACCGAAGAGGACGTGACGTTCGACGGCGAGCACTTCCAGGTCGGCCGGTCCACCGTGGCCCCGCGCCCCTACGCGACCGGGACGAGGACCCATCCGACGCTCTACTTCGGCGGTGCTTCCGAGGCCGCCGAGCGGGTGTCGGCCGCGGAGGCGGACGTCCAGCTCTTCTGGGGCGAACCCCTCGACGGGCTCGCCGAACGGATCGACCGGCTCAAGGCGTTGAGCGAGCAGATGGGCCGCAGGCACCGGCCGCTGGAGTTCGGCCTGCGGATCACCACGCTGGTGCGCGACACCACTGAGGAGGCGTGGCGCGCGGCCGAGGAGCGGGTCGCGAGGATGGCGGCGGACGGCGGGAAGGAGTTGACCTGGGCGGGGGACCGCAGGACCGCTGTCGGACAGCGGCGGCTCTTCGACCTGGCCGCGCGCGGCGAGATCCTCGACACCTGCCTCTACACGACGCCCGGCAGGTTCGGCGGCGGGGGAGCGGGGACCACCTGGCTGGTCGGCTCCGCCGCGGACGTCGCGTCGGCGCTGGAGAACTACCGCAAGCTCGGCATCACCCACTTCGTCCTGTCCGACACCCCCTACCAGCAGGAGATCAGCCGCATCGGCGAC
Source organism: Streptomyces sp. NPDC101237 (assembly GCF_044767465.1). Taxonomy (NCBI): domain Bacteria; kingdom Bacillati; phylum Actinomycetota; class Actinomycetes; order Kitasatosporales; family Streptomycetaceae; genus Streptomyces; species Streptomyces sp. NPDC101237. The sequence continues at coordinate 78,356 of NZ_JBIWNY010000027.1, read as the reverse complement.
CAACTGCTGCCCTTGCTGCGGCCCTAGTCGATCCCGGATCGTTCCACCCCTGCCACGATCCACCGCTGGAAGCACAGGAACACGAGCAGCAACGGCAGGATCGACACAGTCGCCGCGACGAACAGTTCGTGGAGTCTGATCACCTGGGACGTGGTGAAGGAAGACAGCGCCACCTGCACCGTCCAGGCCCCGCGGTCCTGCCCGATCACCAGCGGCCACAGGAAGGAGTTCCACGCGCCGATGAACACGATCGTCCCGACGGCGGCGAAGACGGACCGTGTGTTCGGCACGACGATCAGCCAGTACGTTCGCCAGTAGCCCAGCCCGTCGACCTGCGCCGCGTCCTCCAACTCCTTCGGAAAACCCAGGAAGTACTGCCGGAACACGAAGCAGGCGAAGGCCGAGAACAGCGTCGGGACGATCAGTCCCCGGTACGTCGAGATCCAGCCCAGCGACGACACGAGCACGAAGCTCGGGACGAAGGTGACGGCGGCCGGGACCATCAGCGTGCCGAGGACGGCGTAGAAGACCTTGTTCGCGTGCCGGTAGGGGATGCGGGCGAGGCCGTACCCGGCGAGTGAGGCGAGGAGCAGCGTGCCGAACGTCGCCGCGACCGCGATCAGCGCGGAGTTGAGCAGGGAGCGGGCGAAGGGGACGGAGGTGTCGTCGAAGAGCTCCCGTACATTCCCCCATCGCAACTCCGAGGGGAAGAAGGTCCATTGCGGTGCCGTGATGTCCTGCTCGCTCGACAGTCCGTTGCGCACGAGGAGATAGAAGGGGATGAGGAAGAACAGAGCCAGCACGATCAGCAGGACGAGACGCAGGGCGCGTCCGACCCGTACCACCGCGTCCTCCATGGTCACTCCTCCTTCCTGCCCAGACCGAACCAGCGCGCCTGGCCCACCGTCACCACCAGGATGATCAGTGCGAGGATCACCGCGCCCGCACTGCCGAGCCCGAGGTTCTGCCCCTGGCCGAGGGCGATGTAGTAGAGGTAGACGAGCGGCGGACGCGCGTAGGGCGGGTAACCGCGGGCGTCCGACAGGAGGTTGTAGAACTCGTCGAAGGCCTGGAAGGCGTTGACGACGAGGAGCAGGACGACCGCGACCGACGTGGCGCGCAGCTGGGGCAGCGTGATGTGCCGCAGTACGGGCCAGCCGGGCCGGGCGCCGTCGACCGCGGCGGCCTCGTACAGCCCGGGATCGATGCGCTGCAGTCCGGCCAGGAAAAGGATCATGTAGAAGCCCGCCTGCAGCCAGAGCCGTACCGTCACGATCACCAGCCAGTACCAGGGCGGTTCGGTGGTGGACAGCCAGGCGACCGGATCGCCGCCGAACCAGCCGAGCACGGTGTTGGCCAGCCCGAACCGCACCCCGTTGAAGACGGACATCTTCCAGACGAGAGCGGCGACGACGTAACTGCACGCGGCAGGAAGGAAGAACACCGACCTGAAGAACGCCCGCGCCAGACGCACCCGGTTGACCATCAGGGCGAGGGCCAGCGAGAAGACGTACGTCGCGGGCACGATGAACGCCGTGAAGACCAGGAAGGTGCGCAGGCTGTCGACGAAGGCGTCGTCCGACAGCATGTCCGCGTAATTGTCGAGGCCGACGAAGTGGGTGGGTGTCACGGTGTTGTGGGCGTCGAAGAAGCTGAGAGCGACGCTCCACAGCAGCGGGAGGTACGTGAACAGACCGAGCCCGAGAGCGAACGGACCGACGAAGATCCAGAACCAGAGAGCGCGGTTGCGCACCCTGCGTTCTGCCGTCGCGACTTCTGCCGTCACGGCTTCCTCTTCACCCGGTCCAGTTCGGCCGACGCCTTCCGGACGACCGTCCGCAGCTCGCTCTCCGGGTCCGCCCCGTTCTTGATGATCCGGCTCAGCGCGTCCTGGTACGCGGTCTGGGCGGCCGGGGTCCACAACAGCGGCTGGGCGTAGCCGTGTTCGGTGGCGAAGCGGACCGCCTCGGCTGCCGCGCCCGTCCTCAGCTTGTCGGCCTTCCTGGCGAGGGAGATGCGGGCGGGGATGTGGAAGCCGTAGGAGAGCGCGAAGTCCTGCTGGTAGTCGGTGCGTTCGACCCACAGCCATTTCACGAAGTCCTTGGCCGTGCCCTGGTGCCTGCTGCGGGCGCTGACGGCGGCTCCGTACGCGCCGACCGGTACGGAGGGAGCGCCGCCCGATCCGTCCCTGGGGAACGGCAGCACCCCGAAATCGTCGCCGAGTTCCTTCTGTACCTGGGGCAGCGCCCACAGGCCCGACCACTGCATGGCGGTCAGGCCCTGCAGGAAGGCCGACGGGTCCGACCAGTCGGCGGGGGCCCCGAGGAGCAGGGACTCGGCGGCGTACAACTGGTGGAGCTTGGCGAGCGCGCGGGCGGCGGCCGGGTCGTCGAAGCCGACCTTGCCGTCGTCGGTGACGAGCTGAAGTCCCGCCGCGTACAGCGGTGTTCCGCCGAGGACACCGGCGCCGCCGTCGTTGCCGAGGAAGAGTCCCTTGGTCTTTTTCGTGGTCAGTCTCCCGGCCGCGTCGACGAGTGCGTCGAGGGTGGCCGGCGGCTCCACACCGGCGTCGCTCAGCAGGCTCTTGCGGTAGTAGAGCAACTGCATGTCGATGACCTGCGGGATGCCCCAGATCCTCCCGTCGTACGTCTTGGTGGTGAGCACGGCCGGGTTGAAGTCGTCCTTGACGCCCTCGACCAGGCCGGTGAGGTCGACGACCTGGCCGCCCTGGATCTGGTCGAGGGTGGGACCGCCCTCGAAGACGTCGGGACCGGAGCCGGTGAGCAGCGCGGCGGCGGTCTGCTGGTCGTAGTTGCCGGGCCGCCACTGGACGCTGACGTCCGCTCTCCGGTAAGCGGCGGCGTACCGTTGTACGGCCTGCTCGGTGCCCGTCTCGCCGTACTGGTGGTACCACTGCGACAGTTTCGGCCCGGCGCCGGCGTCATCGCCGCGTCCGGTGTTGGACCCGCATGCGGTGAGCAGTCCGGCGCCCGCGCCCGCGGCGAGCAGTGCCCTGCGGCTGATGGTCATGGTGCGTGCCCCTTGACGGTTGTCGTTGCACGGCCCAACGATCAATCATGCGGCGGGATTACGACGGGAGTGTTGCGGCAGTCTGTCGTTCGTCCGGGACGCCGAGCCGCAGGGCGTCGGCGATGCTCGGGCGCGGGCGGTGTCGGCTCCGCTGACCTCGCCGTCCGCCGCGGCCGACGGCGTCGGTGTCCTTGAGGGGCAGGCCGATTCCCCGTTTCCCGCGGCCGCGCGAGCCGCACTTCATGCAACTGTCACATAGCCGCAGGTCATTCCGGTCCGCGACCTCTTGACGCCGAGAGACGCGAATGATCCCATGCAGCCAATGCGTTCATCCCGGCCTACGAGCCGGCGGCACCCCCAGGAGGACGGCGTGGCGACTGCCCTCGTGCTGTGCTCCCGACGTCATGTGGACCTGCTGCGAGTCTCCAGCTGTCTCTGTCACAGCTGACCGACCCCACGTCCCGTTCAGTCCTTCAGCCGTCCGCCTTTCACGCGATCGCGCTCCCTGTGCCGCTTCGGCCACCCCGCGCCCCTTCGCGTGCCCGTCCATGGGGAAGCAGAGACCACATCCATGACTCAGTACAGCAGTGCGAGACCGTTTCGTCCCGGACTGGGCGCCGCCCTGTCCCTGGGGACGGCGCTCCTGGTGTCCCTGACCGGTTGCACCAGCAGCAAGGACGGCGGTGACGCGGCTTCCGCGCAGGCGCTCACCATCGGGACGACGGACCAGGTGACCAGCCTCGACCCGGCGGGAGCCTGGGACGCGGGCTCCGGCACCGTCGAGAGCGAGGTCTACGCGACCCTGCTCAGCGTGAAGAACGGCTCCACGGAGGCCTCCCCGGACCTCGCCACCGGGATCAAGCTGACCGGGCCCAAGGAGTACACGGTCACGCTGAAGAAGGGACTTGAGTTCGCCAACGGTCACCAACTGACGTCCTCCGACGTCAAGTTCAGCTTCGACCGCACCTTGAAGATCGCCGACGAGAACGGCCCGTCCTCGCTGCTCTACAACCTCGCCTCGGTCAGCGCCCCGGACCCGGTCACCGTCGTCTTCACCCTCAAGTCGGCCAAGGACACGCTGTTCCCGCAGGTGCTGTCCACCGCGGCCGGCTACATAGTCGACGAGCAGGTCTTCCCTGCCGACAAGATCCTCGACGACAAGTCGATCGTCGCGGGCAAACCCTGGAGCGGCCCCTACGGCGTGCGGAGCTACGACAAGAACTCCCTGGTCTCCTTCACCGCCAACAGCGCCTACCAGGGTGAGCTGGGCACCCCGAAGACGAAGAACGTCCAGCTCAAGTACTACACGGAAGCCAGCAACCTCAAACTCGACGTCCAGCAGGGCAGCATCGACGCCGTGTACCGCACGCTGACCACCGCCGACCTCGACGACCTCGCCAAGAAGAAGGACATCAAGGTCCACACCGGCTCCGGCAACGGCATCCGCTACATCGTCTTCGACTTCCAGAGCCAGCCCTACGGCACCAGGACGAAGAACGCCGACAAGGCGAAGGCGCTGGCCGTGCGACAGGCGGTCGCCGACTCGGTCGACCGGGCCCAACTCGCCCAGCAGGTCTACAAGAACAGCTACCAGCCGCTCTACAGCTCCGTGCCGGACGGCCTCACCGGCGCGAGCCCGTCCTTCAAGTCGCTCTACGGCGACAAGCGGGGCGGCCCGGACAAGGCGGCGGCCGCGGCGAAGCTCAGGGCGGCGAAGGTCAGCGCACCGGTCACCCTCAACCTCCAGTACAACGCGGACCACTACGGTTCGTCCTCGGCCGACGAGTACGCGCTGATCAAGACCCAGCTGGAAGCCACCGGCCTGTTCAAGGTGAACCTGCAGTCCACCGAATGGACCCAGTACGGCAAGGACCGCATCAAGCACCTGTACCCGCTGTACCAGCTCGGCTGGTACGCCGACTACCTCGACGCGGACAACTACCTGTCGCCCTTCTTCTCGGCCAACAGCTGGGTCGCCAACGGCTACGACGACTCCGCCGTCCGCGACCTGATCAAGAAGGAGGAGACGGAGACCGACGCGGCCAAGCGCACCGGACTGCTCAAGCAGGTCCAGGACAGGGCCGCCGCACAGGTGCCCCTGGTGCCGCTGCTGCAGGGCTCCACGGCGATCGTCACCCGGACCGACGTCAGAGGTGTGCCGGACGAGCTGAACAGCGCGTACACCTTCCGCTGGGCCGGGCTCTCGAAGAAGTGAGCGCCCTGACCCAGGACACGACCCCCGGCGCCGTCGCCACAGCGGGCGACGGCGCCGCCGGGTACGGACTCACCCGCTACCTGGTGGTCCGCTTCCTCCTCATCGTCCCCACCGTGCTGGTCCTGGTCAGCCTGGTCTTCTTCCTGATGCGCGCCACCGGCGACCCGATCAGCGCCGCCTTCGGTGACCGCCTCACCCCGGACCAGCTGCAGGCCAAACTCCATCAGGCCGGTTACGACCGGCCCTTGCTCACCCAGTACCTGGACTACCTCAAGTCCCTCGCCACAGGCGACTTCGGCCGCACCGTCACCGACAACCAGCCGGTGACCCACGTGCTGACCACCTACGGCGCCGCCACCGTCGAACTCGCCTGCTACGCCCTGCTGGTGGCGTTGCTCGTCGGCGTCCCGCTGGGCATGGTCGCAGCCTCCTGCCGGGACCGTGCGCCGGATGCGGCACTGCGCCTGTTCGCCGTCCTCACCTATGCCACGCCGGTGTTCTTCGTGGGTCTGCTGCTCAAGCTGGTCTTCGCGATCCAGCTCGGCTGGCTCCCCGCGTCCGGCCGGGCGAGCACCGGCGTCCAGCTCTTTCTGCAGAATCAGACCAGTTCGACCGGCTTCTACCTCGTCGACGCGCTGCGGAGCGGCGATTCCGACGCCGTCGGTGACGTACTCCGGCACGCCGTACTTCCGGGTCTGGCGCTGGGATCGCTGGTCGCGGGCATCCTGCTCCGCCTGGTCCGCACGAACCTCATCGGCACGCTGGGCGCCGACTACGTCGAGGCCGCCCGCTCCCGCGGCGTCGCACCCTTCCGTCTGGTCACCCGGCACGCCGCCCGGCCCGCCCTGATCCCCGTCGTCACCGTCTTCGGCCTCCAGGTCGCGGGGCTGCTGGGAGGCGCGGTGCTGACGGAGACCACCTTCGAGTGGAAGGGCCTCGGCTACCAGCTCGCCCACTACCTCACGGTCCGCGACTTCCCGGCTGTGCAGGGCATCGTCGCACTCTTCGCCGTGGTCGTCGCGGTGACGAACTTCCTCGTCGACGTCGCCGCAGCGTTCATCGACCCCCGAGTGAGGTACTGAGCCATGGCCCAGGTTCTGCCACGACGACTGCCCCTGCGGGTGCGAACCGGTGCCGGCGTGCAACGGGTCATGCTGCTGACCGGGCTGGCCCTGACCGCGCTGTTCCTCCTCGCTGCCCTGCCCGGCCCGCTGCTCGCACCCGACGGCTATGCCCAGCTCCGTGACGCGGCAGGCCTTTTCGGATCACAGCAGCACCCGAGCGGCGCCCATCCTCTCGGCACCACCATCGCCGGGTACGACGTGCTGTCCCGCACGGTGTGGGGCGCCCGCACCGCCCTGGAGATCATCCTCGCCGCCCTGCTGCTCTCCGTGGTCCCCGGCACCGTGCTGGGCCTGGTTTCCGGCTATCTCGGGGGCAGGCTCGACCGGTTGCTGGTGGGGCTCGCCGACGCCCTCTACGCCTTCCCCCCGCTGCTGCTCGCGATCGTCATGTCGATCGTGATCAGCGGCGGACAGTCGAGCCTCGTCGGTGGTCTCGGCGCGGCGGCCTGTTCCGTCGCCGTCGCCTTCGTGCCGCAGTACTTCCGTGTCGTCCGCGCGGAGGTGATCCGGGTGAAGGCCGAGCCCTTCGTGGACGCGGCCCGGGTGATCGGCACCGGTACCTGGCGGATCATGTTCCGGCACGTGCTGCGCAACTCCGTCCGCACCCTCCCGCTGATCTTCACCATCAACGCCTCCGAGGCCATCCTCACTCTGGCCGGGCTCGGCTTCCTGGGCTTCGGCATCGAGCCCAACTCGGCAGCCGAGTGGGGCTACGACCTCAACAGATCGGTAGCGGACGTCACGTCGGGTCTGTGGTGGACGGCCGTGCCGCCCGGCCTGGCCATCGTGCTCACCGTGCTGGGCACCACCCTGCTCGGCGAGAGCCTGGCCGACCTGGCCGACCCGCGGCTGCGGCGGCGCGGTGCGCCGGGCGCCCCCGGGGCGGACGGAGGTGAGGACGTTGACTGACCTGCTGCGCATCGAGGACCTGCACATCTCCTTCGCCACCGACGCCGGGACGGCTCCCGCCGTGAAGGGGGTGAGCCTGTCCGTGGCCCCCGGTGAGGTGCTGGCGCTCGTCGGCGAGAGCGGCAGCGGCAAGACCGTGACCGCGAGGTCGGTGCTCGGCCTGTTGCCGGACACCGCGAGCGCCCGCGGCCGTGTCCTGCTCGGCGACGGCACCGCCACTCCGGCCGAGGACGTCCTCACGGCGTCTCCCGCCCGGCTCCGCGCGCTGCGCGGCACCCACGCCGCGATGGTCTTCCAGGAGCCGTCCACCGCCCTCAACCCGGTCTTCACCATCGGCTGGCAGCTCACCGAGGGACTGCGCGCCCACGGCCACGGCGGCGGGAAGGCCGAACGCAGGGCCCTGGCCGTCGAATGGCTCGACAAGGTCGGCATCCCCGACCCCGCCACCCGCGTCGACCACTACCCGCACCAGCTCTCCGGCGGCCAGAAACAGCGTGCCGTCATCGCCATGGCGCTGGCCCTGGGCACCAGGCTTCTCGTGGCCGACGAACCCACCACCGCCCTCGACGTCACCGTCCAGGCGGAGATCCTCGAACTCCTGCACCGCTGCCGCACCGACTTCGGCACGGCCGTCCTCCTCATCTCCCACAACATGGGCGTGGTCGCGGACCTCGCCGACCGGGTGGCGGTGATGAGCGACGGCGAGATCGTGGAACAGGCCCCGGTGCGCGAGCTGTTCGCGGCACCCGGTCATCCGTACACCCGGCGCCTCCTGGCCGCCGTACCGGTGTTCGGTGATCCCGGCCGCCCGCAGGCGTCCGCGCCGCGAGAGGAGCCGCCGGTCGTACGCGCCTCCTCCCTGGTCGTGGACTACCCCGGCCGGCTGGGCAAGAAGGGCTTCCGGGCCGTTGACGGCGTCAGCTTCGATATCGCGCCGGGGGAGGTACTCGGACTCGTCGGGGAGAGCGGCAGCGGCAAGACCACCATCGGCCGGGCCGTCGCCGGCCTCACGCCCCCGACCGGCGGCCGACTGGAGGTGTTCGGGCAGAGACTGGCGATCCGCCGTCGCACGCCTGGGCGGTACGGCCACATCGGCTATGTCTTCCAGGACCCCGCCGGCAGCTTCAACCCCCTGCTGTCCATTGCCGACAGCATCGCGGAGCCTCTGATCGCGCACCGCCGCGAACTGGGCGCGAGGGCCGTCCGCGCCGAGGCCGAGGCGCTGCTGGAGTCCGTCCATCTGCCGCGCGCCTATGCCGACCGCTATCCCCATGAACTCAGTGGCGGCCAGCGCCAGCGCGCCGCCCTTGCCCGCGCGCTTGCCCTGCGCCCTCCGCTGCTGATCGCGGACGAACCGACCTCGGCCCTCGATGTGTCGGTCCAGGCGAAGGTCCTCGACCTGTTCACCGAACTGCAGCGGGAGTTGGGTTTCGCGGCTCTGTTCATCAGTCACGATCTCGCGGTGGTCGAGCAGGTCGCCGACCGGGTCGTCGTCCTGCACGACGGCCGGATCGCCGCCCTGGGCGCCACGGCCGAGGTCCTGAGCAACCCCCGGGACGACTACACCCGGCGCCTGGTCGCCGCCCTCCCCGTCCCCGACCCGGTCCGCCAGTCCCGCCGCCGGGACCGGGCCCTCGTGATCCCCGATGCCGCGGAGGGCTCCGCGACCCTCGACGGTTCCGCCGCGCACGGCGGCCCCGCCGGCACCGACCCTCTCGACGCCCTCGACGAAGGAGTGGCAAGCCCATGAGCGACACCGCCGCCGACCTGGTCGCCCAGGTCCTCGCCGCCACGCCGGTCTTCGACGGTCACAACGACCTGCCCGTGGCGCTGCGATTCCGCTCGGGCTCCAGCGTGGAAGGGCTCGCCGACGGCCGCCCCGACCTGCACACCGACCTGCCGCGGCTGCGGACCGGCGGGGTCGGCGCCCAGTTCTGGTCGGTGTACGTCTCCTCGAAACTGCCCGAGCCCGAGGCCGCCGTGTCCACGCTGGAACAGATCGACGCCGTCTACCGGCTCGTCGCCCGCTATCCGGACGCCTTGCGCATCGCCTACACCGCCGCCGACGTCGAGCGCTCCTTCGCCGACGGACGGATCGCCTCCCTGCTGGGCGTCGAGGGCGGCCACAGTCTCGCCGAATCGCCCGGCGTACTGCGGTCGTTCGCCCGTCTGGGCGTCCGCTACGTGACCCTCACCCACAACGACAACACCTCCTGGGCGGACTCGGCCACCGACGAGCCGGGCGTCGGCGGCCTGAACGACACCGGCCGGGCGATCGTCGCCGAACTCAACCGCACCGGCGTCCTCGTGGACCTCTCCCACGTCGCCGAGTCCACCCAGCGCGCCGCCTTGGCGGCCACCGCCTCCCCGGTGCTGTTCAGCCACTCCTCCGCGCGCGCCCTCAACGACCACCCGCGCAACGTGAGCGACGGAGTCCTGGAACTGCTGCCGGACAACGGCGGCGTCGTCCAGCTCACCTTCGTGCCGTACTTCGTCTCCGCCGAAGTCGCCGAGTGGGCCGAAGAACTGGAAGCGGAACGGGAGCGCCTCGGACTGCCGGCGAGGACCTGGACCTGGCCGCGGGCACCGAGGCCGGGAGAGGATCCGGCCCAGGTCGCCTCGGAACACACCGCGCTCCTCACGGCGCCCGTCGACGACCGACTGCGACGCTGGACCGAGGCCCATCCGCGGCCCGAGGTCACGGTGGCCCAGGTCGCCGATCACGTCGAGCACGCCCGTGAGGTCGCGGGCCGCGACCACATCGGCCTCGGCGGCGACTACGACGGTGTCGACCACCAGCCCACCCGCCTCGCCGATGTCTCCGGCTACCCCGTCCTGCTGCGCGAACTCGCCGACCGCGGCTGGTCCCGCGCCGACCTGGAGGCCCTGACCGGCCGCAACGTCCTGCGCGTCCTGCGCGAGGCGGAGGAGCGAGCGACCGAGCCACTGTGGCCGACGGCCCCGCTGCGGTGAAACCCCTCTGCCGACGGAGCGAGGTGTTCGCCCGCCGGCCGCCGGGTCTGCTCGCGATGGGCTGCTGCCTGTGGGGGCTCCCGCTGGCGGAGGTACCGGTCAGGGAGAGCGCGGGCATGATCGCCATGCCGTGTCCCGCGCTCACCAAGGAGAGGACCGCTCCGTCAGGCCGCGATCCACAGTGGCCCCTGGGCCGTGTCCGACCGACCCGGAGGTACCGGACGGCGCGCTTGTCACCGCGGTTGGCGGCTGCCTGCGGATCCGCGCCGCGGAGCGGTGCTCAGCGGCCCGTGTCCTGAACCGCCGGGGGAGCGGGACGCCAGCCCAGCCCGGGTGCGACCAGGTGCCGTACGTCGTGCAGGATCTGTTCGTACTCCTCGCGGTGGAACTCGTACGGCAGCTCAAGGCGCAGCTCCGACACCTGCGCGAGGACGGGGTCCGCTGCCAGCTGCTCCAGGATCTGCTCCGCCGTGCCGACCACGTCCGGCGCGAACAGGAACCGTCGCCCGCCCAGCGCCGCCGGCGTCTGCGGTTTCAGGGTGCGTTCGTGCCGACCGGCCGCGTAGGCCCGGTAGCGGGCCCGGGTGGCCGGGTCGGCGCTGTCGAGCGGCACGATCACCCGCCCGAGCGCCACCCGCGCCGCCGGCCGGTCGTCGCCCAGGCGGCGCCGGTACGCGGAGAGCAGGTTGAGCTGGGCCGTGGTGAAGTCGTCGGTGTCCTCGCCCGAGACGATGTTGCCGGAGAGCAGGTTGAGACCGTGCTCGGCGGCCCAGCGCACCGAGCGCAGGCTCCCTGCGCCGTACCAGATCCGGTTCACCAGGCCGGGGCTGTACGGCTGCAGCCGGGGCCGCTGGGTGTTGCCCGGCGACTGGATCACCGTGTCCGGGCCGCCGAGGTACTCGCCGCGCAGGTTGTCCAGGAGCCGGGCGATCCTGCCGTACGACAGGTCGAAGCCCCGCCAGTCCCCGTCGTACACCAGGTCGCCGAGCAGGTCGGCGTGCGGCATGCCGGTGCTGAAGCCGACCTGGAGCCGCCCCCCGGACAGCACGTCGGCCAGCGACAGGTCCTCGGCGAGCCGGAACGGGCTCTCGTAGCCGATCGGGATCACCGCGGTGCCCAGTTCGACGCGCTCGGTGCGCTGGCCGGCGGCGGCGAGGAACACGGCGGCCGAGCCGACACCGTGTTCGAGGTGACGCTGCCTGATCCAGGCACCGTCCAAGCCCAGCCGCTCGCCGTACTCGAAGAGCCGGAGGGTCTCCTCCAGACCGGTGCCCGGATCGTCGTCGGCGAAGTTGCCCGGGGTGAGAAAGGCCAGTGAGGTGATGGTGGGAGTGCTCATGCGACCGTGGTCCTCAGCTCGTGGCGGTCTTGGCGGGGGCGGTGGGAACGCGGCCGCCGGGAATGGCCGCGAGCAGCTCGCGGGTGTACGGGTGGCGGGGGTGCGTGAAGAGGTCCTCGGGCGGCCCTGTCTCGACCACACGCCCGGCCCGCATGACGGCGACCTGGTGCGCGATCTGCCGAACCACGGCCAGGTCGTGGGAGATGAACAGGTAGGCCACCCCCGTGTCGGCCTGCAACTCGGCGAGCAGGTCCAGGACCTGGGCCTGCACGGACACGTCGAGCGCGGAGACGGGTTCGTCGCAGACCACGAGGTCGGGGGAGAGCGCGAGGGCGCGCGCGATGGCCACCCGCTGCCGCTGGCCGCCCGACAGTTCCGCGGGCCGGCGCTCCAGTGTGGCGGCGGGCAGGGCGACGCGGTCCAGGAGCGTGCGGGCCCGGGCGAGCCGGGCGGCGCGGTCGCCGACCCGGAAGGCCCGCAGCGGCTCTGTGATCACCTCGCCGACGGAGAAGCGCGGGTCGAGTGAGGCGTAGGGGTTCTGGTAGACGAGTTGAGCGCGTCGGCGCAGCTGTCTGACCCTCGCCCCCTTGGCCGTGGTGACGTCGGCGCCGTCGAACAGGACCTGTCCGGCGGTCGCGTCGGCGAGCCGGAGCACCAGGCGGGCGGTGGTGGACTTGCCCGAGCCCGACTCGCCGACCAGTGCCAGGGTCCGGCCTCGGTGGAGAGTGAAGCTGACGTCGTCGACGGCGCGCAGGGTGCGGGGCCCGCCGCTGGTGCGAGGGAGCTTGAACTCCTTCACCAGGCCGCGGACTTCGACCAGAGGTGCGGTGTCCGGGTCCGGGGCGGAGGCTGGGATGCGGGTCCGGGCGGTGGTCAGGCTCGGGGCGGCGGCCAGCAGACGACGCGTGTAGTCGTGCCGTGGGTCGGCGATGACGGCGCGCGTCTCGCCCGCCTCGACCACCCTGCCCTGCGACATGACCACCAGGCGCTGCGCCCGGTCGGCGGCGACTCCGAGGTCATGGGTCACGAGCAGGATGGCGGTGCCCGACTCCTCGGTGAGGTGCTGGAGGTGGTCGAGGATGACCCGTTGCACGGTGACGTCGAGCGCGCTGGTCGGCTCGTCAGCGATGATCAGTTCGGGCTGCGCGGCGATGGCGACGGCGATCAGCGCACGCTGCCGCATCCCGCCGGAGAGTTCGTGCGGATACTGCCGGGCCCGGACGGCCGCGTCGGGCAGCCCGGCGCGGTCCAGGACACCGACCGCCTCGGCGGGAGCCGAACGGCGGGTCGCCAGGCCGTGGATCCGCAGCACCTCGGCGACCTGTTCGCCGATCCGCTTCACCGGGTTGAGCGACACCGTCGGGTCCTGCGGGACCAGCCCGATCCGCGCCCCGCGCACGGTGCGCAGTTCCGCCTCCGACAGCGTGGTCAGGTCGTGCCGTCCGAAGCGGACCGTGCCCGCCTCGATGGCACTGTTGCCCGGCAGCAGCCGGGTGATCGCGTGCGCGGTCGTACTCTTGCCGGAGCCGGACTCGCCGACCACGGCCGTCACCTGTCCGGGCCATACGTCGAGGTCCACGCCCCGTACGGCCGGGACCGTGCCGCCCCGGGTGCGGTACGACACGGACAGGCCGCGGATCTCCAGCAGTGGTGTGGTCACGTCCCCACCGTTCTCGTGTGTGCCGTCGGTCACCGCTGCCGCGCCCCCTCGTCGTCCAGCGCCCGGGCGATGCGGTTGGCGGCCAGCACGGTCGCGGCGATCGCCAGACCGGGCAGCGCGGTCAGCCACCAGGCGTTGGCCAGGTAATTGCGGCCGTCGGAGATCAACGTCCCCCACTCCGGGGCCGGCGGTGGCGCCCCGTAGCCGAGGAAGCTGAGCGCCGACACGGCCAGGATGGAGGAGCCGAAGTCCAGGGTGGCCAGCACGATCACCGGGCCGGCCGCGTTGGGCAGCACGTGCCGTCCGAGGACCGAGTACCAGCGGGCCCCGCAGGACCGGGACGCCTCCACGAACACCGCCTGGCGCACCCGCAGCACCTCGGCTCGCGCCACCCGGGCGAAGGAGGCGACGCTGGCGATGCCGACGGCGACCGCGACCTTCACCGTGCCGTAGCCGAGCGCGGTGACGAGCGCCAGGGACATGAACAGCGCGGGGATGGACAGCAGGACGTCCACGAAGCGCATCAGTATGTCGTCCACCCAGCGGCCCACGAACCCGGCGACCACGCCCAGCAGTCCACCGACCACGAACGCCACCAGCACGGCGATCAGCGTGGCCTTCAGGGAGAGCTGGGCGCCGTGGACCACGCGGGAGAAGACGTCGCGGCCCAGTTCGTCCGTGCCGAACCAGTGACTGCCGCTCGGCCCGCGGAAGTTCTGCGACGGCACGCCTTTCAGCGGGTCCTGCGAGGTGAACAGACCGGGCCGGAACGAGGCCAGGACCACCAGTACGAGGACGACCGCGGACAGCAGCAGCCCCGGACGGCGTACCACGAATCGCAGCAGCCGCCGTACGTCCACGCCGCGCCGCCCGGGCTCCGGCCCCGGCCCCGCCTCGACCGGGCGGGCCAGTACCAGCACGGCCTCGGCGCGGTCGTCGCCATGGTTCTGGCTCATGCGAAACGCCCCCTTGCGCCCCAGGCCACCACGATCCGCGGGTCCAGGAGCGGGTAGACGAGATCGATGAGCAGGTTCGTCGTCACGAAGATCAGCGCGCCGAACACCACCACCCCCTGGACCAGGGGGATGTCCTGCGCGGTGACCGCCGCCGCGGTCACCCGGCCGAGGCCGTCGCGGGAGAACACGGTCTCGACCACTACCGAACCGGCGATCAGCTGCCCGACCAGCAGCCCGACGACCGTCAGCGCCGGCAGCGAGGCGTTGCGCAGCGCGTGCCGCAGATGGACCCGCCACCGGCCGGCGCCCTTGGCCCGCGCGGTCTCCACATAGGCCTGGTCCAGCGCGGTGAGCAGGCTCTTCGCCAGCACCTGGGCGACCTGTGCGCCGGTCGGCACCGCCAGCGTCAGGGCGGGCAGCACCAGCCCCTTCGGGCCGTCGTTGCCGAACGCGGGGAACCAGTGCAGCCTGAAGGAGAACGTCTCGACGAGCAGCAGTCCCACCCAGAACGTGGGGACCGACACTCCCAGCGGCGGCAACGACAGCAGGAACTGCCGCAGCCAGCGCCGGGAGGTGTGCGTGGCCACCACCGCGAGGCCGCTGCCGAGCACCACGGCCAGCAGCAGGGCCGCGCCCGTCAGCTGGAGCGTCTGCGGCAGCGCGTCGGCCAGGGTGGAGGTCACCGGGCGGCCGGTGGAGACCGCGTCGCCGAAGTCCCCGCGCACAGCCCGGCCGAGGTACTCCGCGTACTGCACGAGCACCGGCTTGTCGAAGCCGTACTCGTGCCGCAGGGCGGCGAGCTGCTCCGGGTCGACCTGCCCCGAGTCCATCCCGGCGCCGGCCATCGCCGTGACCGGGTCACCTGGCAGATAGTCCAGCACCAGGAACGACACCGTGTACGCCGCCCACAGCACTCCGACCGCCTGCGCGAGCCGCTTGATCACATAGCGTCGCATCCGCTAGCCGATCCAGGTGTCGTGCAGCTGGAGCCGGCTGGAGGCGTCGAAGTCCAGGTCGTGCACCTTCTGTGACGCGCCCAACTGGGTCTGGAGCTCCACCACGGGCACGTAGTAGGCGTTCTGGACCAGCAACTGCTGTGCCTGGGTGACCAGTTGCTTGCGCTTGGCGGCGTCGACGGTCGCGGCCTGTTCGGACAGCGCCGTGTCGAGGGGGCTGGGGGGCAGGTGGTAGAAGTTGGCCAGCTTGGTGGAGAAGGAGCTGCGCAGGATGTCGGGGTCGGCGCGGGTCACGTTCCCCCACACCGCGTCGAAGTCGCCGGACTGGAGCGTGGTGGCGAACTGGGTGACCTGGAGCTGCTTGAGGACCACGTCCACACCCACGGCCTTGAGCTGCTGCTGGACCAGCTCCAAAGCGGGCTGGTTGGTGGCCGCGTTGGGGAACCACTTGACGGTCAGGGTCAGTTTCCTGCCGTCCTTGGCGCGGATCCCGTCGCTGCCGGTCTTCCAGCCGGCCGCGTCCAGCTCGGATCTGGCCTTGGCCACGTCGAAGGCCAGACCGGACGCGAGGTCGGTGTAGTCGGGCGTGGTGTGCGCCAGGACGCTGGTCGCCGCCCGGGTGCCGGTGGGGAAGACGGTGTCGGCGATCTGCTGCCGGTCGAGGGCGACCAGGATCGCCTGCCGCACCCTGGCGTCCCTGAGCGCCGGGCGGGCGTTGTTGAGGCCGAGGCCGAACACCACGCCGGGGTTGGCCCGCCGGGGGAGGGTGACCTGGCCGCCCTTGAGCGCCGCCTCGTTGGCCTTGCCGACGCTGCTGATCGCGTCCACCTGGCCGGACTGGAGACTGCCCGCCCGCACACCCGCCTCGGGCACTACCTTGAACACCAGCCTGTCCAGGTACGCCTCGCCCTTCTTGCTCCACAGCGAGGAACCCCAGGCGTAGCCGGTGCGCTTGGCCAGAGTGATCGACTGGTTCTGCACGTACTGCTTCAGCACGAAGGGCCCGGATCCGATCACCCCGTCGCTGCACTTCTGCTGCGGGGTCTTCTTGACACTCGCCGACGACTCGATGCCCAGCGAGTGGGTCGAAGTGGCCTGCAGGAACTGGGCGTTGGGCTGACCGAAAGTGACTTTCACGGTGAGCGGGTCGATCACCGTGGTGCCCTTGACGCCGCTCAGATAGCCCTCGGCGAGGGTGCCCAGGGCGCCGAGACCGGGCACCGCGTCGAAGTTGTCCTTGACCACCTGCGCGGTCAGCTTCGAGCCGTCGCTGAAGGTGACACCGGAGCGCAGGTGGAAGGTGAACGACGTGGCGTCGGAGCTGACGTCCCAGCTCTTCGCCAGCCATGGCACGATCTTGCCGGTCCTGGGGTCCTGGTCGGTCAGGGAGTCCACGATCTGGCGCACCGAGTAGATGGTCTCGTTGCTGCCGACCTGCTGCGGGTCCACGCAACCGGAGTCCGAGCCCACCGCGAAGGTCAGGGTGCCGCCGGACCTGGGCTGTCCGGAGGCGCCGCCGGAATCACCGCCGCCGGAGCCACAGGCGGTCAGCAGGACACCGGTGGTCGCCAGGGCGGTAAGAGCCGCCCACCGGGAGGTTCTGACATCGGAAAGTGCAGTCACGGAGGGCTTCTCCTCGTCGTGTCACCGGGCACGGTGTGGTGCGGGGCATGGCCGGGCGCGGGCGTGCGGTCCCGGTCGGCGCGACAGCGGTGCCGGGGGAGCGCTGTGCAGGGGGGGTTCAGTCGGAAACGGGGATCAAAGACAGACGGAGATCAGGCGCAGGCCGGTGCGGTGAGCGCGGGCGCGTACCGCGAGCGGCGGCGGGAGGGCCCGTCAGTCCTGACAGAGGCAGCTGGTCGAGCGCTTGAGGTCGATGTGGCGCCGGCGCGAGAGCCGTGAGAACACGGTGGCGCCGGCGTAGCGGGCGCTGAGGTCACCACCGTGCCGCATGTCGGTCCTCCACATAATCCCGGCCCCGGTCACGGGGCCACGCGCTTGCAGAGATCGTCGATGATCCCGCCGGGCTTTCACCTGGAGCACCCCGCCGCGTGGGAGGGTTGCCGATCAGCGAGCCAGGGCTTGACGCTGACACTCAATGCCGTTCGTGACCATACGGAGTGGTCTCGTCGTACGTCAATGGCGGGAAAGGGACGCCCTGCAGGGGGCAGTCGGACCGGGAGCGGATCCGGCTCAGGAACCGGCCAGCTCGGGAAGCACCCCGAGCGGTGCTCGCCACGCGCCGGATCGAGGTCGACCATGGCGGAAGGCATCTCACCCCCGGGACGCATGGTGGACGCTTCTTTCCGGCTGTGCTTTGATCCGACCATGGAGACCACTGGCCCGGCACACACGGTGCCGCTCGACCCGTTCTGGGTGAGCCGCCGCGCCGACCAGTTCGACCAGGTCTGTTGCCGATAGCCGTCCGACGGCTCCCGATCTCGCCTTCCTCCCGCTGCCCGCGGCCTTCGAGCGCCCTCGGCCGGCCGCCCTTCGGGCGCGGCGGGAAGGCTCGCGCGTCCGCCCTGCCGTGAAGGAACCTCCCATGGCCCAGTCCACAGCCCTGCCCGTCATCGACATCTCCCGTTTCCGTGCCCCGGACGCGGACCGCGGCGCCTTTCTCGCCGAACTCCGCTCCGCCGCGCACGAGGTCGGCTTCTTCTACGTCACCGGGCACGGCGTCCCGGCAGCGCTGCGGGAGGAGGTGCTCAGCGCGGCCCGCAGCTTCTTCGCGCTGGCGGAGGAGGAGCGGCTGGAGATCGAGAACCTCAACTCGCCCCAGTTCCGCGGCTATACCCGCACCGGCACCGAATACACGGCGGGCGGCGCCGACTGGCGTGAGCAGATCGACATCGGTCCCGAACGGGCGGCGCTGGAGACCGGCCCGGCGGATCCCGACTACCTGCGCCTGATCGGCCCCAACCAATGGCCCTCCGCGCTGCCGGAGTTGAGGGGCATCGTGCTGCGCTGGCAGGCGGAGGCGCTGCGGGTGAGCCGTGAGGTGCTGCGGGCGCTCGCTGCGGCCCTCGGACAGGAGGAGGGCTACTTCGACCAGTGGTTCGACGACGAGGCGGCCGTGCACGTGAAGATCGTGCACTATCCGCCGCGCGCTGCCGAGGACGCCGACCAGGGCGTCGGCGCCCACAAGGACTACGGCTACCTCGCCCTGCTGCAACAGGACGAGGTGGGCGGGCTCCAGGTGCGCCGCGAGGACGGCGAGTGGATCGACGCGGTGCCCGTGCCCGACGCCTTCGTCTTCAACATCGGCGAGATGCTGGAGATCGCCACCCAGGGCTATCTGAAGGCCACTCAGCACCGGGTCGTCAGCCCCCGGTCGGGCGTTCACCGCTACTCGATCCCCTTCTTCCTGGGCCCGCGCCTGGACGCGGTCGTCAAGCCGCTCCGACTGCCCCCGGAGCTGGCGGCGCTGAGCCGGGGCGTCACCGACGATCCGGACAACCCCCTTCTCGCGGCCTTCGGGGAGAACGCGGTCGTCGGCTGGCTGCGCTCGCATCCCCGGGTCGCCGAGCGCTGGTGGTCCGATGTCCTGGCCAGGCAGGAGACCGGCCGATGACCGACTGGGCGTTCGAGACCCGCCAAGTGCACTCCGGTGCCGTCCCCGACCCCTCGACCGGCGCACGCGCGGTGCCGATCCACCTCGCCACCAGCTACGTCTTCCGGGACACCGCGCACGCCGCCGCGGCTTTCGAGCTGGCTGACCTGACCACTCACGCCTACACCCGGCTGTCCAACCCGACCACCGCCGTGGCCGAGGAGCGTATCGCCGCGCTGGAGGGCGGTTCGGCGGCCGTCGCCGTGGCCAGCGGCCAGGCCGCCACGAGCCTCGCCCTGTTCAACCTGGCCCGTGCGGGCGACCACATCGTCGCCTCGTCGTCCCTGTACGGCGGCACCCGCACCCTTCTGGAGCACACGTTCGCGGACTTCGGCATCGATGTCACCTTCGTCGACGACCCGGACGACCTGGGTGCCTGGTACACCGCCGTACGCCCGACCACGAAGGCGTTCTTCGGCGAGACCATCGGCAACCCGCGCGGCAACGTCCTCGACACCGAGGCGGTGGCCCGCATCGCCCACGAGGCCGGCGTCCCGCTCGTCGTCGACAACACCGTGCTCACCCCGTACCTGCTGCGGCCCATGGAGCACGGTGCCGACATAGTCGTGCACTCGACCACCAAGTTCCTCTCCGGGCACGGCACCGGCATCGGCGGGATCGTCGTGGACAGCGGGCGCTTCGACTTCGGCGCCGATCCCGGCCGTTGGCCGGGGCTGACCCGTCCGGACCCGACCTACAACGGGCTGTCCTACTGGGACTCCTTCTCCGATCTCGGCCTCGCCTACGCGCTGCGTCTGCGTACCCGGCTGGTCCGGGATCTGGGACCGGCCGTCTCACCGTTCAACAGCTTCCTGCTCCTGCAGGGCCTGGAAACCCTCAGCCTGCGCATCGAACGGCACGTGGCCAACGCCCGGACCCTCGCGCAATGGCTGGAGGAACAGCCCCAGGTGACGCGGGTGCATTACGCCGGCCTCGCCTCCAGCCCATGGCGGACGCAGGCCAAGCGCTATCTGCCACGCGGCACGGGAGCGGTCCTGGCGTTCGAACTCGCCGGCGGCCGGGAAGCGGGCCGGCGCTTCGTCGAGGGACTCCGGCTGTTCAGCCATCTCGCGAACATCGGTGACGTACGCAGCCTGGTCATCCATCCCGCCTCCACCACCCACGCCCAGCTCGCCCCGGACCAGCAGCTCGCCGCAGGCGTCACGCCTGGCCTCGTACGGCTGTCGGTCGGCATCGAAGGCGTCGGCGACCTGATCGCCGACCTCGAAGCGGGCCTGAGAGCAGCCGCCGTATGAACCCCGCCGCCCGCACCCGGGGAGCCAGATCCGCCCTGCGCCGCAGCACCGCACTCCGGATCGCCGCCACCACGGCGGGCGCGGTCGACGAGGCCCTGCTCGGGCCGGGCGCTCGGGCAGGGCCGGTAGAGCAGCCGCGAGGGTTCGCCGGCCTGGTAGCAGGCCAGGGCGGCCACCGACAAGCGGCGACGGGAACGGTCGCGCACGCGTATCACCGGCTCGTTTGCGTTGCGGTGTTCCGGCATGCCGGTGATGCGTGCGGTGCGGCGGCCGAGTCTCGTTCGGCGCCCACCGTACGATCGTGCCCATGGAAGAGCGGTGGTCTGCGGCGGCGCCGCCCCGGCCGCCCCGACAGGGCAGATGGCCGCGATTGACGTCGTCGCGTTTCCTACCGGCGGTGGTGATCTCGCTGATCATCGCGGCCCTGGCCGGGCTCTTCGTCGGCGCCTACTGCTGGGCCATGGCCCATCCCCTACCGCATCGCATCCCCGTCGCGGTGACGGGAAAGACGGTCGCGGGCGACCGGTTCACCAACGCGCTGGAGACCACGCTCGGCACGTCGCTGGTCCTTCATCCGTACCCGGACTACGGCAGTGCCCTCGCCGCGGTCGACGCCCAGCGAGAGTTCGCGATCGTGCAGCGTCGACCGGCGGGGGTGGAGGTCGATGTGGCGAGCGCGGCGGGGGCGTCGGTCGCCCGGGTTCTCGGCCAGAGTGCCCCGGCGGTGGGCCGGACCCTGGGCATCCCGGTGCAGGTCAGGGACGTCAAACCGCTTCCGGCCACGGACCCGCAGGGGCTGGCTCTCTTCTATATCGCCCTGGGGTCGACCATCCTCGGTTTCGTCGGTGCCATCCAGCTCGGCGTGCATGCTCAGGCGCTGCGCCCCGCCGAGCGCATCGTCGCTACGGTCGGCTATTCCGTGCTGGGCGGCCTGTGGATCTGCGTCATGGCCGACTGGGTGCTCGGTGTGGTGCGGCTGCCGTTCGTCCAGTCCTGGGGCATCTGCACTTTCACCATGATCACGGCGGGCATGATCTTCACCGCGTTCCACACCTTCCTGGGCCGCTGGGCGGCGCTGCCGACGTGGCTGTTGCTGGTCATCCTCGGCAACCCCTCGTCCGGCGGTGCGGTGGCCTGGCCGCTGCTCCCTCCGGTCCTGGGCTTTCTGGGGCGGTTCCTGCCGCCGGGCGCGTCGGTCAACGCCCAGCGCAACGCCATCTACTTCCCGCACAACCAGCACGTCGAGCCGTATGTGGTGCTCACCGTGTGGTGCCTGGTCGCCACCTCGATCTTCCTTGTGTGGCGTACACGTCACCCCGCCAGCCGAGCGACCCCACAGCCCGCCACGCCCGGGGCTGGATGAGCGCACTGCCGCATCGCAGCCGGCGACGGTCACGCCGGCGTACCGCGGCCTTGCCCGGCTGCCAAGGGCTGCGCCGCCGCAGATCGCACCCAGCCACGGCTCCGCACGAAGGGCGCTACGAGAAAACCCCTGTGACCTCCACGGGCGGACCCCAACGAACCCCGCGCGCCCAGCCCGAGGACGCCAGAGCGACCGGCGGCTGCTCGCCGTCCCTGTCGGTTCCGACCGGGGCTTACAGGGTCCCCAGGATCAGCGCCCAGGTGCGCGATGCCGACGAACCAGTGAACGATGAGAAGAGCGCCGAACTGATCAGGGCCACCGATCGCCTGGCCGGGGCCGCGGCCGTGTCGTCGGCTCGGACCGCCGTCGCGGACCCTCCCAGCTAGGGCCCCGGCACCGGCACGACCGAGCAGGAGACCGACATGAACACGTTGCTTGCCGAGGTCCTCGATGCCCATGGTGGCCTCGCCCGCTGGAACGCACTCACCGCAGTCCGCGCCACCATCGTCAGCGGTGGTGACATGTTCGTCATCAAGGGGATGCCGCAGGATCTCACCCCCCGGGAGATGACTGTCCGGCTGCACGAGCAGCACGCCTCCGTGACGCCGTTCGGCGCCGCTGACCAGAAGACCGACTTCACAGCCGACCGAATCAGCATCGAAAAACTCGACGGCCGCGTCGTGGCCGAACGCAACGAACCGCGGAAGTCCTTCACCGGCCACAAGCTCGACACCCCATGGGACCCGCTGGACCGCGCCTACTTCAACGGATACGCGCTGTGGACGTATCTCACCACGCCCTTCCTGCTGGCGATGCCCGGCTTCAGCGTCACCGAAATCGAACCGTGGCGGGAAGGCGACGAGCTCTGGCGCGGGCTGCGCGCCGCCTTCCCGCCCCACATCGCCAGCCACAGCACGCGACAGGACTTCTACTTCGGCCCCGACCACCTCCTGCGTCGGCATGACTATCACGTCGACATCGCAGGCGGGTTCGCCGCAGCACAGTACGTCTACGACATCGTGGAAGCAGACGGGATCCGCCTGCCCACCAAACGCCGGGCCTACCGAAGCGATACGCACAACCGCCCGATCCTGAGTCAGACCATGGTGTCCATCGACGTCAGCGACGCCCGGTTCACCTGACGACGGGTGGTTCGTGCCCCAAGGTCGGCCAGCCGGTCCTTCTCCACGGCGGGGCCGGTGAAGTTGCCGTCGTTGGACCATGGTGACTTCACGAACTCGAACTGGCGGTCGAGGTGCACATGGCTGCTGTGAGGCGGTGGTCCCCTGCGGGCCGGGACGGTCTGACCGCGGTGAAGGAGCGGCAGATGCCAACCGACCGTCGAGGGTGCCGGTTGTGCCGGCCGAAAGGCTGCGAGTGTGTCAGCGCTCGATCCGCTGCCTGGCCGCGTCGTTCTCGGCACTGCCGGCAGCTGGAGGCAGGCCGTCGAGCGTGGCCATGTGTTCCGGGGTGAGTTCGACACCGTCGGCGGCGATGTTCTCCTCGACGCGCGCTACCCGCTTGGTTCCCGGGATCGGGACGATGTGCTCGCCCTTGGCCAGCAGCCACGCCAGAGCGACCTGGGCGGGCGTGGCCCCGACCTCGTCGGCGACCGCCCGGACTTCCTCGGCGAGCGCCAGGTTGCGATGGAAGTTCTCCCCCTGGAAGCGGGGGCTGGTCCGGCGCCAGTCGTCTTCGGCGAACTGCTCGGGGGAGCGGATCGTGCCGGTGAGGAAGCCGTGGCCGAGTGGAGAGTACGGCACGAAACCGATCCCCAGTTCCCACAGCGTGGGCAGCACGCGCTCCTCGACTTCACGGTTCCACAGCGAGTACGACGATTGGACCGCGGTCACCGGATGTACGGCGTGGGCCCGACGGATCGTTTCCGGGCCGGCCTCGCACAAGCCGAGATACCCGACCTTGCCCTCCTGCACCAGCTCCGCGACCGTACCGACCACATCTTCGATCGGCGTGTCCGGGTCGATGCGGTGCTGGTAGTACAGGTCGATGTGGTCGGTACGCAGCCGCTTGAGGGAGCCTTCGACAGCGGCACGGATGGTGGCGGGGCTGCTGTCGAGGACATGGGTGCCCCGCTCCGGTGCGGCGTGCGAGATCAGGCCGAACTTGGTGGCCAGCACGACCTCGTCGCGGCGGCCCGCCAGCGCCCTGGCAACGAGTTCCTCGTTGACGTAGGGGCCGTAGACCTCGGCGGTGTCGATCAGGGTGACGCCCCGGTCGACGGCCCGCGCGATGGTGCGGACGGATTCGGCGTCGTCGCTGCCGGCGCCGGTGTAGTAGGAGGACATGCCCATCGTGCCCAGGCCGATACGGGCGACCGTCAGGTGTCCCAAAGTGGTGTGCTTCATGATGTCTTTCTTTGAGTGGGCGGATACGGCCGCCTGCCGCAGAGTGCGACACGCTGCGGGCGGCCTTGCTGCTCGGACACCTCATGTCACGGTTCGCACCAGATGTCACGGGGTGAACAGCCATCTCCAGGGAATCTCGTTCCGCTGCCTCGTGGCAGTGCCTGGCTTTCCGGGTGACGCCAGTACCTGCCTCGCAACCGGGACCCGCTTTCGTTGTGACGGCCCTCGGCGCGCCGCTGTGCCGAGCCGTGCGGAGCGCCGACGTCAGGCGCGCGCCGGGCGGTCCTGTGGGGAATGTGTTCCACCGCGGATCCGGGCCGCGTCCACCACCTCGTCGGCCAGACGGAGCAGATCGGTGGCCGGTAGTGACCGGGCGGGGCGCTTGTCCCGTGCGAACTCGGTGGCCAGACGTTGCAGGAGCTCGTTCACGGGGGTCGGGACGCCGTACAGCCGGCCCAGCAGGACGATCTCACCGTTGAGGAAGTCGGCCTCGATCGTGCCCGTGCCGCGAGCCAGGGACTGCCAGGAGGAGCCACCGCCGCCCTGGGCCCACTGGACCTTGGCGCCGCGTGCGGCGTGCTGTTCCTGCGCGCTCGCGTACGGGATGCCGGCGGCTTGGAGCACTGTCTCGCCCTCGATACGCACCCGCGCGTACAGGCCCCGGCCTGCGTCACCTGGGGCCGGCCCGCTCAAGGCGTCGATCGCGTTGGCGAGGTTGCCCAGCAGTTTGGCGTACTGCCAGCGCGCCACGTCGGGCACCACGGGGGCTTCGAAGCGCGCTGTCTCCAGGTCGGCGGCGATCCGGCGGACGGTGTCATCGGTGCCATGGGGGTACCGCCCGAGGTGCAGGATGCCGCTGAGCGGAGCGCCCGACGCGGAGACGACCCCCGGTTCGACGAAGGTGGCCGGCAGCCAGACGCAGACGCCGTACACGTGGCGGAAGCGGCGCAGGGCGATCCGCTGGCTCTCGACGCCGTTCTGCGCGCACACCACGGGAAGCCGTTCCGCGGCCGTGCCGCCGCCTTCCACCGGTGTCCGGCCCCAGGTGTCCAGGGCGTCCTCGGAGTCCTGTGTCTTGACGGTCAGCACGAGCACGTCCGTGGCGCGCAACGCGCCCAACGTCTGCGGAGCGTCGACGACGGGGAGCCGGTGCACGCGCTCGCCGTCGGGGGCACGGAAGCGCAGGCCGCCCGATTTCAGCGCCGCGTACTGGGCGCCCCTGGCGACCAGGACCACTTCGTGCCCGGCCTCAGCCATCCGCGCCCCGATGGTTCCGCCGATCGCTCCCGCTCCGATGACGATGTAGCGCGTGCCGCTGCCGCTGCCGCCGCCGTCGGGGCGGACAGACGTTTCCACCGTGCGCAGGCCGATGCCGGATGCTTCGGAATGTCCAAGAGCAGTCTGCTTCATGATCTCTTTCCCGGGTCGGGGGGCGTCGCCGCCGCCGGTGACTGGCGGCCGGCGGTATCACCGATGCGTCGGCGCCGGCCGCGCTGAACAGCCACCTCCAGCAAACCCTGCTCCCCCTACGGGTGGCAGTGCCTGGTGTTGCAGGTAATGGCAGTACCTGTCTCGCCCCAGGACGCTCGCTTACCGTGGGGAGATGGACGACCGAGCCGAGATCAGGGAGTTCCTGGCCTCCCGCCGGGCCCGCATCACCCCCGAGCAGGCGGGACTGCCCTCCTACGGCGGCCGCCGCCGGGTCAAGGGGCTGCGCCGTGAAGAGGTCGCGATGCTGGCCGGTGTGTCGGTCGACTACTACGTGCGACTGGAGCGAGGCAACCTCTCGGGCGCCTCCGACAGCGTCCTGGACGGCGTGGCCCGCGCCCTCCACCTCGACGACGCCGAACGCCGGTACCTGTTCGACCTCGCCCGGCACGCCTCCCCACCCACTACGGCCCGCCGCCGCACCGCGGCGAAGCGCCTGCGGCCCGCCCTGCAGTACATGTTGGACGCCGTCACGGACGCGCCCGCGTGGATCCACAACGACCGCCAAGACCTGCTGGCCGCCAACGACCTGGCACAGGCCCTGTACGCCCCGCTCCTCGCCGACCCGCGCCGCCCCGCCAACATCGCCAGGTTCATCTACCTCGACCCGGCCGCCCGCGACTTCCTCCCCGACTGGGACAGGGCCGCCAACGACGTCGCCGCGATGCTCCGTGGGGAGGCCGGCCGAAACCCCTACAGCAAGGACCTCACCGACCTCATCGGGGAGCTGTCCACCCGCAGCGAGACGTTCCGGAAACGCTGGGCAGACCACAACGTCCGGCAGCACCGCACCGGACCCAAGAAAATTCATCATCCGGCCGTCGGAGACCTGGAGCTGAACTTCGAGACCATGTCCCTGGACTCCGACCCCACCCTCACCCTCGTGATCTACACCGCCGTCCCCCACAGCCCCAGCGCCGATGCGCTCCGCCTCCTGGCCACCTGGGCCGCCACCCAGAACCAGCCGCAAGCCGACCATCACGAACGCCTCACGTAGACAAGGGTGGCAACGCAGGCGCTGATCGTGAACGGCGCCGCACATCGTGAACAGGGAGCCGCTCGCCGCCCGAAACGGCCGACTCCGCGCCCAATTCGGTGGCTCCTTGACTGCCCGTCAACCCAATCCGGGCGCTCGGGAAGCGGTCGAGTACTGCGGGCGCCCCGAAGAAGTGGTCGCCGTGCGCGTGCGTGACGAAGATCGTGGTGACGTTCTTGCCCTGCGCGGCGACCCAGGACCGCTGCTATGCCGACCGGTCAAGGCCGGTCCCCTTCTTCGTGTCGAAGCCGGACGAGAACCTGGCTGCCTACCTCGACCAGGGCCTGATCGCCCCCGGCCGGGCCCTGGACCTGGGATGCGGGCCGGGCCGCAATGCCGTGTTCCTCGCTGCACGCGGCTTCGAGGTGTACGCCGTCGACCTCTCCCCGGTGGCCGTCGCCTGGGGTGAGGACCGGGCTCACGAGGCCGGAGTCGACGTCCGCTTCCTGACTTACGGACGCTGACCTCTGCGGGAGGAACCCCCTGGGTCAGCGCTGTTCTCAGGGACGACCTCGCCGTCGGCGATCGCGTAGAGGTGCTCGACCCGGGCCTTCTTGGCCGCGTAGTCGGGGTCGTTCGAGTATTTCCAAGTCTTCACGCGTTGAAAGGAGACGCCCTCCTCGCGGAGCAGAACCCGCGGGCCCTCGTGGCTGATCTCGTCGCCCACCCCCTCGGCGACCAGGAAGTCGGCCGGCTTGACCAGGCTCGGGGTCGAGAAGAGCAGGCCGTGCTCGGCCGGCTTGGACCTGGCGATCTTCTTGATCTCGCGACGCTCGGGCAGCGTGAACGTCCTGGGGGGCCGCCCCTGTACTTCGGGTAGTGCGAGTCGAAGCCGTCGGCATTGAAGTTGTGCAGGACATCGCGGACGCGGTCCGGGCTGGTGAACGTCACCATCGCTATCTTTTCGACGGGCATGCCCTGCGCTGACAGCAGCACCATCTGGGCCCGGCGCCAGGTCACCACCGAACCGGTGCCCCGGCGGATGATCCGCAGCAACCTCTGGCCCTCGTCGTCGTCGATCTCCCGCACCCTCACCCGTTCAGCCACGGCGGCCACCCACCACGGCGCCCGACCGCCACCGTCACCTATGAGCACGCTCATTCTTTCTTCAGGGCCGTCTCCGGCATGGGCACGTCCGAGTCTGAGCCCCTGTCGGAATGGTGATATCAACTCCGCTTCGCCACACGAATGGCTACGCTGAGGTTGAAGACGAACCGCAGCGACGGCCGCACCCGGAGACGCACGTGCAGGAATTCCCCGCTCTTCCCGAACAAAGCAGCAGGACACACCCCGTTCCCCGCACGATCGAAGCGATAAGTGCGGCGCTCGGGGAGGAGAAGCGACAGGCGTTTCATACGGCGCTCTGGCGGGCGCCGCTGGGCCCGGAACTCAACGACGTGATGAACGTGTGGTGGATGGAAGCAATGTTCGATGCGGTCCCCGATCGCAGAAACCGTCTGGCCAGGACGGTCGCCGGTCGTGACCTGGTGCGCCTGCCTGACCTGCTGGCGGCTGATCACTCATGACATCCGTAGCTCGCGGCTGGCAGGCCGTCACCGAACTCAGAGCAGCCGAAGTCCTCCATGCCATGGGTACGTCGGGATCCACGGAACTTCACGACCAGATGATCCACTTCTTTCGCGCATTGGCCCTCGAAGTGGGCGACTCCGTCGAGTCGGGCAAAGTCCCGCCGGGGCTACCAATGAAGATCGACGACGTCATCTGGTACAGCGTCGCCGTGCCCCGAGAGGGAATTTTCTTCAGCTACAGCATCTACACCAGCGAACGGCAGATACGCATCTGCGACCTCATCTGGATCAGCACCGACCCAGAGTTATTCTGACCCGGCCTGTGCCCTGGCGCCGACGGCACGGGGACCGCAGTCTTACGGAGGCAGGGCGACTAACTAAGACGTCATCTCATGTGAATCGCTGGGCTGTCGGTCGTGGGTTCGATCGTTGAGCGGCTGGTGCCGGACGAGTTGGGGGAGCTGTTCCGAGCGGCTGGTTCCGGAGGCTCCGTCGCGGACTCAGGGCGGCGGTCGGCCTCGGCATGGTGACCGGGAAGTGCTGGCTGCGATCGTGTTCGTGGCCACATCGGGCTGCACGTGGCAGCAACTGCCGTCCGTGTCGTCCGCGTCGTTCGGGCCGTCGGCAGCGACGGCCCACCGGCGCTTTACCGAGTGGTCGAACGCCCGGGTGTGGGCGAAACTTCACCGTCTGGTCCTCGATGAACTCGGCGCCCGCGGGGAACTGGACTGGTTTCGCCGCGCCGGAGTCCCAGGCTTCGGCGAGCGGAACCATGTGATCGACATCGAGTTCCTTCGCTGAGGGTCACCTACTTCTGGTCATACTCTGAGAACCACCGGCCCCCGCTCAGCGCGCACTTCGGGCCGACCTCGGGTGCCTCCAGCGCCTCGGACAGGATGACCTCCCTGCGGGTGTCGCAGGCGTCGGTCGGGTTCTCACCCCGGTTCCAGTGCCTGAACTGATCCCGGTTGTCACTGTCCCGGGAGCCCTCCTCCGCCTCCTCGATCCACGACAGAGCCTCGAAAAGCGGCACCCCTTCCGCCGACGGCGGGGCGACCCGGGCAGCCGCAGCGGACACCACGGCGGACGGGAGCGGTACGGCCGGACGAGCTCCGGCCGGGGCCGCAGCCACAGGCGCAGCCAGCGGGAGGACGGTCAGGGCGAGCGCGGGCAGAGCGCCCAGCACGTTCTTGATCACATCAGCGGGCCTACTGGCAACAGACCTCCGCAGGCGCCCACGAACGGAGTGGTCAAGTGCATGGCGGGCTTTCTGTTGGACGGCGCGTCGGTGAGGCAGTCGATCATGCCTGCTCGGTGCCGCTAGGGGACACGACAGGCTCGGAGTGGCGGGCGCGCCTGCCGAGAGGAACAGTAGCGACGTCGGCGGAGGACGTGGTCCATTCCGCCGGCTCGGGAGCAGCCGATGATCAGAACCAGCCTGCAGAGTCGCCGGTGGGCCGACGCGTCGACCCACCGGCAATACCGCACCTGACCTGCTGTGATCTGCTCGGCGGCGAAGCCTCTGCGCTTCGCTGCCGCTTCCCGCTGGGCGGGCCTGGTCAGTAAGAAAGGTGGAGGTGGCGGGCGGAACCGGACCTGGTGGCCGGCATGCGCCTGCTCATGGACTCGCATGCGGATCCGGGTCCGACAGGGCCAAGGCGGAGGACTCGCGTGGGCTTCATCGGGGTTGTTGCGTGCCCATCATGCGGTCGACCGCGATTTCGATGACCACGCGCCGCGGGTTCGGCCGAGGCGTCCGGTATCGCTCCGTGTAGCGACGTTCGGCGTCCGCGACGGCGGCGGGGTCCGCGGTGACGGCGGCGGTGCCTTCGAGGGTGGTCCAGCGTCGCCCGTCCACCTGGGTGAGGGCGACGCGGGCCGCCCGGCCCGCCGCCTCGACGTTGCGGGCCTTGACGCTGCCCGCGCTGGTGATCACGCGGGCAGTGGCGGTCGCGGGGTCGTAGGTCGCCCCGACCGGCGTGAGGTGGACCGACCCGTCGGGACGTGTGGTGGCGAGGACGCACAGGTGTCGCTCGCGCCAGAAGCTGCGGGCCTCGCTCGCCGTCGGTTCGTCCGGGCTGGTGCTGGTTTCCATGGGTGTGCGCCTCTTCGTTCGGCTGGTCTGCAGGAGTCTCGTCGAGCATTGTCACTCGTTCATTTGACTTTGTCATCTAGTTGAATGACTATCGGATGCGGGGCGCCCCGCGCCATCAGCGGCGCTTCGCCACGGCGGGCCGCCTGGAACACCACACGTCGAACGAGGCCACGCTATGGACTTCCAGGAACCGAACACCTCGACGCGCCTGACTCCCGCCGCGTCCCCGCCGCCACGCGTGGAGCGCGGCGGACGCGGCCGGCCCGCACCGGGCCGGTGGAGCCAGGCGATGACGGTGGTGACCACGGCCGCGCCGACGGTGGCGTTCCTCGTGGGCAGCGGGGCCTCGCTCACCGTGGGCCTGGTCGCTGCTGCGGCGACGGCCCTGGCCGTGTTCTGCTGGCGGGCCGTGCGGGGCGAGCGGATGCGGCAGGCCGTGATCGGGCTGGCGATGGTGGCGGTGTGTGCGGGCGCGGCCGCCATCACCGGGCAGACCCGGGGCTTCTTCCTGGTGCCGACGCTGATCCCGTTCGCGGTCATCGCGGTGTGCCTGGCGACCATCGCCGCCGGGCGCCCGTTGACCGGGCTGGTCCTGAACAAGGTGAGCGGCGGTCCGGCCCAGTGGCGGGGGATCCCCAGACTGCGCCGTGTCTACACCTACTCCACCTGGGCATGCATCGCGGTCAACGTCGTCAACGGCGTGTTCCAGGTCGCCTTCTACCGGGCGAACGACCCGGTCGTGCTGGGGGTGCTGCACATCGCCACCGGCCCCGTCTTCGCGGTGATCGTCGCCGTGACCATCGCGTGCGCCCGCCGCGCCATGCCCAAGCACTGAGTACCTGTCGGTGCCCGGGCGCGGCACGGCTGGCGTGGCCCCGGGAGTCAGGCCCGCCCCGGCGCTGGACCTGCATCGACCGTGTCGACTGCTACCGTCTCGATCGGGCTCAGATGTTGTTAGCGTCCCGGCATGACCAACCAGCCCGCCGGTCCCGGCGTCGACGCACACGCAATAGACCGTCCTAGGGACAGATCGCCCTTCGCCCCGGGGGCTGCTGCTGCGCCGGGCCCACGCCCAGGCCGCTTCGGTGATGAGCGGGGCGCTGCGTCCGCTGGGCGTGGAGCTGCGGCACTTCGCGGTGCTGATTCAGTTGGCCGACCGGGGGCGGGTGGCGCAGCGGGAGCTGACCGAGGCCACGGGTTTCGACAAGGCCGCGGTGATGCGGATCGTGGACGACCTACCTGGAGGCCCGCGGCCTGGCCGTGCGCAAGGCGGTGCCGGGCAACCGCCGGGTCCGGGCCGTGGAGATCACCGCTGCCGGACGGGAACTGTTCGACGCCGCGCACGTGGCCGCCGCGCCCCTGGCCGACGAGCTGACCGTGGACTTCGAACCGGGCGAGGCCGCACTGCTGATGGACATGCTGTCCCGGATCGCGTATCCGGGCCGCGCTGACTGATCCCGCCGCCGCAGCGGCAGGACCGCAACCGCTCTCCCCCTCCCGCGGAAGGTCAGGACAACCAGTGAACGTGCCGCCTCGCAAGGCCACCGCCCTCTTGGCCGCATCGCTGGCGCTCGGCGCGCACGCGCTGCGCACGGCCGGCGCGAGCGTCGCGGCGACGCAGGCCGAGCGGGAGGAGCCCCGTGCCGGTGACGATCTGGTGGCCCCGGCGGAGGTGGTCATGGACCGCGCGTTCTCCGTCCCGGGGACGCCGGCGCAGGTGTGGCCCTGGCTTCAGCAGCTGGGCAAGCAGCGCGCGGGCTGGTACCTCAGCCGCCGCCTGGAGCGCCTGGTGCCGCGAGGCCGACGGGCGGCCCGGACGGTCGAACCCCGCTGGCAGCACCTGGTCGTCGGTGACGACATCCCCGACTATGGCGGACCGCACGAGAAGTTCACCGTCGCCCTCCTCCAAGCGCCCCACATCCTGGTCTACACCTCCCTGCGAGGCACGGTGTACCTGTCGTGGTCGCTGGTCCTGCGCGCCGAACCGACAGCCGGCGGTCCGGCGCGGACGCGGGTGCTGCTGCGCCTGCGGATGGCGCCGGTCAAGCGGCGCTGGCTGGCCAGGAGCGGCGGCGAGCTGATCGACGTGCTGACGGTGGCCGCCATGGCCGGCGGCCTGCGTGAACGCCTTGCCGATGAACCGCGCGGCGCGGCGCGGCCCGCCTGAACCCACCCGGCGCGGGGCGCGGCTTGGCCGACGGGCGGGCGTTCGCCCATCCGAGGGTTGCGTGCGGCCACCGACGCCATCGACCCGGCCCTGACCGCGCTGTGGCGTGGCGGCCCGCCCGCCCCCGAGGCGTGGCCGGCGGGGAACGGCTGGGATCCGGCCGTGCGTCAACTGGCCGAGGTCGCAGCGGGATTCGGGCGGCCGGTTCCTGCCGCCTACGGTGCGGGGGCGCAGGCCGAAGGCCGGTCCTGGCTGGGGACGGCACGGCGGCCGTAGGCCGGCCGGCGAGGGTCCCCGGCCGCCGTTCCGCGCACAGAGCAGGCGGAGAGCAGAGCCGGCCGGCCTGCGACACGCAGCCCCGCCGGCTCGGGTGGGCTCAGGTGGCCGGGCGGAACTCGCCCGCGGTGCGGTAGCGCACCGGCTCGGGGTGTGACAGGGCCCAGACCGGGGCCATCACCTCGCGCACCGCGGGGTCGCCCATCATCGCCCGCACGTCGCCGGCATGCTGCCGGCGGGCGAGGTTGACCACGCGGGTGCGGTCCTCGCTGACCAGGAGCCGGGCGTCGATGAACCCGGTCCGCTGGCGCAGCACTCGCTCGGCCACGGCGGCGAGCAGGTCCAGGAGCTCCTGCGCGCGCTCGGGTGTGCTCGGGAAGGTGGACACGATGGTCACGATGCCGTCGTCGGCGGGGGAAGCGTCGGTGGGGGGGGCACGGTGGAGCCGTCCTTTCAGGACACGGGAGGGTGGGCGGCCCGGGGTGGTCCGGTCAGCTGGGGAAGACGGCGCGCTTGACCGGCGGGACGCGGTCGGCGACGCGCAGCACGGTGCGGAACGCCGTGCGCGGCAGGCGGGCGCCCTTGCCCGCGTTGCGGGCGTTGCGCAGCGAGGCGGCGACCGCCGGGTTCGCGTAGCTGCGCATCTCCTCCTCGTAGCCGGCGACCGCCTGCTCCAGGCGGTGCCAGTCGCCGCGGGCCAGCGCGCGGCGCAGCGCGGCGGCGTCGCGCAGCGCGGTGTTGGCGCCGACCCCCGCCATCGGGGTCATGTTGTGGATCGCGTCGCCGACCAGCGTCACGTTGCTGGAGGGCAGGAGGTCAGGGGCGGCATGCTGCGCAGCGCGACCGGGGCGACGGAGCCGATCTCGCAGCGGCGCACGAGCGTCGTCAGGGCGGGAGACCAGGCGGTGATGCGCGAAAGCACCAGCTCCCGCAGTGCCTTCGGGGTGTACTGCTCGACGTCGGCGGGCAGGTGCGGGCGGCCGTCGATGTAGGCCCACACCACGTAGGAGCCGTCCGTTCCCGCGGCGGCAGCGGCGGTGTCCGCGGCGGTCAGGTGGGTCCCGGTGCGCCACGCGCACACGAACATCCAGCCCGGCCCCGCGGGCACGATGCTGTTGGGCGTGCCGTCGAGGATTTCCGGCGGCAGCTGCGAGGTCGCCGCCTCGGTCAGCGCGGTGCGCCCGGCGATGGTCAGCACGCCGATGTCCTGCCGCTGGATGTCGGGCAGGTACTGGGAGCGGACCCGGGAGTCGCTGGCATCCGCACCCACCAGCAGGTCGCCGTCCTCGCTGCTGCCATCCGCGAAGTGGGCCCGTATCCGCCCGCCAGGCAGCTGCTCGTAGTGGGTGAACTCCTTTCCCCACGCCACGCACTGCTCCGGCAGGCCGTGCAGCAGCATCTCGCGCAGGCCCAGGCGGCTGACCGAGCGGCGGCTTCCCCGGTGCCCGTTGCCCACCCGGGTCAGCCGTCGCAGCTGATCGTCGTAGAACCCGGACGTGCTGCCGGCGAATCCCGCGGCCTGGTCGATCATGGCCCAGTTCTCCGGGGGCAGGCACTCGCGCAGCGCCGCGCACCCGGCCTCGTTCAGATGCAGCCCGTAGCCCTGGAGTCCGACGGTACGGTCCGAGCGCCGCTCGAAGACCCGCACCCGCACCCCGTCGCGGTTGAGCCCCTGCGCCAGCGCCAGACCGCCCAGGCCCGCGCCGATGACCAAGACCTTCATGTCCACTCCTCGGTTGGGTTGTTCCCTCCCCTCAATGTCATTCGTTCAGATGACAAAGTCAAACAGTCGAGTGACAAGTCATGTGAGTGGATGAAATCTGGTGGCGCGGCTACGCTCTTGGCCATGGCAACCGAGAGAAGCCCACGTCGGGCCCCCCGCGATGACGAGCGGCGGCGCGACTCCGGTCGGACCCGCGAGCGGATCATCAACGCCGCGGTCGGCGAGTTCGGCGCGCACGGCTACTCCGGCGCCCGCGTCACCCGCATCGCCCAGGCCGCCGGGGTCAACGCGCAGCTCATCTCCTACCACTTCGACGGCAAGGCCGGCCTCTACCAGGCCGTCCTGGAACGCGGCACCGGCGACCTGGACTTCCTGCCCGCGCCAGACCGGCCGCTGAGCGAGGTAGCTGCCGACTACGTGCGCACCACCGCCCGCAACGCCGACACCACCCGTCTGCTGGCCTGGGAGGGCCTGGGCAACGCCCCCGAACGGGGCGAGCACGACGGCATCGAGCGCTACGGCCAGGACCGCACCGCGTTCACCCATGGCATCGTCGAGCAGTTGCGCGAACGCCAGGCCCGCGGAGAGTTCCCCGCCGACCTCGACCCCCGCCACCTCCTGCTCGCTTTGTTCGCCATGACCAGCGCACCCGTCCTGCTTCCCCAGGTCGCCCGGCAGATCTTCGGCCCCGACACCGACACGACTGCCCTCCCCGAGGACTTTGCCGAGCAGATCCGCCGGCTCATCGGCCACCTCGCCGCCCCGCCTCCCGGCGGCAACCCAAACTGACACATCGCAGACGCTGATCGACCGGCTGAGGTACGAGGGGAACTCTTCGGCGAGGTGCAGAGGGCCGCTGAGGCCGCCCGGTGGGGCGGTGTCACCGGGCCCGGGAATGCCGTAGGCGTGGCAGGCGCCGAGGTCGCGGAACAGGTTCAGGGCGTGCGGGTACGCGTCAGTGGGCACACCGTGCAGGTCCACGGGCTCCAGGAGGTCCTGGAGCCCCTGGCGGAAGTCCGTTGCGCGGGTCTCCTCCGCGTTCGGGGTATGGAGCGCCATGACTCCGTCGGGGGCGGACCCGATGCGGTCGTGAATCAGGACCCGAGCAGGTCGTTGACGCAGCGCACGGTCAGCGGGTGCTGCCAGCGGGGGTCGTCGGCCGGCGCCGTGGTGTCTACGTGGAAGACGTGCTCCTCGCCGGGGAGCAGGGTGACCATCTGCTCGTCGACGTACGCATCGTCGTCGAGCCGGTCCGCGTGCAGCACCACGTCTCGCAGGAAGGTGTGGGCCGTGACGCGAACACGGACGCCGTCCGGGGCCGCCTCGGTGATCACGGAGAGGCGCGCGGCGGGCAGGTCGGCGGTGATGTCCTCCGCGGTGAGGAGTCGGTCGAGGACCTGCGCGCCGTCCCGGACCGTCACCACCAGCGCGGCGTCGCCGACCGGCAGTTCGACCGGCAGGGAGGCGGTCGCGCCGACCGGCAGGGCCACCGGGTGGACGTCCTGGGAGAGCGGCTCGCCGGCCACCGTGTGGACCTGGACGGTGATCTTGGTCCGCCACGGATTGCCGCCGTTGTTGGTGAGCCGCACGAAGGGCCGGCGGCCGGCGGCCTGCGACACGGCGCCATGCCGGGGCCGGTAGGCGGCGCGCAGCGCATACCACGCGAGCTTGCGGTGGCCGTCGCCGTCGACGGTCGCCCACGAGGCGACCGGCCAGCAGTCGTTGAGCTGCCACAGTATGGTGCCGGAGCACCTCGGCCACTGGCCGCGAAGGTGGTCGACGCCGAAGCGGACGGCCCGTGCCTGGTTGAGCTGAGCGAGGTAGATCCAGTCGGCCATCTCCTGCTCGGGGTCCTTGCGGCGACGGCCGGGCAGGTGCGGCAGGACACCGCGCTGCAGTTTCGCCACCCCGTCCTTCGCCTTCTGGTGCGCGTCCGCGACCGGTCCGGTCGGGGCCGGGGGTCCGTCGTTGATCGCGCGCCGCACGGTGGGCCAGCAGGCTGGCCCCTGGAAGCCGAACTCGGCGACGAAGCGCGGCTGGTACTCGGCGTAGGCGGTCCAGTCGCGTTCGTTCCATACGTCCCAGATGTGGATCGGCCCGTGCAGCGGGTCGTTCGGGTGCAGGTCCGGTGCACCGGAGTACGGGCTGCCGGGCCAGTACGGTCGGGTCGGGTCGAGTTCGGCGACGACCCCGGGCAGCAGGTCGGTGTAGTAGCCGTGCCCCCACGAGCGGTCGCCGACGATCTCGGGCCAGCCCCAGTCGCGGAACCCCCACAGGTTCTCGTTGTTGCCGTTCCACAGCACCAGGCTGGGGTGCGGGGCGAGCCGGGTGACGTTGTCGCGGGCCTCGGCAAGCACCTCGCCGCGCAGCGGCTCCTCCTCGCTGTAGGTCGCGCAGGCGAACAGGAAGTCCTGCCACACCAGCAGGCCACGCTCGTCGCACAGGTCGTAGAACTCGTCCTTCTCGTAGATGCCGCCGCCCCACACCCGCAGCAGGTTGACGTTCGCCTCCACGGCGTGGTCGAGCGCGGCTGCGTAGTCGTCCCGGCCAAGTCGGGAGACGAAGCAGTCGTCGGGGATCCAGTTGACGCCACGGACTGGTACGTGAACGCCGTTGACGAGGATCTCGAACGGCGTTCCCGCCCGGTCCGGTGCGGTGTGCAGGGAGGTGGTGCGCATGCCTATTCGGCGAGACCAGCGGTCGGCAGGACCCTGGCTGTCGTTCAGTTCCACCGTGAGGTCGTAGAGAGGCTGTCCGCCCAGGCCAATCGGCCACCACAGGCGGGCGTCGGGTACGTCGACGGTGAGTTCGGCGGTGTCGGCGCCGACGGGGACCCGGACGGCGGCGCGCTGACCGGCTACGGTCGCGGTCAGCAACAACTCGTCCGACGGTGCGTCGGGGGCGCGGCGGACGGCGACCTGCGCGGTGACCGTCACGGGACCGTCCTGGCCGGGGCGTGCGACGGCGACGGCGGGCCGGACGGACTCCAGCCGTGCGCCGCTCCAGCTGAGCAGCTCGACCGGCTTCCAGATGCCCGCGGTGACAAGGGTCGGCCCCCAGTCCCAGCCGAAGTTGGCGGCCATCTTGCGGACGTGGTTGAAGGGCTCGTCGTAGGTGGTCGGCAGTTCGCCTGACTCGGCCCGGCGGGCGTCCGTGTAGGCGTACACCGAACTGATCCGCACCTCCAGTTCGTTGCCGGTCGGGCGCACCCACTCGGAGACGTCGAAGCCATAGGTACGGTGCATGTTCGCGGTGCGGCCCACCACGTGCCCGTTCACGCTGACCTCGGCGACAGTGTCCAGGCCGTGGAAGACCAGTTCGTGCCGGGTCGCGCCACCCGCGTGCGGGAGGTCGAACGAGGTGCTCCACGTCCAGTCCGAGCGGCCGATCCAGTGCTGTTCGGCCTCGTTCAGGCCGACGTACGGGTCGGCGAGCAGGCCCGCGGTGAGCAGGTCGGTGTGAACGCAGCCCGGGACGGTGGCGGGCACGATGCGTCCGTGCATGTCGGCGGGCGCGTCGGGGTGCGGGCCGGTGAGGGTGAGGCGCCATCCCGTGCCAATGGTCGACTTGGTGGTCATGTGGTGCTCCTGGGTGGGTCGGTGCGGGGCGGCCCTCAGGGCGTGCGGTGTCCGGTGACGGCCGCCATGAATACGACGTGCTCGGCGAGTTGGTGGTCGCCACCGCCCTCGTGGGCGGCGTACTCCCAGACCCTGATGTCCTTGTCGGCGCCGCCGGTGCGCTCTCCCCAGCGGTGGTAGGCGGCGAAGACGGTGGACGGCGGACAGACCGGGTCCATCAGGGCGACGGAGAACCGCACCGGGGCGGTGGCTCGAGCGGCGTGGTTGGCGCCGTCCAGGTAGGAAAGCGTGTCGAAGACCCGCTCCACCTCAGCGGGTCGGCCCTGGAGGTAGTCGGTGATCTCCCGGTAGGGGTGAGAGTCGGTGATCTGGGTGGCGCGCCGGAAGTGGCACAGGAACGGCACGTCGACGCAGGCCCCGGCCAGGCCGGAGCGCAGCCCGGCGACGGCGATCGCGATCCCGCCGCCCTGGCTGCCGCCGACGACCGCGATCCGGTCGGGGTCCACTTCGTCCAGGGCGGCGACAGAGTCGACGGCCCGGACAGCGTCGGTGAACAGGCGCCGGTAGTAGTGGTACTCGGGGCCGGCCAGACCTCGGGTGAGCACCCCGCCGGTCTGCGGCTCAACGTCCCCGTCCGGGGTGTCGGCCGCTCCGTAGGCGCTGGACTGGCCGCGGCTGTCCATGAGCAGGTGGGCGTAGCCGAGCGAGGACCACAGGGTGGGGCGCAGGGCGGAGCCCCGGGCGCAGCCGTAGCCGAGGTACTCCACGACGGCCGGAAGCGGCCGCCGCACCCCGCGCGGCAGCCAGAGCCAGGCGCGGACGGGCTGGCCGGCGAAACCGGAGAAGGTGACGTCGAAGGTGTCGACGTGGACCAGGCCGTTGTCGACGCGCCGCAACACGGGCGGAGCGGCCGCGGCGCGGGACTCCGCCAGTGTCTTCGCCCAGAAGGCGTCGAAGTCGTCGGGCTCGGCGCCGTCGAAGCGGTAGCCGTGCAGTTTTGCCAGGGGAAGGTCGGTGAACACGGGGACCTCGAGGGTGCTGGGCGCGAAGGCGGGGGAGCCCGCAGCCGGTGCCAGCACCGGGTGCCCGCGGCGTCGGCGACGGGGGAGCCCGGGTGGGGCTGCGGGGTGCGGTGACGTGCGCTCACCGTAGTCGGGGGCCGTGCACAGCAGGAGGCGCGGAACCCGACTGCGCACGGTCGTCCATATTCCGCGGCCGCCGAGCGCCGCACGGGCCGGGCCGGTCACGGCCGTCCATGGGGCGGGCGTCCCAGACCGCGTCGACCGAACCGGCCCGTTCCTACGCCGCGGGTTTCGACTGCCGAGAGACCCGGGCACACCGCCGCACCACGGACACGGAGGCGCACATGCTCATTCGCCCGCTCAGGAGACCGGCACCACACCGGCGGCAATGGCTTCGTCCAAGGCGACCGGGCCTGCCCCGCCACCGGACACCCCACACGTGACGGTCGTCCATGACCCAGTGCCCATCCGTCATGGACGATCGCCCGCCGGAGCGCCCAGGCTGGAGGGAGCGGCCCGCCGACGGGCCGCGGGACGGAGCAGCGGGTGGACGGGACCGGGCAGCGGATCCGGCTGGTGGTGCGAGTGGACGACGCCGGGCTGAGCGAGAGCGTGAACCAGGCCGTCGTCCAGGCCCTGCGCGGCCCGGCGGCCCGCAGCGTCTCGCTGATGGTCCCCGGGCCGGCCGCCGTCCACGCCGCCGCCCTGATCGCCCCGCTGCCCGGCGTCGTCCACGGCCTGCACGTCACCCTGACCAGTGAATGGGAGCGGCCGCGCTGGCGGCCGGTGCTCCCGGCCCGTGCCGTCCCCTCGCTGCTGGACCGCGACGGCTTCCTGCCGCGCACCGCGGACGAGTTGCACGCGCGCGGCGGCGTCGACCCGCGCGAAGCCGCCGCCGAGATCACCGCCCAACTCGACCGGGCCCGCGAGTGGGGTCTGCCGGTGCGCTACCTCGACCAGCACATGGGTGTCGGCTGGGTCGCGGGCGCCGGCGAGGCCGTCCGCGCGGTCGCCGCCGAGCAGGGCCTGATCGACGCCGACCGTCTGGTCCCGGCGCTCCCCGTTCCGGCCGGCGCCGATCTGCGGGCCGTGCTCCGGCGGACCCGACCCGGCCTGCACGTGCTGATCACCCATCCCGGCCACGACGACGCCTCCCTGCAAGCGCTGCGCGGTACCGGCTTCCCGGACGGCGGCGTGGGCACTGTCCGCGACGCCGACCGCCGGCTGCTCACCGATCGCGCGCTGTGGTCCGCCGTGCGTGCGGACGGCACCGAACTCACCGACTACGCCGCCCTGTTCCGGCCGTAGGGTGCCGTTTCCTCCGCGAAGACCAGCATGCACACGCGGGCCGGCCACCCACCCCTCCGCCTTCCGTAACCGACCGAGGGAAACCCGTGTTCCACACCCCCGATCCCGCCCGTTACCACTCCATGCCCTACCGCCGGGCCGGACGCAGCGGCCTGCTGCTGCCGGCCATCTCGCTCGGCCTGTGGCACAACTTCGGGGCGAACACCCCCTTCGAGACCCAACGCTCGGTGATCCGGCGGGCCTTCGACCTCGGCATCACGCACTTCGACCTCGCCGACAACTACGGGCCGCCCGCAGGCGCCGCCGAGGAGAACCTCGGCCGCATTCTCGCCGACGACCTGCGCCACCACCGCGACGAACTCCTCGTCTCCACCAAGGCCGGCTACCACATGTGGCCCGGCCCGTACGGCGAGTGGGGTTCGCGCAAACACGTGCTCACCGGCCTCGACCAGAGTCTGCGCCGCCTGGGGACCGACCGGGTCGACGTGTTCTACTCGCACCGGCCGGACCCGGACACCCCGATCGAGGAGACCATGGGTGCCCTTGCCACGGCCGTCCAGCAGGGCAAGGCCCTGTACGTCGGCGTCTCCAACTACTCGCCCGAGCAGACCCGCACGGCCGCCCGGGCGCTGGCCGACCTCGGCGTGCCGCTGCTGCTCCACCAGCCCTCGTACTCGATCTTCAACCAGTGGGTGGAGGACGGGCTGCTCGACACCCTGGACGAGTTGGCCGTCGGCTCGGTCGCGTTCTCCCCACTCGCCCAGGGCCTGCTGACGGACCGTTACCTGACGGGCGTCCCGGCCGGCTCCCGGGCCGCAGGCCCCAGCCCCTTTCTGTCCGTGTCGAACATCAAGGACGAGACCCGGGCCAGAATCGGCGCGCTGGACGACATCGCCCGCTCCCGGGGGCAGAGCCTCGCCCAGATGGCCATCGCCTGGGTGCTGCGCGGAGCCCGCGTCACCTCCGCGCTGGTCGGTGCGAGCAGCGCCGCCCAGCTCGAGGACAACGTGGCGGCGGTCCGGAACCTGGCCTTCACCGAGGAAGAGCTCGCCGCCATCGCCGCGCAGGCAAACCCTCCGTCCCAGTGAGTTTCGACGGCCCCGACCGCTCCTCCGCGTTCGACCAGGAGGACCCCGAACAGCTGTGGATCGGAGGCCGCGACGCCACCACCGTGCTGCGGCGCGACCCCGCGCTGCACAGCGCGCACGCCAGCCGCTTCGACCCGCTGCCCGCGGGCCACCCGCAGGGCTACCGCACCTGCTTCGAGGACTTCGTCACCGACGTGTGCGCCGCCCTCGACGGCCGCCCCGCCGTCGGACTCCCCACCTTCGCGGACGGCCTGCGCGCCGCCCGCATCAGTGCCGCCGTCACCGCGTCCGCAGTGCACGGCACCTTCACGGAGGTCCCCGCATGAAGCTCGGCTTCCTGACCGCCTGCCTACCCGACGTGCCACTGCCAGAGCTCGCCGCCTGTGCCGCCGACCACGGCTACCGGGCCCTGGAGGCAGCCGCCTGGCCCGCCACCGGCAACCGCCCGTTCACCGCCTCCCACCTGGCCGCCGAATCCTTCGACCGGGCCGAAGCCGAACAGGTCGCGGAACTCCTCCACCGGCACGGCATCACGCCTTCCTCGCTCGCCCACCACGACAATCCGCTGCACCCCGACCCCGAGGAACGCGTCCGGGTCCACGCCCACCTGCGCCGCATCGTCGACACCCTGGACGAGGGCGGCTACGACGGGGTGCTCTCCGTCGAGCACGAGGACCCCGTCTGGTCCGGCGACCGCCACCGCACCGAGACCGGTCTGGAGATCGCCCGTCGCACACGCGCCCCGCTGCTGGCCGGCTGAACCGCCCTCCTCACGCGAAAACCGCCCCCTACCTCAGCCGTCGGCCGGGGCGCCCGCCCGCACCGGCCGGCCCGCCTCCCCAGGAGCGCACCACCGTGGACATCACCAACGTCCAGCACAGCCCGATGGGAGCACACGCCTCCTTCACCCTCGGACACCCCGGCCCGCACGGCGGTCTCGGCCTCGGCCTGGCCGGACCGGCCGGACAGAACGTCTACGTCGCCGTCGAGGACGCCCCCGGCAGCGGCACCTACCGCGCGCTGCCGTTCTACGCGGTCGACCAGGACGACCAACTCGCCCGCTTCCAGGGCGGCGAGGAGGGCCGCCCCCCGGCGCCCGCCGGACCGCTGAGCGCACTGGCTGCCGACCAGGTCCGGCGGGTCCTCGACCCGGTGACCGACCGCTGGACGGCCGGCCCGCTGGACTTCGCCGTCCACTCGCCGCTCGGCACGCTGCCCGAACCCGGGACCGCCCCTGACGAGGCACTGCGCCGCGCCGTGCTGCCCGCCGTGCTGGCCGAGTTCACCGTCGACAACACCGGCGGCAGCAGGCCGCTGCGCGCCTTCGTCGGTTACGCGGGCTCCGACCCGTACGCGGGGATGCGCGTCGTCGAGGGCCCCGGCTTCACCGGGATCGGCGAGGGCACCAGGACCGCGATCGCCACCGACGCCCCCGGCGCCCGCACCGCGATCGGCTTCGACATCCCGTTCATCCTCAGTGACGGCCGCCACCCGGGCGACGGCTTCGGTCTCGGCCAGACCGGGCTGCTGGTCTTCGAAGTACCGCCGGGCGAGCGCCGCACCCACCGGCTCGCGCTGTGCTTCCACACCGCCGAGTACCTGACCGCCCCCGAGCGCTGCCGATACCTCTACAACCGCTACTACCCGGGCCTGGAGGCAGTCGCCGCCACCGCCCTGACCGAGTTCGACACCCTGCGGGACGAGTGGCGCCGGGCATGCGACGCGCTCGGCGCGGCCGCGCTGAGCGAGGACCGCGCGTTCATGCTGGCGCTCGCGATCCGCAGCTACTACGGCAGCACCGAA
Organism: Streptomyces sp. NPDC101237; assembly: GCF_044767465.1. Lineage (NCBI taxonomy): Bacteria > Bacillati > Actinomycetota > Actinomycetes > Kitasatosporales > Streptomycetaceae > Streptomyces > Streptomyces sp. NPDC101237. Next base: position 35,483 of record NZ_JBIWNY010000027.1, on the reverse strand, counting down.
TTGCTGGAGGATGCCGAGGGCCGGCCCGTCTGGGTTGTCAACGAGGGCGAGTTCCGGATGATGAACACCCTCGACCTCACCGTGGACCACTCCTTCTTCGAAGCCCGCCAGCACCCGTGGACGCTGCGCAACGTGCTGGAGCGCCACCTCGCCCACTACAGCTACACCGACCGCTACGGGATCAGCTTCACCCACGACATGGGCGTCGCCAACGTCTGGTCCCCGCACGGCCGCTCTTCCTACGAGCGTCCGGGCCTGTCCGACTGCTTCTCCTACATGACCGGCGAACAACTGCTCAACTGGGTGCTGGCCGCCGCCGTCTACACCGCCACCGGCGACACCGGCTGGTGCGCCGCCCACGCCCCGACCCTGCGCGCCTGCCTGGACAGCATGCTGGCCCGGGACCCGGGCGCGAACGGCGTCCAGACCGTGGATTCCGACCTGGTGGCCGGGGGAGCGGAGATCACCACCTACGACAGCCTCGACACCTCGCTCGGCCAGGCCCGCTCCAGCGCCTACCTGGCCGTCAAGGGCTGGGCCGCCTACCGCTGGCTGGAGCGCACCCTGCACGCCCTCGGCGACACGGAGGCGGCCGCCGAGGCCGCTTTCCGTGCCGGACGCGCGGTCAAGGCCCTGTTGGCCTCCGTGGGCCCGGACGGCACGGTGCCGGCGCTGCTCGACGAACCGGACGGCGCCCGTATCATCCCGGTCGTCGAGGGACTGGCCCTAGCCCACCTCACCGGCACCGACGTGCGCAGCGAACCGGAGCTCACCGCCGCGCTCCGCCGCCATCTGCTGGCCGTCCTCGGCCCCGGCCGGTGCCGTTTCCCGGACGGGGGCTGGAAGCTCTCCGAGACCAGCGACAACTCCTGGCTCTCGAAGATCTACCTGTGCCAGTACGCCGCCCGGGAGCTGCTGGGCCTTCCCGACGACGCCGACATGACCGCCGCCGACCGCGCCCACGCCGACTGGCTTCGCCACCCCACAGAGTCACGCTGGTCCTGGAGCGACCAGATGATCTCCGGCGTCGCCGCGGGCAGCCGCTACTACCCGCGCGGCGTCACCGCCGTCACCTGGCTGCTGGAGGACCGCGCCCGCTGAGACGGCCTCAGGAACACACCATCGTCCATGTGGGCGTGCCCATTCGTCATGGGAACGCGTCCGGGATCGGGCCATCCTGATGGCCGATCGAGCGGGGCGAGCCGCAGCCGCGGAACCCCACCACCGCCGCACCCCGCCCGGTCCCACCCACTCCACGGACCCAGGGAGCCACCGTGAACCTCCTGCACCGCTTCGTCCGAACCCGCCGCGGCGCCGCCACGGCCGTGCTGGCCGCCGCCCTGCTGATCGGCGTCGCCGCCGCCCCCGCCCAGGCCGCCACCGTGCAGAACTGCGACGTCGAGGGCACGATCATGTACGGCAAGTACTACGCCCACAACAGCGAGTGGGGCAACACCTACAACGGCTGGGGGTACGGCAACCAGTGCGTCTCGCACTCGGACACCGAACTCGGCAACAACTGGTACTCCAGCTTCAACTGGTACAACAACAGCAACATCGCCGACGACGAATGGCACATCAAGGCGTGGCCGTCCGTCGTCAGCGGCTGGCAGTGGGGATACGCCAACCCCGACCACGGCGGCTTCCCCGTGCGCCTCGGCGACGAGCACCAGATCGTCACCAACTGGGACTTCGAGGTCAACGCCAGCGACTGGAAGGGCGACTCGATCTACGACCTGTGGGTCGACCCCTCGCAGAACCCGAGCAGCCAGCCGCAGAACGAGGTGATGATCTTCCTCAACTACAGCGACGGCGCCATCCCGAACTCCGCGGACAAGGTCGGCAACGTGTCGATCGGCGGCGCGAGCTGGGACGTCTACCGCAGCCAGGGCTCCTGGCAGGTCATCAGCTACGTACGCACCAACCAGACATGGAGCGTGTCCAACCTGAACCTGCGCGAGTTCATGGACCACTCCCAGAACGCCGGCTGGCTCGACCCCAACCTCTACCTGGTCAGCGTCCAGGCCGGTCACGAGATCTGGCACGGCTCGGGCACCACGCACACCTGGAACTACAGCGTCGACGTCTCCTGACGCACCTGCGCAACGCCACTGGCCGCCGTCCCTCCCGGATGTCCTGGGAGGACGGCGGCCTCGTGGTTTCCGCCGTACGCGCGGCGCTCAGATGCCGGTCAGCCGCACCAGCGCCCGTACCGCCGGACTGTCGCAGCGCCGGACGGCGGCCTCCGGCGTACGGCGGAAGACCTGCGGGGCCAGCCCGTGGGTGGCCCGGAAACGGCGTGAGAAGTGCAGCGGATCTGCGAAGCCGCAGGCGCGGGCGACCTGGGAGACGTTCAACTCCCCTGCCGCCAGGAGTCTTTCAGCGTGCGCGAGCCGTACCTGCTCGAGCGCCGTGATCGCGCCGATGCCGAAGTGCGCCTGGAACATCCGGGCGAAGTGCCCCCGCGAGACCGCGGCGGCGTCGGCCAGCTCCACCAGGGTCAGCGGGCGCGGGCCCTCCTGCCAGGCGTCCCGGACGTAGCGAAGGGCGGCGGCCAGCTCCGGCCGCGCGGGCCCGACCTGTTCCTCGGGCCGGCGCCCGTCGGTGCGCATCGGCGGCTGACCGGTGGTTCGCGGTGCGGGAGCGCCGGGCTGCCCGGCGCTGCTCCCCACCGGCGGTGCGGCCGACGGGCAGCCCTCCAGCAGGACGGACAGCACCATCCACAGGGACTGCGCGGCCAGCTCCCGCCAGCGGTTCGGGCGCGCGGTGCCCAGCCAGAGCAGGTACTCCAGCAGCACCGGCGACGGGTCGGGGGAGCGCGGCGTCCGCACCCAGGGCTGGGCCTGCTCCGGCGGGTCGCCGGGCCAGCAGAACTCCGCCTCGCCGAGTGCGGTGGACGCCGCCGCCGCCTCGATCCAGTCGAACCGGTGCGGCGGTACCAGGGCGATCGCCCCCGGCGGGAGGAGTGGCCGCCGGCCCACCCCTGCCCGGCCCCCGCCGGCTCGTGCCGGAGGCGGGGCGCCGAGCGACCAGACCAGCCGCCAGACCCGCTCGGAGGCGGGGTGCTGCACCGCGGCTGCCTGGTGCGCGAATTCCGAGGCCGCCCGTGACCGGAGCGCACCGGGCGGGCCGGGTGTGCGCGTATCCGCGCGGACGTGGTCAGGGAGGGAGCGCATGCCGGTGCGGTCGCTGCGGGCCTGAGGCGGGATCGCACCCCGGCCCCGGGCGGGCCGGACGGTCGGGGCGGACCGGAGCACCGGGAGCGCCACCGCCTGGACGGCGGCGGCGTAGCGGGCAGGGGTGGCTGCGGGGAGCGTGAACACGCGGAACCTCCCAGGGGCCCGTCACCGGGCTGCGCGGCTGTGTGCGGGAACCAGGTCCCGGCGCTGTGCGGCCGGGTGAACCCGGTGCTGCCGGAACGACGTACGGCGGACGGATTCGAGCCGTCCCGGCCCGACCGTCGCGGAAAAGTTTCGGTAAGATTTCCGTGCCGGAAGTCTAGAAGTGCCGTTAGCGGCGGTCAACAGCCGCGCACGGCCGGACGTCGCCCGGGAATCGCCCGTGGCTACTCTGGCTGCCACCGCAGGGCCGCAGGACGGCCCCGCCGACGGCGAACGCCTCCGGCACGGCCACACGAGAGGAACTGCGGATCACATGACAGAGGAAACGACCGGCGGCGGCCGGGGCGGACGGGTCACGCTGGCAGCCGTCGCCGCGGACGCCGGGGTCTCGGTGGCCACCGTCTCCAAGGTGCTCAACGGCCGGGGGGACATCTCGGCCCTCACCCGGAGCAAGGTGCAGAGCCTGTTGGTCCGCCACGGGTATCAACTGTCGCAGGGGCGACGCCAGGTGGGCATCGTCGACATGCTCATCGACAACATGTCCAGCTCCTGGTCGGCGGAGCTGGCACGAGGCGCCGTCGAAGCGGCGGCCGAGCACGGGGTCAGCGTGGCCATCACCACGCGCCAGGTGCGTGGTGTCGCCGAGTCGCGCTGGATCGACCAGGTGCTTCGACGCGGGACCGACGGCCTGATCGTGGTGCTCGACTCGCTGACGGCCACCGAGCGCGAACTGCTCGACGCGGGTGTGCCGTGCGTCCTGCTCGACCCGGTCGGCGAGCCGCAGCCCGGCTTCCACATGGTGGGGGCGACCAACTGGCAGGGTGGCCTCGACGCGACGCTGCACCTGGTCGAGCTGGGCCACCGGCGCATCGCCTGCCTCGGCGGGCCGCCGGAGCACTGGTGCGCCCGCGCCCGGCTCGACGGGTATTACGCGGCGCTGGCCCGCAACGGCCTGCCCATCCAGCCCGATCTGGTGCGCACGGGGCTCTTTCAGGAGGAGTCCGGCCACCGCCTGATGAGCGAACTGCTGGAACTGCCCGAGCCCCCGACAGCGGTCTTCGCCTGCGACGACGTGCTCGCCATGGGTGCCATCAAGGCCGCGACCGAACGCGGGCTGACCGTGCCGGGTGGCCTCAGCGTGGTCGGCTTCGACGACGTGCCCTTCACCCAGTGGACCGCCCCGCCGCTCACCACCGTGCGCCAGCCGCTGGCGGCGATGGCGAGCACGGCCGTGCGCATCCTCATGCAGCAGCGCGACCGGGCCCCCGAAGAGCCGCAGCGCCTCGAGATGGCGACCACCCTGATCGTCCGCGGGAGCACCGCGCCACCCTCCCGCTGACCCGTTGCGCCGGCCGCGCGGCATGGACGTTCGTGCTCTCCATGCGCCGATCAGCCGGGATCCGGGCCGCTCTGCCCATCGGATTTTCGGAAACCCAGCGAAAAGCCTGTGGGATGCCTTGACATGCAGGGTCGCTGGGGCGGAGCCTCACTGCGGTCAGGATCACCGCCCTGACCGGCGGATAGCCTACGGACCCGCTTCCGGAGCTGTCCGCTCGGCCCTCACCCACCCGCAGACCGGTTTCGCCACCACGCCGAAACCAGGCCGGCGCCCCGCCGCACCGCCCGGCCCGCCCCGCCCGCACCGCCGGGCACCGGCACTGCGCACCCACGTCGAGGCACGGCAGCGCCCGTCGCCGCCGGCAGGGAAGGAACGACGATGTCCGTAGAACCGGTCGCGAGGGAACGCACCCCGGCCCGCCCCGCACCGAAGGCCCACCCCGCCCGGTCGCTGCGCACCCGTATGTGGCGGGCCCGCTCGATGTACCTGATGATGCTGCCCGGCCTGCTGTACTTCGTGGTCTTCTGCTACGTGCCGCTGCTGGGCAACGTCGCCGCCTTCGAGGACTACTCCCCCTTCCTTGGCTTTTCGGGAAGCCAGTGGGTCGGGTTCCACAACTTCGCCGTGATGTTCGACGATCCGCAGTTGGTCACCGCGGCGAGGAACACGGTGGTGCTGAGCTTCCTCCAGATCGTGTTCGTCTTCCCGGCACCGATCGCGCTCGCCGTACTGCTGAACAGCGTGATGAGCGAACGGATCAAGCGCTGGGTGCAGGCCGTCGTCTATCTGCCGCACTTCGTCAGCTGGGTGATCGTCATCGCCATCTGGCAGCAACTGCTCGGCGGCGACGGGCTGCTGACCAACCTGATCGCCGATCACGGCACCCAGTCGGTGGCCATCATGAGCGACCCGCACTGGTTCAAGTCCCTGATCACCGCCCAGGTGATCTGGAAGGACACCGGCTGGAACACCATCATCTTCCTCGCCGCCATCACCCGCATCGACTCCCAGCTGTACGAGTCGGCCGCGGCGGACGGTGCCGGGCCGTGGCGCCGGATCTGGCACGTCACCCTCCCCGGCATGCGCGGCGTCCTGGTGCTGATGCTGATCCTGCGACTGGGCAACGTCCTGACCGTCGGGTTCGAGCAGATCCTGCTCCAGCAGCACACCGTCGGCGCGGAGACCGCGCAGGTCCTGGACACCTTCGTCTACACCCGCGGCGTGGTGGGCGGGGACTGGGGCCTCGCCACCGCGGCGGGCCTTCTCAAGGGCGTGATCGCCACCACACTCGTGGTCGCCGCCAACAAGCTCGTCAAGCGGACCGGATCGGAAGGGGCCTTCTGATGGTCGACACCACCACCCGGCCGCGGTCCCGCAGCGCGGCGGCCCCGACCCCCGGCAACCGGCCGCGTCCGGCCCGCCACTCTTCCGCACGGCCCGTATGGGCCGAGCGTCCCTCCCGGGCCGGCGCCGCGGCCAAGGGACTCGTTCTCACGGTGATCTGTCTGGTCGTCCTCTACCCGATGGTCTACATCCTTGCCGTCAGCCTCAGTGACCAGAACGACCTGGCCGGCGACGGCCTCCTGCTGTGGCCCAAGCACTGGTCGTTGCAGTCCTACCAGACCATCCTGGAGGGCGGCCTGGTCACTCGGGCGCTGGTGGTCAGCATCCTCGTCACCGTCGTCGGCACCGTGCTGTCCATGGTGCTGACCGTCCTCACGGCCTACTCCCTCACCCGTACCCGCGACGTACCGGGCGCGCGCTTCGTGCTGTGGCTCGTCCTCGGCACCATGCTGTTCAGCGCGGGCATCATCCCGAACTTCCTGATGGTCAAACAGACCGGGCTGCTCAACAGCTACTGGGCGCTGATCATCCCCGGCGCCATCAACGCCTTCAACCTTGTCGTCGTCCGAAACGCCTTCATGGAACTGCCCGCCGAGCTCCTCGACTCGGCGCGCATCGACGGCGCCGGTGAATGGCAGATCCTCTGGCGGATCGTGCTGCCTCTCTCCAAGGCGGTCCTCGCGGTGGTCTCGCTGTTCTACGCCGTCGCCCTGTGGAGCGACTTCTTCAGCGCGATGATCTACCTCAACGACACCACGAAGTGGCCGATCCAGCTGGTCCTGCGGCAGTACGTCCTCGAAGGGCAGTCGATGACGCAACTCGCGCCCAATCCCAACCGCCCGCTCCCGCAGCCGCAGACCCTCCAGATGGCCGTCACCGTGGTCGCCACCCTGCCGATCCTGATCGTCTACCCCTTCGTCCAGCGGTTCTTCACCAAGGGCATCCTGGTCGGCGCCATCAAGGGCTGAAACCCGCCGATCCACCCCTTCCCCTCCACCACCGACGTCGCACGCCGCGGCGCGGTCAGCCCTGGGCAGACCCGTCCCAGGCCACACCCCACCCTCACCCGGACGCACCGGAAAGGCCCCGTCATGAGACAGCCGACCTCCTCCCCCCTGACCTCCCGCCGCACCCTGCTCGGCGGGGTGCTCGGCCTCGGCGCCGGACTCGCCCTCGCCGCCTGCGGAAGCGGTGGCAGCGGAAGTGGCGGTCACACCCCCGGCGCCGCTTTCCGTACCCCCAAGGCCGGCCCGGTCCCCTCCCCGATACCCGGTGAGCACCGCGACCCCATCCACGGCGTCCCCGCGGCCTACGACCGCTACCCGTCCGTCGCCGAGCAGTTCACCTCCGTCGCCAAGGCCCCCGGCAACGGAGGCACCATGACTGCCCTGATGCAGCTGGCCACCACCCCGGCCCCCGGCCGCGGCTCCAACCGCTGGTGGCAGGAGCTGGAGAAGCGCCTCAACCTGACCTGGAAGCCCACCCTCGTCGGCGGCTCCGACATCGGCGACCGCGCCCAGACCATTATCGCCAGCGGCGACATGCCCGACCTGTTCAACGTCAACCACTACTTCTCACCCGCCATCGACCGCAGCGTCAAGCAGGGCGCCTTCACCGAACTCTCCGACCACGTCGGCGGATCGGCGATCCTGGACTACCCGAACCTGGCCCAGCTGCCCGACTGGGCGTGGCGCAACAGCTCCATCGACGGCGGCATCTTCGGCGTGCCCCGGCCGACCCCCCTGGTCAACAACGTGGCCTTCTACCGCCAGGACTGGTGCAAGAAGCTCGGTATGGACATGCCGCGCAACGCCGACGACGTGTACGCGCTGCTCACCGCGTTCACCAAGGCCTCGCCGGCCGGCGGCGGCGTCAAGACCTGGGGCCTGTCCGACCTCAACAGCGGCTTCTTCGCCGCGATGCACCGCGTCCCGTCCACGTGGCGCCTCAACGACGACGGCACTCTCACCAAGGACCACGAGACCGACGAGTGGGAGGCAATGCTCGTCTACATGCGCAAGCTGTGGGTCGGCGGCGCCTTCCACCCCGACGCCCCCACCATGCCCTGGGACCAGCAGCGACAGCTCTTCCTGAACGGCTCGATCGGCATGCACGCCGAGGGCTTCAACGGAATGGTCTCGGTAGGCGGCGACCTCGGCGTCATCCAGCGCAACAGTCCCGGCGCCGACCTCCAGCCGATGCTGCCGCCCGGCTTCGACGGCGGCAAGCCGCTCGTCGCCCAGGACACCGGCTACTGGGGGTACTACAGCATTCCCGCCAAGCTGCGCGGCAACAAGGACAAGATCCGCGAAGTACTGCGGGTCTGCGACTACTTCGCAGCGCCGTTCGGCAGCAGCGAGTACACCTTCGTCAACTACGGCATCGCCGACCACCACTTCACCTACGGCAAGGACGGCGCCCCGGTGCCCACCACCGACGCGGCCCGGCTCTCCGAGCTCAGCATGGCGTACATGTGCCAGCCCTCCGAGCTGAACTTCTTCTTCGCCGGCCGGCCCGCCCAGGTCGCCAAGGACGCGCAGACCTTCCTCCACGATGCGATGCCCGTCAGCGAGCCCAATCCGGTCGTCAACCTGTACTCGGAGACCGCGATCTCCAAGACGCCGGTGCTCAAGCAGCTCATCGACGATCTGATGGTCGCCGTTGTCACCGGCCGCAAGCCGATCAGCGCCCTGGCCGAAGCCCGCAGGGCGTGGAAGAGCCAGGGCGGCGACCAGATGCGGGCGGAGTACGAGAAGGCCCTGGCGAAGAAGAACTGACCGTCCGCACACCGATTCTGGAGCCATCGTGACCATCAGCATCGGCATCGTCGGTGCCGGGCAGTTCGCCCGCGCGTTCATCCCTCTCTTCCAGGCCCACCCCGGCGTGCACGACGTGCGTCTGACCGAGGCCGTCCCCGAGCGGCTGGAGCGCGAGGCCGCCCGGCACCGCATCGCCACCACCTACGCGTCCTTCGAGGAAATGCTCGCCTCCGACATCGACGCCGTCGCGATCTTCACCCAGCGCTGGACCCACGGCCCGCTCGTCGTCCAGGCCCTGGCGGCCGGCAAACACGTCTACTCCTCCGTCCCGATGGCCGTGACCGAGGAGGAAACAGCCTCCATCGTCGAGGCGGTCGGCCGTACCGGGCTCACCTACATGATGGGCGAGACCAGCTACTACAACCCGGCCGCCGTGTACTGCCGCAAGCGGCGGCGGGAAGGCGCGTTCGGCGAGATCTTCTACGCCGAGGGCGACTACGTCCACGACATGGACCTGGGCTTCTACGACGCCTACAAGTTCAGCGGCGGCGACGGGTGGAAGGCCGACGCCAGCTTCCCGCCCATGCACTACCCCACTCATGCCCTCGGCGGGGTGCTCGCCGTCACCGGCTCCCACGTCACCCACGTCTCCTGTCTGGGTGTCACCGACACCCGCGGCGACGGGGTCTTCGACCGCGAGGTCAGCCGCTGGGGCAACGACTTCTCCAACGCCACCGCGCTGTTCCGCACCCACGACGGCGGCGTGGTGCGCACCAACGAGATGCGCCGCGTCGGCTACCCGTCGCCGCTGCGTGAGTCCCGGTTCCGGTTCTTCGGCACCGAGGCCAGCTTCGAGCAGCTCGCCACCACCACGCTGTGGCAGGACCGCGAGAAGGCCGAGGACATCGAGGAGCTGATGCGGACCGTCCCGACCACCCGGCTCGACGACGAGGCGCTCGCCGACATCGACCCCTCGCTGCGTGACGCGTTCGTCAGCGGCTTTGCCCCCGCGCACGACCTGAGCCGGCTGCCTGCCGAATTCGCCGGGCAGCCCAACGGCCACGAAGGCTCCCATCAGTTCCTCGCCGACGACTTCGTCACCGCCTGCCTCACCGGCGACCTGCCGCCCGTCGACGCCTGGACCGCCGCCCGCTACACCCTGCCCGGACTGGTCGCCCACCGCTCGGCGCTGGCCGGCGGCGTCCAGCTGGAGGTACCGGACCACGGCGACGCCCCGCGCTGAACTGTCCCGCACCGCAGTCCCGCCGGCACCTCCCCGGGCGAGCGGGACGGCCACCCCTGCCACCGCACCGGAGGAACTGACCACCGTGACCGCAACCACCCCGCTGGCCGTCCAGCTTTACGGCCTCGACCGGGCCCTAACCGCCGACCGGCGCGACACCCTGCGGCGGCTCGCCGCCATGGGTTACTCCGGCGTCGAACCGTACGACGTGCTCACCGACCCGCACCGACTGCGCGCCGACCTCGACGAGTTCGGCCTGCGGGCGTGCAGCGCGCACGCCTGGATCACCGGCGAGCAGCAGACCGAGATCCTCCAGGCGCTTCCCGTGGTCGGCGCCGACACCGTGGTCCTGCCCTACGCCGCCCCCGACCGGTTCGCCGACCGCGACGCGGTCGCCGCCCTCGCCGCCGAACTCAACACCGCCGTCCGCGCCGCGGCCGAGCACGGCATCCGGGTCGGCTACCACAACCACGAGTTCGAACTGTCCACGCTGCTCGACGGCATCCCCGCCCTGGAAGTACTCGCCGACCTTCTGGACCCGGCCGCGATCCTGGAGGTCGACACCTACTGGGCCGCCGCCGGGGGACAGGACGTCCCCGCCCTGCTGGGCCGGCTCGGCGACCGGGTCCGCCTCCTGCACGTCAAGGACGGTCCGATCACCATCGACCGCGGACAGCCCAACACCGCCGTCGGCGCCGGCCGGATGCCCGTCCCCGCGGTGCTCGCCGCCGCACCCGCCGCCGAGTGGCACATCGTCGAACTCGACCAGTGCGCCGGGGACGTGTTCGACGCCATGGCGCAGAGCCACACCTACCTCACCACGGAGGGCGCGCGATGACCGGGCCGCACCCGCACCGCACCGGACCGGTGGGCGTCGCCGTCATCGGCTGCGGCACCATCAGCGACCAGTACCTGGCCAACCTGACATCCTTCCCCGACCTGAGGGTCCTCTTCTGCGCCGACCTGGACCAGGACCGCGCCCGCACCCAGGCCGAGGCCCACGCCGTCCCCGCGGCCGGGACCGTCGAGCAGGCGCTCGCCCACCCCGAGGTCGAGATCGTGGTCAACCTCACGGTACCGTCGGCCCACGCCGCGGTGGGAACGGCCGCGCTGCGTGCGGGCAAGCACCTCTGGAACGAGAAGCCGCTCACCGCCGACACCGACAGTGCGGCGGAATTGCTGGAACTCGCCGAGAAATCCGGGCTGCGGGTGGGCGGTGCCCCGGACACGTTCCTCGGCGCCGGCCTGCAGAGCGCGCTGCGGGCCCTCCACTCGGGCACGATCGGCACCCCGCTCACCGCGCTGAGCCTGATGCAGATCCCCGGCCCGGAGTCCTGGCACCCCGGCCCGGAGTTCCTCTACCGGCCCGGCGGCGGCCCGCTCTTCGACATGGGCCCCTACTACCTGACCGCGCTGGTGAACGTCTTCGGACCGGTCGAGCGGGTGAGCGCGGTCGGCGGCCGCTCGCGGGACCGACGGGTGATCGGCTCCGGCGAGCGGGCCGGTACCGAGTTCGACGTCACCGTGCCGACCCATGTCTCGGCGCTGCTGGAGTTCTCCGGCGGCGGCTCCGCGACAGCGGTGTTCAGCTTCGACTCGCCGCTGCTGCGTCTCGGTTTCGTCGAGGTCACCGGCCTCGACGCCACCTTGGTGCTGCCCGACCCGAACCACTTCGACGGCACGACGGCCGTCGAGGACGGCGGCCCACGGCGGCACCTGCCGGTCGAGGGCACGCGCGCGGGACGCGGCACGGGCGTGCTCGACCTGGCTCGGGCCATCCGCTCCGGGACGGCGCACCGCGCCACCGGCGACCTCGCCTTCCACGTCCTGGAGGTGATGACGGCGATCAACACTGCCGCCGACTCCAAACTCCCGGTCCCGGTGCACAGTCGGTGCGCCGTCCCCGAACCACTGCCGGTCGGCTGGGACCCGCACGCCCGGACCCTCCCGGACTGAGGTCCGCCTCCCGTCGGGGCGGCGGCCCTCCCTTGGTCTCGCCGTCCCGGCCGTGTGCCCCTCCTGAACCGTCCGTCCACAGGAGTAACCGTGGTGCTGCACCGGGGACCGCTGAGCCACCGCTACCGGGGCGAACACCCGGTCCGGACGCTGCTTTACCTGTTCCGGCCCGAGCGGGGCCGGGTCGCGCTCGCGACGCCGGGTTCCTGCTGAAGCACGCCCCCGTCCGGCTGCTCCCGCTCATCACCGCGGACATCGTCGACGTGGTGGTCAGCCACCGCCCGGTGTCGGCCCTCTGCTGGAATTGCGCGGTCCTCTGGGCCCGCGATGATTCGTCCGGCACCTCGTCCACGCCTCCGGCGGCGACATCACCCCGCGTCCGGCACCGGGACCCGCCGCGGGCCTGGACGCCACGGACTGGCTCAACCCGGTGCGATCTGGCGGTCGACAGGAACGGGACACCCCTGCCGGCACCGGAAACCGCGGCAGGGCGCCGACCTGAACACGGGCGTCCAAGCCTTGCGGAGGAACTCCGCGCCGGTATTCGCCGGGGTTCGTCGTTCAGCCGGTCTCGGCGGTGGTGCATTGGTCCAGCAACCCGCTGGTGACGGGATCGACGACCCGGTAGCGCACCACGCGTCCCGCTTTCTCGCCCGCCACGACGCCGGCGGCGCGCAGCAGGCGCAGGGCCTGGGAGACGGCGGGGTCGTTCATGCCGGTCGCGACGGCGAGGTCGGAGACAGCGAGCGGGCCCGTGCGGTGCAGGGCCAGGAGGAGGGAGAGGCGTCCGGGGTCGGCCGGCAGGGAGAACCGCTCGGCCCAGGCGCGGACGTGGTCGGGCTCGCCGATGGCGGCGATCGCGTCGCAGACCCGGTGGCCGTCGATGGTGGGGCGGTCCGCACGGTCGGCGGGGACGAGATGCATGAGGGGCATCCTCCCAGGTGCCCCGATGTGATCTTGCATACCTGCATACCTGCGCAGGTATGCAGGGCGTGTTCGGTCCTCGTACCGTTGGGGAGCCGTGGTGCTCGGGAAGACCGGTGACGGCCCCGCGTGGTTCGGGGGCTCAGGCCGGAGCGGCCCTCGCCACTGTGATCGGGGAGTTTCCGTCCCACGGGTTGTACGGTCACTGTTCGCCCGCCGGCGGACGGGAAGGCCGGGACGGGCACGCGGCACCCGTAAGCCAGGAGACCGGCCACGGCATCTCACGAAGTGATCCACGAGGTGCTGGAGCGTGACCTGATGACCCTGCCCGAAACCGGGACCGGGAGCGGTACCGAGTCCGATTCTGTTTCCTTTCGCTGGCGGCGAGAGGACACCGTCAAGACGGTCGGGCTGATGGCGGTGATCGCCGCCCTGCACGTCGTCGCCTTCGGGGTGCTGTTCCTTCTCGTCGTACCTGGGCACTACGAGATCGGCTCCAAGGCGTTCGGCATCGGGCTCGGCGTCACGGCGTACACCCTCGGCATGCGGCACGCCTTCGACGCCGACCACATCGCCGCGATCGACAACACCACCCGCAAGCTGATGGCCGACGGCAAGCGGCCGGTGTCGGTGGGCTTCTGGTTCGCGCTCGGGCACTCCAGCGTGGTGGTCGCGATGGCCGCTCTGGTGGCCGGTGGCGCCGCCATCGCCGGCACGCTGATGAACGACGACTCAAGCACCCACCGGACGCTGGGCGTCATCGGTACGACCGTGTCCGGGTCCTTCCTCTACATCATCGCCGCGCTCAATCTCGTCGCCCTGATGGGCATCCTGAAGGTGTTCCGGGCCATGCGGGCCGGGAAGTTCGACGAGAAGGAACTCGAACGGCACCTGGATTCGCGCGGGTTCATGAACCGGATCCTCGGCCGTCTCACCAAGTCCATCACCCGGCCTGGCCAGATGTACCCGATCGGCTTTCTCTTCGGCCTGGGCTTCGACACGGCGACCGAGGTCACGTTGATGGTGATGGCCGGATCGGGCGCGGCTGCCGGCCTGCCCTGGTACGCGGTCCTCTGCCTCCCCCTCCTCTTCGCCGCGGGCATGAGCCTGTTCGACACGCTCGACGGCACCTTCATGAACTTCGCCTACCAGTGGGCCTTCTCGAACCCGGTCCGCAAGGTGTTCTACAACCTCACCATCACCGGACTCTCCATCGCCGTCGCGTTTCTGATCGGCACCATCGAACTTGTCGGCGTACTGCACGAGAAGCTCGATCTGCGCGACGCCGTGACCGACTGGATCGCCGGCCTCGACCTGGACCACGTCGGCTACGTGATCGTCGCCCTGTTCGTCGTGGTGTGGGCCGCTGCGCTGGCGTACTGGAAGCTGGCCAAGGTGGAGCAGAAGTGGGCGGCCCGCCTGGGGGAGAGCGGCTGACACCTCAGGATCGCCCGCGGGCCGGGAAGCGGTGCCGCTCCCTGGCCCGCCGCTTCGGGTGCGCCCCTGCTCACCTCGGCCAGTGCGCCGTTGGACGGAGGCGGAAGTTCCGGGGCGCGTGCGCCGATTCCCGCGCCGGGCGCGGGGGAAGGAACCCTCCGCGGCACTGGGCCTGGTGCGGGAGGGGGGAGCCGGGTGGCGGACCGTCGGCGCGACGACCACCGTGACACCGTGCACCCCGAGTGGCCCCGGGAGTCCGAGCCCGGCGAGGGCCGGGGCCGTCCGGCGCGTGTCGCCGGGGGAGCCTGGCCGCTGCTCGTGGTCACCGTCGTGGTTCTCGCCGGCGGCTATGGCTGGCTGGGTTCCGTCGCGGGCGGTGCGCTCGGTGCTCTGGTCGGGAGCGGGGCGGGTCTGGTCACCGGCGCTCTGCTGTATCTCCTGGTGGACTCGGCCGTCTTGGGCAGACCAATACGCCATCGCCGTACCCGAAAGGCCCTACGACGCCCGGCACGGTGACCGCGCCCGGTGTCCGGGCAGGTGTGAGAAGTCCCTTGGGCTCCCACGGCCCAAGTGGCGCGCGTCACGTTTGACCGCGGGAACTTGATGCTCCGGCGAGCCGACCATTGGAACGGCACGGCTTCGACCGCCGTTCCTCGTATGACGGTTCGATGCGACCAGGAAGGTCGGGCATGGCCGAGTTCCGACAACCGTCCCTCCCCGCCGGTGTACCGGCCCGCAGGCTGTTGCCGTCCCCCGCGCTCTGGGGCTTCCTGCTGCTGCTCGCCCTGGTGTTCTCGGTGTCGTACGCCGTCGGCTCGGCCGCCGGACCTGTGGCGCCCGGCATGCACGGGACCGGCATGCACGGGACCGGCAGTGGAGGAAGCGGCGGAGGCGACGGTGGCAGCGGGGGCAGCGGGGGCGGCATGGAAGACATGCGTGGAATGTCGGGGATGCAGGGGATGTCGGACGGGAGCGGTCAGTGACGGCGGGTGAAGCGGCGGCCGGTCTCG
The DNA here is from genome assembly GCF_044767465.1 of Streptomyces sp. NPDC101237. Lineage (NCBI taxonomy): Bacteria > Bacillati > Actinomycetota > Actinomycetes > Kitasatosporales > Streptomycetaceae > Streptomyces > Streptomyces sp. NPDC101237. The sequence continues at coordinate 20,130 of NZ_JBIWNY010000027.1, read as the reverse complement.
TGGTCACGGATCTCACCGTCGACGGGATGACCTGCGCGGCCTGTGTGCGGCGGGTGGAGAAGAAGCTCGCCAAGCTGGACGGCGTCACCGCCACCGTGAACCTGGCCACCGGGATGGCCCGGGTCAGCCACCCGGCCGACATCGCGCCGGAGGAACTCGTCACCGCGGTCGAACAGGCCGGCTACCAGGCAGCTCTGCCCGTGCCCGAGGAGAAGGAGACGGCGGAGAACAGCGCGGAAGACGGGTCCGCCTCCGCCGCCCGGCAGGAGCGCGAGCGGCTCCTCGGCACCGCGCTGCTCGCCGTCCCGGTCCTGGTGCTGTCGATGGTGCCCGCCCTTCAGTTCCGCAACTGGCAATGGCTGTGCTTCGCGCTGGCCGCGCCGGTGGCGGTGTGGAGCGCGTGGCCCTTCCACGAGCGCGCGCTGCGCGGGCTGCGGCACTCCACGGCCACCATGGACACCCTGGTCTCGCTGGGCGTGGTCGCGTCCTTCTCCTGGTCGGCCTATGCCCTGTTCCTCGGGGGAGCGGGCGACCCCGGGATGCGGATGCCGTTCAGTCTGCTGCCGTCGGCGTCCGACGGTGTGGCCCACGTCTACCTCGAAGCCGCGGTGAGCGTGCCGCTGTTCGTGCTGACCGGACGGTACCTGGAGGCGCGGGCACGCCGGGGGACCGGGGCGGGCCTGCGGGCTCTCGCGGGCCTGGCGGCCAAGGAGGTGTCGGTCCGCGACGCGCACGGCGAACGGTCCGTCCCCATGGAGCGGTTGCGGGTGGGGCAGGTCTTCGTCGTACGCCCGGGCGAGCGCGTCGCCACCGACGGGCGGGTGGCGGAGGGCAGTTCGGCCGTGGACCTGTCCCTGGTCACCGGCGAGAGCGAGCCCGTGGAGGTGGGCCCCGGCTCGGCGCTGGTCGGCGGGGCCGTCAACGCCGGCGGGCTTCTCCTCGTACGGGCGACGGCGATCGGCGCGGACACGCAGCTGGCCCGGATCACCCGGCTGGTCACCGAGGCCCAGGCGGGCAAGGCGCGGGCGCAACGGCTGGCCGACGCGGTGGCCGGGGTGTTCGTACCGGTCGTGCTGACGATCGCGGTGACCGTCCTCGGGTTCTGGCTGGGCGCCGGTGCCGATCCGCAGGCGGCGATCACCGCCTGCGTGACCGTTCTCGTCGTGGCCTGCCCGTGTGCGCTGGGACTCGCCACCCCGACCGCGCTGATGGCCGCCACCGGGCGCGGGGCGCAGCTGGGCGTGCTGGTGAGCGGGCCGCAGACGCTGGAGGCGCTCCAGCACGTGGACACGGTGGTCCTGGACAAGACCGGCACCCTGACCTCCGGCCACATGACCGTCGCCCGGGTGACCGCGGTGCCCGGCGGGCCGGGGCAGGAGGAATTGGTTCGTCTGGCGGGAGCGGTGGAGCGGGGCTCCGAGCATCCGATCGGGCGGGCGATCACGGCGTACGCGCGCCGCTCGGCGGAGCGTGAGCCGCTGCCCGAGGTGAGCGACTTCACCGCCACGGCGGGGCGGGGCGTCACGGGACGTGTGGACGGTCGTACGGTCGAGGTGGCCGTGCCGGAAGGCGAGTTGCCGCCGGTGCTGGCCGAGGCTCTGGCCTTGGCGGAGGACGAGGCGTACACGTCCGTGGTCGTCCGGGTGGACGGCAGGGAAGTGGCGCTGATCGCCGTCGGTGACCTCGTACGGCCCGGCGGCTACCGTGCCGTGGAGCGGCTGCGGCGCCTCGGTATCCGCCCGGTCCTGGCCACCGGTGACCGCGAGGCTCCCGCGCGGGCGGTGGCGTCGGCGCTCGGGATCGACGAAGTGCACGCCCGCTGCTCCCCGGAGGACAAGGCCGGCCTGGTCCGGCGGCTGCAGGAGGAGGGCTGCCGGGTCGCCGTCGTCGGCGACGGCGTGAACGACGCCGCGGCGCTCGCGAGTGCCGACCTGGGCATCGCCATGGGCAGCGGCACGGACGTGGCCATCGGGGCCGCCGACCTGACCCTGGTGCGCGGTGACATCGAGGCGCTCGTCGACGCCGTCCGGCTGGCCCGGCGCACCCTCGGCACGATCCGCGCCAACCTGCTGTGGGCCTTCGGCTACAACGTCGTCACCGTGCCGCTCGCCATGGTGGGGCTGCTCAACCCGATGCCGGCCGCCGCCGCGATGTCGGTGAGTTCGGTGCTGGTGGTGGCCAACAGTCTGCGGTTGCGCGGCTGGCGGCTTGTGTCCGGTGGCGGGCGGGGGCGCGGGGCGCGCTCCGGGAAGGTGGCTTTCCGATGAAGTGGACGATTCCGGCGCTGGGGGACCGGCGGCGGTTGCGGGACGGCGCGCTCGCCGCTCTCGTGCCCGTCGCCGCGTGCAGCGTGGCCCTGGCGGGCCTGACCGCCTGGACCGGCACCGGCGGGGCGGGCAGCCCGGCGCTCATGAGCGTCACCGAGGGACGCGTCCTGCTGCCGTCCGCCGGGGTGGCGGAGACGGCGGCGTTCTTCCGCATAGCCAACCGGGGCGGCTCGGCCGACAGCCTGATACGAGTGACCTCGCGCGACGTCTCCGACGGCATCACGCTCGCCCGGCACCGCATGAACGACGGGAACGGGGCCTACCGTGCCGCCGTCGACTCCGTGGCGATACTGGCGGGCGACAGCCTCGCGATGTCGCCCCGGGGAGTGGACCTGACGGTGACCGCTCCGGCCGGGGAGCGGAGTTGGACTTCGGGTGATCTGGTGCCCTTCACCCTGGAGTTCCGGCACAGTGGGCGGGTGAAGGTGCTGGCGGTGGTGGTGCGCCCGGGCACTGTCCCGCTCCAGTAGTCGTGCCGGATGCCCGCCGAGTTCCCGCCTGATGGGCGTGATGCGCGTCACTGTCTGCGCGGTGAGTCGGCGGGTGGGGTCGCATACGTACCCCCTGACGACGAGCGGACGCCGGGTGCGAGGATGGGCGGGCCATGACTGTCCGAGGGTGGTGCCGTGCGCTGCGGGCCGGTGTGTTCGCCGCCGTCTGCGTGCTGCTCGCCGCCCTCGGCCACGTGCTCATGTCGGGTACCTCCGTCCCCTGGTGGGCCATGGCCGCCGGTGCGGCCGGGACTGGAACGGCCGGCTGACTGCTGGCCGGCCGTGAACGCGGACGCATCCTGATCGTCACGGTCGTGACCGTGGCGCAGGCGGTGCTCCACGAGGCGTTCTCCCTGGCGCAGACGCTCACCTCCGCGGCGACTCCGGGACACGACGCCTCGGCTCACGCCCCGGGCTCCGTGGACATGGGCTCCATGGACATGGGCTCCATGCACAGGGACCCGATGGACATGGGATCCATGACGCATGCCATGTCCGGCGTCCAGCACGCGCACGGCATGGCCGGCATGAGCGGGAGCGCCTCGTACGGCATGTTCGCCGCGCACCTCCTGGCCGCGATCCTGTGCGGCCTGTGGCTCGCGTACGGCGAGCGCGCGGTCTTCCGCGTTCTGCGGGCCGCGGCCACCCGGCTGGTGGCACCGCTGCGGATACTGCTGGCCGGGCCCGCGCCGCTGCCCCGCCCGCTCACCGGCAGGCGCCGCGCCACCGACGTGCCGGTTCCGGCACGCCTCCTCCTGTGCTGCTCCCTCACCTCTCGGGCCCCGCCCACGGGTGCCGCTGTCGCCTGAGACAGCCGGAACCACCGGGGCCTCACGTCTGGCCATCCGTCCTGCCGCGATCGCGCGCAGTCCCTTCCTGTGGTGACGCTTCACCCCGGCACGTCCGCGTGCCGCCGTGCGTCGACACTTCCTGACGGGCCCCGGGCATCGCCGTACCCACCGCGTACGGCCGCACCCCAAGTCCCGGTGCGCCGCCGCTTCCAGCGGCAGGCCCCGGACGACCCGATAGGGACCTCACGTGACTGTTTCCGTCCTGCCCGCTCCCCAGGCCCCCCGGACGACTCGGACGACCCGCGCCTCGGCGGACGCGGCGGCGACCGCCTGGGCCCTGGCCGCCCGCGGTGGCGACCCCCGCGCGGCCGAGCACTTCGTTCGCGCCCTTCACAATGACGTGCTGTGCTACGTCGTCCACCTCAGCGGCGATCCCCAGACCGCTCACGACCTCACCCAGGACACCTTCGCCCGGGCGTTCGCCAGCCTGCACCGCTTCGAGGGCCGGGCCTCTGCCCGTACCTGGCTGCTGTCCATCGCCCGTCGCGCGGTGGCCGACAGTTTCCGGTACGCCGGCGCTCGGCCGAGGCTCGCCGACACCCCGGACTGGCAGGCGGCCGTCGAACGAACCCAGTCGCGCGACCTGCCGGGCTTCGACGAAGGCGTGGCCCTGCTCGACCTGCTGGCCGCGCTGCCCGACGAACGCCGGGAGGCGTTCGTCCTCACCCAGGTGGTCGGCCTGTCCTACGAGGAGGCGGCCGGCTTCACCGGCTGCCCCGTCGGCACCGTCCGCTCCCGGGTGTCCCGCGCCCGGGCGGCCCTGGAACGGCAACTCCTGGAGGCCGAGGCACCGCCCGCCCCGGCGGCCTGACGCGACCGGTTGGTGCTCTCCGGCGGGGAGCACCAACTCCGCTGCCCGGGGGCATCAACTCCGCCGCCGGGTTGGTCAAATGCCGGAAGAGCGCGGGAACTCACGGCCAGCGCGCCCCGACTACTGCACCAGAACCACGCAGAAGACCGTCAGCGCACCCCGCACGCATAGGAGCCCGCATGCCGATCAACCGGCCGGCCGCCACCGCCCTGGCCGCCACCCTCTGCCTGCTCACGGCGGCATGCGGCTCCTCGTCCGACGACAAGGCGAGCGCCGACACAGCCGGGGCTGCGGCCTCGAAGTCCGGCTACCCGGTGACCCTCGACAACTGCGGCCAGAAGGAGACCTTCAGGAAGGCGCCCAGTCGGGTCGTCGTCATGAACGGCGCCTCGGTCGCGGAGGTCTCCACGCTCCTCGCTCTCGGACTCGGCGACAGGATCGTCGCCAACCAGCAGGGCTACGGCATGTCCGAGGTGCCCGGCCGGGCCGCCGCCGTCAAGAAGCTGCCCACCGGGAACGTCAAGCTCAACGACGCCTACGACATCCCGCGCGAGGCGATGCTCGGCCTGCGACCCGATCTCGTCCTGTCCGTCACCACGTACGGCTTCGACCAGAAGAACGGCTTCGCCACCCGCGAACAGCTGGCGCAGGTCGGCGCCCACAGCTACGTCTCCCCGCAGGGCTGTGATGACGACCCGTCCCGGATGACCGTCGCCGACAGCTACCGGCTGCTGCGCGACATGGGAAAGATCTTCCACGTCAGCGACCGGGCCGAGAAGCTGATCGCCGCCTCCGAGAAGAGCATCGCGGCGGTCTCCAAGAAGGTCGCCGCACAGAAGAAGCCCAAGGTGATGGTGCTGTTCTCCACCATGTCCATGGGCAGCAACGACTTCAGCTCGGTCCTCGCCAACGGCATCGTCAACGACATTCTCGCCAAATCCGGCGGCACCAACGCCTTCTCGCACACCACCAAGGCCGCCTTTGCCGACCTGAGCAAGGAGAAGGTGGCCGCCACCGACGTCGACGCCGTCGTCGTCATCAGCTACAACGACCCCGATCCGGCGGCTTACGCCAAGAAACTGCTCAAGGAGTTCCCCCAGTGGCCGGCCGCCAAGAGCACCACGTACGTGACGCTGTCCGACTCGATGTACCTCGGCCCCAGCAACGACCTGGCCGTGGCAAAGGTCGCGAAGATGCTGCACCCCGACGCCCTCTGAGCCGCCTCGGGACCCCGCTGGCGTTCACGCTCCTGCCGGTCGCGCTGGCCGCCACCATGATCGTGGCGATCAGTATCGGCGCCGTCGGCGTGCCGGTCGGCGACGTGTGGGCGATCGTCCTGCACCACGTCACCGGCGCCGGGTCGGCCCCCTCCGACCTCGCGCTCGACCAGATCGTCTGGACCTTCCGCACCCCGCGGGTGGTGCTGGCGGCCCTGGTCGGCGCGGGCCTGGCGGTGTCCGGCGCGGTGCTGCAGACGGTGGTGTCCAACCCGCTCGCCGACCCCGTCGTGCTGGGTTTCTCCTACGGCGCCACCCTCGGCGCGGTCCTCGTCATCACCCTGAGCGGAGGCGTCGCGCCGGCCGGGCTAGGGGTGTCGGCGGCGGCCTTCCTCGGCGCGGTCGTCGCCGGGGCACTGGTCTTCGCGCTCGGGCAGCGGCGGGGGCGGCTGGCCCCGACCCGGCTGGTCCTGGCGGGCGTCGCCGTCGGGTACGTCTTCCTCTCCGCCACCAGCTACGTCCAACTCCAGGCGACGCCCGACGAGTTGCGGACGGTGATGTTCTGGATGCTGGGCAGTGTCGCGGGCGCACAGTGGGACCAGGTCCCCACCGTCGCCGCGGTGGTGCTCGTCACGACCACACTCCTCGCCCTCTTCGGCCGGCGCCTCAACGTCCTGCTGGCCGGCGACGAGTCCGCCACCGCCCTCGGCGTCGACGTCAACCGGCTGCGGGCCGTCCTCCTTGTCCTCAGCGCGCTGCTCACCGGAACCGTCATCGCCGTCGCCGGCAGTATCGGCTTCGTCGGCCTGATGATCCCGCATCTGGTGCGCCTCACCACCGGCGCCGACCACCGCCGCCTGCTGCCCCTGACCGCCCTGCTGGGCGCCCTCTACCTGGTCGTCGTCGACCTGCTCTCCCGCACCCTCGACCGCCCCAACGAACTGCCTCTCGGCATCCTCACCGCCCTCCTCGGCGCCCCGTTCTTCCTGTGGCTGCTGCGCCGCACCAAGGGTCTGGACTGACCGCGTGAAACTGACCGTCGACCAGCTCCACATCACCCTGGACCGCACCCCGATCCTGCGCGACGTGAGCCTCGAAGCCCGCAAGGGCGACATCGTCGGCCTCGTCGGCCCCAACGGCAGCGGCAAGTCCACCCTGCTGCGCGCCGTCTACCGCTCACTGCGCCCGGCGGACGGCGCCGTCCGGGTCGGCGAGGACGACGTCTGGGCCCTGTCGCCCCGGGCCGCTGCCCGCCGTACCGCCGCCGTCCTCCAGGACGCGGGCGGCAATACCACCGGCCTGACCGTCGCCGAGATCGTCGCTCTCGGCCGCGCCCCCCACCACGGCCTGCTGGGCCGCGACGGAGCCGACGACCACCAGGCCGTGGTCGACGCCGTCGACCGCTGCGGCGTACGGCCCTTCGCGGACCGCGACTACGCCTCCCTGTCCGGCGGTGAGCGCCAACGCGTCCTGCTGGCCCGTGCGTTGGCCCAGAACCCGCAACTCCTCGTCCTGGACGAACTCACCAACCACCTCGACATCCGGGCCCGGTTCGAACTCCTCGACCTCATCCGCGTCACCGGCGTCACCACCCTCGCCGTCCTGCACGACCTCGACCTCGCCGCCCGCCTCTGCGACCACCTGGTCGTCCTGCACGAGGGCACGGTGGTGGCGGCGGGACCGGTCCTCGATGTCCTGACCCCGCAGATCCTCGCCGCCGTTTTCGGCGTCCGCGCCCGCACCGAACGGCACGCCGACGGCGTCGTCCGGATCACCTACGCGGCCCAGCCGCTCGCGGACCAGGACGCCCTCTCAGCCAAGGAGAACAGCTGATGTCGCCGCGTGGTCAGATCCTCATGCCCGACGGGGTCGAGGAGCAGGACGCCATCGGACCGCGTGCCGTGTTCGGGCATGCCGTGCAATCGATCTGGCGCTCTGGCCGCACACCCGCGAGTGCGGAGCATCCGTCGCGCGCGGCGTCGAGTCCGTCATGGCGTACGAGCGGCGCGGGGCTGTCTGGCGAAACCTCTGATCGCCGGCCCCCTGAACGCCAGGACGTTCCCGTCCGTATGAGCCAACAAGCCCTTTCTTAACAGGAGTTGTCCGTGTCTCCGACGTTGACCTCAGCGCGGCGCGTTGGCCTGCGTCCGCTGCGGGCCGGCGTCTTCGCCGCCGTCTGCGTGCTGACGACGGCCCTCGGGCATGCTCTGATGTCCGGCGACCTGCTGCCCTGGTGGGCCCTGGGGGCGGCGTACACCGGGACGGCCACGGCCGCTTGGCGGCTGACGGCCCGTGAACGCGGCGCCCTCACGGTGGTCGGGGTCACCACGGCCCTGCAGACTCTGCTGCACCTGTGGTTCGACGTGGCCCACATGCTCGTCCAGATGACGTCCGGTGCGTCCGGGCGGGCGGCATCCTCCGGCATGAACCATGCGATGGCGTTGTCCGGTTCCGGAATGGCCATGCACATGGGGCACGCGGACATGGCGACGGCGCCCACCGGCACCGCGTCCGCCCTGTCGGCGGGGTCCGTGCTGATGCAGCAGGGTTCAGCCGGGATGTTCCTCGCGCATCTGCTGGCAGCCGTGGTGTGCGGCCTGTGGCTGTGGCGCGGCGAGGCAGCGGTCCACCGCCTGGGCCGGGCCCTCGCCGTCACGCTGCTGGCGCCCCTTCGCCGCGTTCGCCGTATGCTCGCGGGCCGGATACCGGTTCGGCCCGCTCATGTCGCCCGCCCGGCTGAGGCCGCTGCGCAGGCGCCTTCCGTCCTCTCGGTGGTACTGCGGCACGCCGTTGTCCGCAGGGGCCCGCCATGGGCCGGTTCGGCACTGCTCCGTCCGTCGACGACCGGCCCGCTGTCCGCCGTACCCCTCTGAAGTCCCCTGCGATTCACCGGGGTTGGGCGATGGGCCGGTGCCTTCCCGGGTCGGGTGTGCGCTCCTGCGCGCCCCGGCCCCTGCACCCGGCTCGGTATGCCCCCGTCCGCCTGTGCGCGGACGGCGGCGTGTGCCCTCCTGCCCATCGATCGGGAGTTCCATGTACCACCGCACGCCCGCCTCCCCCTCCCCGTCCGGCACTCCGTCGGCCCCCGGACCCCTTCGCCACACCCCCCGGCTCGTCCTTGGCACCGCTCTTGTGACCGCCGTGGCCGCCCTCCTCGTCGGCTGCGGAGGCGAATCGTCCGACCATGCCGCCGCCAAACCGAAGACGACCGCCCCCGCCCACAACATGGACGACATGTCCGGCATGGCGATGGGGGACCCGTCGGCCACGGCCGCCTACAAGATGCCCGACGCCGCAGTGGTGGAAGGTACGTTCAAGCTGCTGGACACCCGGCCGCCCGGCCTTGACCACGTCAAGGGCACGGCCTGGCTCGCGCAGGGGCCGAAAGGCACGACCGTCACCGTGAAGCTGACGGGGCTCCAGCCCGGGGCCTCCTACATGGCGCATCTGCACGCCCGGCACTGCTCGGCCGACAACGGCGGCGAGCACTTCCAGTTCGTCAAGGGCGGCCCCGCCAAGCCGCCCAACGAGGTGCACCTCATGTTCGACGCTGACTCGAAGGGTGTCGGGATGACCACGGTGAACAACACCCGTAAGACGGGCAAGGGCGCGGTCGCCATCGTGGTCCACCCCAGCGACGCTCTCGACAACCGCATCGCATGCGCGGACTTCGCCTTCTGAGGGCACCGGCCGTGATCTGCGCGGCCGTGTGTGCGCTGTTGTCCGCCGCCGGTGCACCTGCCTACGCCCACGCCGCGCTCCAGACGGCGTCACCGGCCCCCGGAGCCAATGTCGGCACCGACACCCGGGTCATCGCGCTGACCTTCGGCGGGCTGCTGAAGGGCACCGTGCCCAAGGTCTCCGTAGCCGGGCCGGACGGCAGGCCACTGCCCGTCGGCGAGCCCGTCGTGGTCCCGGGCTCCACCGTGTGCGCGGCCGTGAGCGGCCTGCCGGCCGGCGTCGACTCCATCACGTACACCGTGCTGGCCGTCGACGGCGACGCTCAGACCAACCGCTTCCTGTTCCAGGTGACGAAGAGCGCGAGGGCGGCACCGGTGCCCGCCGCGTGCCGAGGGCGACGGCTGCCGAGTCCACCGGTGGTTCAGGCGAGCGGCTTCCTTGAGCGGCAAGGGGCCGTCCTAGTAGGCGCCTCAGTCGTAACCGCCGTACTGGCAGCGGCAGTCGGAGCGCTCGCTGTAGTACGCAGGAGGCGGCGAGGCGGTACGGCCGTGGGCGGCGGTGACGCCGTGACCGGGTGACCGGGTGACCGAGGCAGGTTCGGGGCGCCCGCGACTGCAAGCGCAGGTCGCGGGCGCCCCGGGTGGGGGCCGCAGAAACCTCGAACAAACCGGGAACTCTGCCCCTCCTCGGTCCGACTGATTGAGGGCAGCGGCCGAACTCGGCCGGGCGCGGGGCGACTTCACGGGCGGACACCGGCCGGGCGCCGCCCGCCCTGCACAGTGACGGCGCCCGACTCGATGCGCCGCCGAGACAGCGTGAGGTCCGCCCATGTCCGTCAGTTCCGACGTCCCCGACGCGCCCGAAGCACCCGAAGCACCCGACCCAGGCTCTTCGGGCACCACGGCGGCAACCACCACTTCGAGCGCCGAGAAACCCCAGCCCGCTTCCCGCCCAGCCGACGCCGCACCGGCGCGGCGCCCGGCAGGCTTCGGCGCGCTGCTGGTCCGGCTGCACTTCTACGCCGGTGTCCTGGTGGCGCCCTTCCTGCTCGTCGCCGCGGTCACCGGTCTCCTCTACACGTTCACGCCGCAGCTGGACCAGTTGGTCTACGGCAAGGAACTCACGGTCTCGCACACCGGTGACAGCACGCGCCCTCTGGCCCAGCAGGTGGCCGCCGCCCGTGCCGAACATCCGAAGGGCACGCTGATAGCCGTACGCCCGGGCAGCGGTGATACGACGACCCAGGTCGACTTCTCGTTGCCCTCACTCGGTGAGAAGGCGCACACGGTGTACGTCGACCCGTACACCGGCAAGGTGAAGGGCCAGCTGACCACCTGGTACGCCGAGACCCCGCTGACGACATGGCTGGACGCGCTGCACCGCAACCTGAACCTGGGAGTGCCCGGCCGGTACTACTCGGAGTTCGCGGCCAGCTGGCTGTGGGTGCTGGTCCTGGGCGGGGTCGCGCTGTGGTGGCGCAGGCAGCGCGGGACGCGGACCGCCCGCCGCCTCCTACTGCCCGACCGGGCGGCCCAGAAGGGGGTACGGCGCACCCGGAGCTGGCACGCGGTCACCGGACTGTGGCTCGCGGCCGGCCTGCTCGTCCTGTCCGCGACCGGCATGACCTGGTCACGCTACGCGGGCGCCCACTTCGGTGAGGCCCTCGACGCGTTCAGCTCCCACACGCCCTCGGTCTCGACCTCGCTGAGCACGGCCTCCGGTGCCAAGACGGCCGGCTCGGGCACCGGAAAGACCGTCGACCCGAACGCGATCGACGGCGTCCTGAAGGCGGCCCGCGCCGACGGACTGTCCGGTCCCGTGGAGATCGCCGTCCCAGCGGACGCCGCCACGGCCTGGACCGTTTCCCAGACCCGCAACCTGTGGCCGGTCGGACGCGACAGCCTCGCCGTCGACGCGACCACCGACACCGTGGTCGACCGAGTCGACTTCGCCGACTGGCCGCTGCTGGCCAAGCTGACCCGCTGGGGCGTCAACGCGCACATGGGCACCCTGTTCGGCCTTGCCAACCAGCTCGTCCTGGCCGCGCTCGCCACCGGTCTGATCTGCGTGATCGTCTGGGGCTACCGCATGTGGTGGCAGCGACGTCCCACCCGCGCCGACCGCCGCGCCCCGCTCGGCACGCCCCCGGCCCGCAGTGCCTGGCGCGGCATACCCTCCTGGGCCCTGGCCACCGGTGTCGTGGTCCTGGTCGCGGTCGGCTGGGCACTGCCGCTGTTCGGCATCCCGCTGGCCGCCTTCCTGGTTGTTGACTTTGTCATCGGAGCCGTCCGCCGCGGCCGTACGACCACCGCGGCCTCGTGATCGCCGCGAGCGGTCTGCGCTGGATCCTCACCCTGGTCTTCGCCCTCACGGCAGCCCACGGGATCCTGCGCGGCGCGAGACCCGGCCTCGGGCTGCCCGAACGGGTGGACCACGCGCTGCACGCCGTCATGGGACTGTTCATGATCGCGATGGTCTGGCCGTGGGGCATGGACGTGCCGGCCCTCCCCCAGGTCGTCGTGTTCACGGCGGGAGCGGTGTGGTTCGTGTCCTCCGCCCCGTTCCGTGCCGAGGGCGGATTCCCCCCTCGGAAGCTGCCGGACACGCTGTTCCACGCCGTGATGATGGTGGCCATGGCGTGGATGGTCGCCGTGATGGACCCCAGCGGCATGACCGCGGGGCAGGGAGGTGGGGGAGCCGGGCACTCCTCCATGGCGGGAATGGACATGTCGGGAGGCTCGGGCCTGTCCACCATGAGCCTCGCCGGTGCCGGAAGGAAATTGGCGGCGGGCCTGCTGGCTCTGGTTCTGCTGGCATTCGCGCTGCGCTGGCTCGCCCGCGCCTTCGACGCAGCCCGTGCCATGCCCGCGGGCGGGCCGGAACCGGTGGTGGGCGTCCGAGCCGATGCCGTGTCCCCGGCCTGCCACGGAGCCATGGCACTCGGCATGGCGGTGATGTTCGCCCTGCTCCTGTGAACCGCGGCCGGATCGGGCAGAAGCGGAGCCTGCTGGCCCGCTCGAACCCAACCCTGTGGAGGGGGCGGTGCCGCCTCCGGGGAGCGTCACCGGAGTCACACGTGGCAAAGGAGAGGGCACCCACTCGTGGACCTGGGCATCATCGGGCGGGCCGCCGGGCGGTTCGCCGTCACCGACATCGACGACATTCTGATCCTGGCACTGTTCCCCTCCCAGGGAGCCGGACAGCCGGGCTCCACCCCACACCGCCACCAGGACTAGGAACACCACGGCGTAGACGGTCATCCCGCCGCTGCCGGCGGTGGCGAAGACGGGCACGTAGACGCCGATGTTGTCGCCGCCGTCGGCGAAGGTGACTGCCGCGACGTCCAGCGGACCGGGGCCGCCCGCCTTGGCGTCCTCACCGCCGTTTCGGTGGTCCCTCCACGCTTGCCAGGCGGCCTCGAGGCCGAGCGCGAGGGGCAGCAGACCGAGGTAGGGGACGGCCGACTCGGGCAGGAAGGTGGCGCCGAAAGCGGCGGCCACGGCCACGGCGAGGATCGCGGCGAAGCCAAGATACTGACCGAGCACGATCCGGCGGCACCAGCATCGCCTGCACCCTCATCTGCTACGACGCAGGTGGTTCTCGCCGTGAAGGTAGACGGTTTTCCCACGTGGGCGGAGACAGGTGCGTCGCCCTCGCCGCACTCATTCGGGAAGCGGGGTGGTCCCAGCCCCACGTCCAGCAGGGACGCCCCGACGAGGCATGCGCAATCTGGAACGAAGCACTCGACGCCATGGCCAATATCCAGTCCGGGCGGGCCCGCGACGTCATCGTCCGCATGCAGATCGACATCTCGCCCGTCCGGCAGCGCGGTGGTTTCCACGTCGGCGAACTGGACCGTCGCGCCTGAGGCATGTTGCGCGCCATAGGCTGACCACAGAACGGTGTCGCGGCGGCGACTGGAGGCCGCCGCGCACGGTACGCCCAGCGAGAGGAACGAGCGCTGATGCCGACTTACGAGGTCAAGTCGATCGCAACGGTCCTCGGCGGCCACGCGCGCGTACAGGACGACTACCAAGGCGGGGTCGAATCGATCATCCGGCTCGACGAGGCGTACCCTCTCGAAACCCTGCAGGGAATCGAGGAGTTCTCCCACCTGACCGTGACCTGGCGCTTCCATCTGGCCCGACCCGAGGACGTCCAGCTCCACGCACGGAGTCCAAGGGGAAACCAGAACTGGCCGGCGACCGGTACGTTCGTCCACCGCAACCACCGGCGCCCCAACCAACTGGCGCTCAGTTACCCACGGTTGCTCAAGGTCGAAGGCAGGGACCTGCTGGTCACCGATCTCGACGCCGTCGACGGGACGCCCGTGATCGACCTGGCACCGTACTTCGAACAGATGGGGCCTCAGGGCCCGATCCGTCAGCCCGCATGGCCTGGCGAGATGCTCGAACCGAATTACTGGGCGAAGGCAAGCGAACGGCCCTCGGAGCGTCCCTTGTAGGGGAGGTGACTGAGCTGCCCGAGTCCACCGACACAGCCCAGGCCAGGTCCTCCTCGGCGTCGGCCTAGGCCATTAGAGCGATGAACACGCGCTCCCAGGTGCCGTCGGCGGCCCACCTCTGCGGCCGGTTATAGACGCCCCGCCAGTTGCCGTACTTTTCCGGCAACTGGACCCACTGCGTTCCGGTCTGGAACTTGAAGGCGATCGCGTCGATCACCTCACGGTGGTCCCGCCATCGGCCACCTGGCTTCGGCGCCCGGTCGGGAAGTAAAGGCTCGATACGCGCCCACCCAAACGGCCTCGGGCTTCCGGCTCCTCACGCGACGTCTTCTTCCCGGACGCACCCCACTCACCCCTGCACCGCACCTCATGCGCTTCCTTGCAGATCTTCTTGTCAACAGAACATCTTCAATGCATAGTGGATTGCAGAAGGGCGCCTCACGTGATCCCCATCAGGCGCTGACACCCCGAAGCAGGGAGAGCATCATGAGTGCCGGCACCGGCCTAGAGGGCTGCACCGCACTGGTCACCGGAGCCACGTTCGGCATGGGCAGGGCCATCGCCCGGAACCCGGCCCGCCAGGGTGCGGACGTTGTCCTGCACGGCCGCGATCAGGCCCGCGGTGAAGCCCCGGCCAGGGAGATCGCGGCGGAGGGCGGCTCGGCACGCTTCGTCGCCGCGGACCTCACCGATGCCGACGGCACGCTGCGCCTGGCCGCCGAGGCCTGAGCGGTGGACACCCTGGTCAGCAACGCGGGCCTGTACGAGCTCACCCCGGCGGCGGCGACCGGTGCCGCGAGCTTCGCCAGCCCCTGGCTTCCCGACGGCTTCACTCGACAGCACATCGACACCGACGGCACCCGCCTTTCCGTAGCCGTCGGAGGCCACGGTCCGCTGCTGGTCCCCTTGCAGGGCTGGCCCCAGACCTCACGTGCCTGGGCCCGCGTCGTGCCCGCCCGCGCGCAGACCCACACCGTCGTCGTGCCCGACCTGCGGGGCACCGGCGACAACGACCGCCCCGAAAGCGGCTACGCCGAGACCCGCCAGGGAGATATACGGGGCATCCTCGCCTCCCTTGACCTTGACCTTGACCTTGCCCGGTCCGGTGGCCGTGGTCGGACACGCCGTCGGCTCCATGGTCGCCTTCGCCTGGGCCGCCACCCACCCCGAGGAAATCTCCCACCCGATCCTCGTCGGCGCGATTCTTCCCGGCCTCGGCCTGGAGGAGGTGATGAAACGCCTACCCCGGCCGCGAACGACTGTGCGGAGGCTTCGCGCACTACCCGCACCCTCCTGGACGACGGAGGCGTAAACCGCACCCCGCACGCCCGGCGGAAACTGTCCATGCCCGTCCTGGCCATCGGCTCTACCGCCTCGGGAACCGCCACCGCCCAGGCCCTGACACCGCATGCCGAGAACATCCAGGGCGCAGTCGCACCGACCGGTCACTTCGTCGCCGAGGAAGACCCTGCCTGGTTCACCCAGACGGTGACCGCGCTCCTCGCCTGACCGCCGCGTTCTTCACGCAGCGCCCGGCTGGCCCCCGTACACAACCCCTTTACCTGATTGGATCATCATGAATACCGGCCTGTGGATCATTGCTGCCCTCCTGGCTGCGGCCTTCCTCTTCTCCGGCCTCTTCAAGCTGGTCCTGCCGCACGAGAAGTACGTTGCCGCTCAGGACTGGGCCGCGAGCGCACCACGCTGGGCCCCTGGAGCCATCGGCACCATCGAGGTACTCGGCGCGATCGGCGTGGTCCTGCCGGCCATGGTCGACATCGCGCCGGTCCTGGTCCCGCTCGCCGCGACCGGCCTCGCTCTCGTGATGGCAGGCGCCGTCGCAATGCACCTGCGACGCCGTGAGATCCCGGCCCTGGTACCCAGCGCCGGACTGCTCCTCATCGCCGCGACCCTGGCCTGGGGACGCTTCGGCCCATACGCCTTCTGACACGCAATCGCTGACCCCATGGTCGGCCAAGCTCACGGCCAGGCCATGCCCCCAGACCATGGCATCGGGGCTCTCCAGCATTCCGCCCCGACGACACCACCAGCCGGACCCCCGGTCGGCCTCCGCTGCCCCCGCCCCACGGAGGTCAGGACGACGCGGGTGACGTCGATGAGGCCCGCGTCCTCAAGCCGGTGTAGCACGGCCTCGTGGAGGCGGCCCCAGATACGAGGGCTGCAAGGGCGCGCCGCGATTCCAGCGATCTGTGATCGCCGTGTTGCGGAACGTGTCGGTGGGGGCATTTCTTGACAGCGAATCGCGGTCTCTAAAGTAAAATGAACCATCATGATAGTTTGTAACCGACGCCTGAGGGCGACGGCCTTCGGCAGCTCCGAAAGCGGTACACGTGTTGTGGCGGCAACTTTTCCCCAGGGGGCGACTGGGAGCGGGTGCCTCTCTGCTGGCCCGCCGGCTCATGCTGGGCGTGAGGGCCGGCCGGGTCGGAATCGCGAGGCTCCGCCTTCGGCGACGCGCACCTGGCTATTCGTTCCCGGGGTGGCGGTCGCGTGGCGGGCACCTGGTCGCCGCGCGGCTCCTCACTGCCGGTGCGCCAGCGATATTCATGTTCGTGGACATCGTCGTGGCGCTGGTCACGCCAGGGCTGCGCTGGATGTCCATGCTGGCGGTCGCGCCCGCTCTCACGGCCGCGCGGTTCGGCCCGGTCTGCGGAGCGGTCGCCACGATCGCCTGCGCTCTGTTGGGGCTGCGCCCGGGAGCGCCGGGTGGGGACGATGAGATCGCCATAATTGCTGAACTCATAGCCGTTTCGGTGGCAAGTGCCGTGCTGAGCCGGTTGCGCCTGCACCACGAACGGCGCCTCATCGCGGTGCGGTCCGTCGCTGAGGTCGCCCAGCGGGCTGTCCTGACCCCGGTGCCCGCGAGGGTCGGCACCCTGCGCACTGCAGCGCACTACAACGCCGCGGCGGCCGAGGCCAGCGTCGGGGGAGACGTCTACGGAGCCGTCGCGACCCGCTTCGGCACGCGCTGGCCGACGTACGGGGCAAGGGCCTGGCCGCCGTCGGCACCGCCGCCCTGACGCTCGCGGTCTTCCGGGAGGCCGCGCACGAGGAGGCCTGCCTTCTGGATGTGGCCGGCCGGCTGGAGCGGAGTGTGAGCCGCGATCTTTCCGACGACGACTTCGTTACGGCCGTACTGATCGGCTTCCCTGAGCCCGGCCGGCTCCAGGTCGCCAATTGCGGACATGAGCCGCCGCTGCTCGTGCGGGACGACGCGGTGACGCAGTTGTCGCCCGTCGTGACCGTGCCGCCGCTGGGACTGCTCGGTTTCAGCGGCAGTTCCCCCGTCCTGCAGACGGTTCCCTTTCACCCTGGTGACCTGTTGTTTCTCTACACGGACGGTATCAGCGAGGCCAGGAATGCCTCCGGTGACTTCTTCCCGCTCGTCCCTCAGTTCGCGGCCAGCCTGCGGCCGACTCCCGCCGCCACGCTCGACTGCCTGCAGCAGCGACTGCTGCGTCATGTGGGAGGCGAGCTGCGCGACGATGCTGCCCTGCTCATCCTTCAGGAGGCGTCGGAGGCGTCGGAGGCGTGAGTGAGGCCTCGGCGGAAGTGCGAGTAGGGCCGCTGCGCCTCTGCGATGTCCTCGGGAGCGGTGGCGCCTCCTGGTTGCCGGGGGGCGTTCCTCACGGGTCCTGCTTGCCAAACAAGAGGATCTTCTCTACTTTTTCGTCATGCCCCGCGTGACCGATGCCTACCTCGCAGCCCGCCGCAATCAGGTCCTCGACGCCGTGCGCGCGTGCGTGGACCGGGACGGCCTTCAGGGCGCCACGATGGAGGGCATCATCGAGCTGAGCGGCCTGTCGACCGGCACGGTGTACAAGTACATCCGCGGCAAGGAGGAAGGTGTCGAAGCCGCGATGGCCGGTGCCCTCGACGGCCTGACCGCGAAGCTCGTCCCGTTCCTCACTGCCGACCCGCTGCCCGCCCCGTCGGTCGTCGTGAGCCAGTTGACGGACGTCGTGGAGACGTTCGCGCAGCACGAGAAGTACTCCCTGTTGCGCGTGGCCATGCACGGCTGGAGCGCGGCCCTCAGCAGCCCCGCGTTGCTGGACCGCATCGCTCCGCTGTACCGAACCTTCCGTGACCTGCTGTGTGACGCGGCCGTCGCCTGGAAGGCCAACGGCGACCTGCGCCCGGACGCCGACCCCGACGACGTGGCCGCCGCCCTGCTGTCGCTGCTCATGGGGTTCGCCGCTCAGCAGGCGATCCTCGGAGACACTTCGGCGGCCCAGCAGAGCCGCGGATTTGCCGCACTCCTGGCCGAGGGCGGATCCGCCGGCGCCCTGTGACCGCCGTGCAGGCGGGCCCTCGCCCCGGCTGCCGCGCCCTACCCGCTGATCGGCACCCCTGTTTCCATCCATCGACCCCTCAGCTGCGGCACTTGCATAAAATGAGGCTTCATTTTAAGTTACGGGAACGTTCCCGTCCCCGTACGGTCTCGCCGTGCGGCTCGAAAGATCGATTCCATGGCGACAACGCTGTACCGGCTGGGGCGCTTCGGTGTCCGGTGCCACAGGTCCGCACTTCTCTCCTGGCGCCTGCTCCTCCTGCTCGCCGCAGCAGGCGCGGCGACTGCAGGCGGCAAGATCGATGAAGGGGTCACTATCCCCGGACCGAAGTCCCACGGCACCCTCGATGGGCTCGCCGACAGATTGCCTGCGGACGGCGAAGCCTTTGCCCACTTCGGGGCGCTCCTCGCCGCCGGACTGTGCCTTGTCTCTGCCGTCGTCGCCGCGGGCGTCGGACTGGCGGCGTTGCTCAGTGCCACCGGCCTCGTCGTCGTCTCCTCAACCGCGCTCACCCTCTCCCTGATGCCGGGACTGGTGGTGGGTATCGGCCATGCGCTGCTCGTCATCTCCCGTCACCGCGGTCAGCCGACCGAAAGCAGTGACGCGCGCCACGTGAGCGGACGGGCTACCGGCATCCCGGGAAACGCCGTGGTCTTCGCGGGTCTGACGACGGTGGTCGCCATGTCGGGGCGCGCCGTTGTACCTGTCCCCTTCGTCACCTTCGCGCGAGTGGCCGTCTCGTTGACGGTTGCGATGGCCGTCGCCGCCGAGGTCACGGTGATCCCCGCCCTCCGCGGCCTGGCGGGACACCGTCGCGGCCACGCGCTGTTCGCGGCACAGGTCAGGCTGCCCGGACCGCCGACCGGACACGTGGCCCTGGGAGCGCTCGCCGTACCCGCCACGGATCTACGGCCGGCGCTGCCGCTCAGCAGCGACTGATCCGCCCCGGACCGCCCGGCAGCACGGGCCCGGTCTTCTTCATAGGCCCGCACCTGCTCAGTGCTCTGCCGGTGCTCGCGTCCACGTGCTGGCGGGCTGCGATTCGTCCACAGTCAAATGTCCCGCCAATGCCGTGGGACCCTCCCGGGGAGTTACGTTGCAAGCCATCGCGATCGTCGTGTCGCTCGTTCTCATCGTCGTCGGAATGTTCCTTTTTGCCCGTGCCGTCCTGCAGATCTACAGCTTCATGCGGCTCGGTCAGGACATGCCCGCCGGCACCCGTACCGACGAGCCCGTCCAGCGGACCGTGACGGTGGTGAGGGAGTTCCTCGGCCACACCCGGATGAACCGCTGGGGCATCGTCGGTGTGGCGCACTGGTTCGTCGCGATGGGCTTCTTCGGTCTCGTCCTCGCACTCGTGAACGCGGTCGGCCAGCTCTTCGAGAGTGACTGGACATTGCCCGTCCTCGGTCAGTGGGTCCCCTACGAGGTGTGCGTCGAGTTCCTCGGCGCCGCGACCGTGCTGGGCATCATCACCCTGAGCGTGGTCAGGCAGCTCAGTCACCCGCGGAGGCCGACGCGCAAGTCGCGGTTCGCGGGTTCGAACTTCGGCCAGGCGTACTTCGTGGAGATCGCCATCCTTGTCATCGGATGTGCCGTGCTGGTGTTGCGGGGTCTTGAAGGGGCACTGGCCGGCGTGCATGGGTACGAGGCTGCCCACTTCGCCTCGTACCCGCTGGTCGCGGCCTTCCGGGACGCGGATGGCGACACGCTGCGGAACCTGATCTACCTCACCGCGATGATCAAGATCGCGACTTCCTTCGTCTGGATGATCGTGGTCGCCCTCAAGACCGACATGGGTGTGGCCTGGCACCGCTTCCTGGCGTTCCCGAACATCTGGTTCAAGCGGAACGCCACCGGCGGGACCTCTCTGGGCGGTCTGCTGCCGATGACGTCGGGCGGTGAGCCCATCGACTTCACCGATCCCGGTGACGACGACGTCTTCGGGGTCTCCCAGGTCGAGCAGTTCTCCTG
>NZ_JBIWNY010000026.1:0-131626 GCF_044767465.1 Streptomyces sp. NPDC101237 | reverse complement strand
GAGACGGTTCTCTTGGTCGAAAACCCATCTACCAGGGGCTTCATCCGTCTGTCAGCCCAACCGCCCGCCTGGCAAGTGAGGTTGGAAAGGGCTCAGTGGTGCACGGCACCGGTACAGGAGCGGTGGGCGGTCCGTTCGGTACGCCAACGAGTGTCTGTGAGCGGCGGCGAGGACCAACTGCTGCGCTTCTGGTCCCGGCCGCGGTGCCCCACCGAGGGGCGGACCGGCAGGGCTTCGGCGGCCCCCGCGGTCACGCGCTGCGCCGGGGCTTGCGGGCAGTCGTCTTCTTGGCCGCCGTCTTCTTCGCGGCCGCGGTCTCCTTCTTGGAGGCCGTCTTCTTCGTGGTGGTCTTGGCCGTCTTCTTCGCGGGCATCTCGTGAACCTGGGCGTCGGTGCCGGTGTCCTCGCCGCGCTAGGCCTTCGCCTTGTCCACGGACTCCTGCAGCGCGGCCATCAGATCGAGCACCTTGCCCGCCGGCTGCTCCGGCTCGGGTACTTCGGGCAGCTCACGGTCCTCGCGCTTCGCCTCGATCACCTTCTCCAGCGCCTCGGTGTAGTGATCAACGAACTCCGGCCCCTCGCGGCGATCGGCGGTCATCCGCTCGATCAGCTCCACCGCCTCCTCGACCTCCGCGTTTGCGCAGGTCCTGGTCGGTGAGCGGGATGACCTGGGTATTGGTCAGCTCAAAGCCTTTGCCGATCTCGTCCGGGCGGACCTCGCGGTCCTCGACCTCGCAGAACTTGCGCACCCGCACGCGGGCCATGTCGTCCAGGTGGTACTGGTGAAAGCGCACCGAGTGGTCCTCGGTCGCGCTCACCACATGAACCGGGACCGTCACAAGGCCGAAGCTGATCGCGCCCGACCAGATACTCCGGGGCATCACCAACTGCCGTGATGGCGGGCCCCGAGCCCTTCCAGGCTACGGTCCGCCCCGCTGCGCGGCACGGCCGCCGGCCTCACGGGGCGACGGCGTCCTCGTCTCGGTCTGGTACATCTCAGCCATGGCGTTAACTGCTGGGACCGGTCGACCCGCCAGGTCGTCCGCGGTCCCCACCAGTTCGGTTACCAAAGCACTCTCACCTCCCCGCCGTCAGCGGCCTGAACAGGTACTTCGCATAGTTTTCGGGCCAGGTGGCGGGCCGTGATGCCGATCATCGTCAAGAAGCGACGTCTATATGCCCTCATCATCAAGTGCAGGGCTTGAATTCTTCTTCCGATTCCGTGCTCGGATCACGAGGAGGACCATCACGGGGGCCACCAGGGCCAGTATCGCGCCTATCGCGATCTTGAGGATGACCTGAGACCAACTCTGCTCATGCTGGAGCCCCTCATACACTCGAAGAGACGTGTTGGCCAGGAATAGAGTCAACAGGAGCGGCAGGATATCCCTGAGCGTCTTCTTCATTCCAGAATCCCTATTTGGTTTGCGTCGATCGCCGGGGAGGATTGACAGGAACCAGGGTTCCTGTCAATCCTCCCCGGAGGCTACTGCATCATTGAAGTATGGATGCGATCGCCGATGGCCGTTGACTCAGCTCGCGAAGGATTCCAAGTTGGCGGCCAAGTGCGTCAGGACACCGGTTATCCCGCGTGCAGAGACGTGGACTTTATTCAGGAGTTTTTCGATTTTCACACCCAGGGCTATGATCTTGCTCCCCAGCCATCTGAAGAACTTCTTTCCTGTGCTTGTTTTTGCGAACTTCTTGATAGCGCCGCCCCCAAGAGCCCCGCCCACCAGACCGCCGATGAACTTTTGACTGGCTGTCTTCCAACTCCATCCACCGTCGAACCTCGTTTCGACGAAATACCCGGCAACCTCTCCGACGCCACCCATGGCAGCTGCGCAGATGAGGAATCCGGGACCGCTGACCGCGGCACAGACGGCGTCGCCGGCAGCGCCGACGCCGTAGGTGACCCCCTGCACGGCGATCTCGCAGGCCGTCCCTGAGATCCAACTGGAGGGGCAGAGGCCGTTGACGTCGGTGCAGTTGACCGGGTCACCGTTGCAGTAATCGTATGCGGTGGCACTGCCGTTTTGGACGGGGTCCGTCTGGAGGAAGCGGCCGGTCGTCGGGTTGTAGAGACGCTGGCCCATCAGGGTGACACCGGTGGGGGTGTCACTGGCCCGCTGGGCGGTGCCGAGCCAGCCGTAGCGCGAGGTGTTGGTGGTGTTGCCGTACTCGTCGTAGGAGTAGGCAGTCGCGGTGGTGGTGGCCGTGGCCAGGGTCACCGCGATGTCGCCGTGCAGGTCGGCCAGCTGGAGAGTGACGGAACCGCTCGCCGAGGTGGTCGCGCCCAGGACGCCGGCCACGTCAGTGACCGCCCGGCTGACCGACCCCGAGGAGTCGACGGTCCAGGACGGGTTGTCGGTGTCGTCGCCGTAGTGGTTGGTCGACGTGGTGCCGGTGGTCCAGGTGGTGCCGCCGTCGGTGCTGGACGCATTGGTGGTGGCCGCCTGGCGCTGTGCCGCGTCCAGGGTCCAGGTCTGTCGGCTGGTGCCGGTCGCCTCGCTGCGGGCCAGGTCGTTCGTGTAGTAGGTGTACGTTGCGTCGGGGGTGGCGGTGGTACGGCCGAACGCGTCGTAGGTGTAGCCGCTGTCCGTGATCCGGTCGGCGCTGTCGTAGGTGTGGGTCGCCGTCGTGGTGATCGTGGTCGTCGTGTCAGCGCAGTCCGTGGTGCTGCTGTCTGTGGTGAGCTTTGTACGGTCCCAGCTGGTCGCGGACGCGAAGGTATAGGCGCGGGTGGTGCAGGTGGCGCCAGTGTCGTCTTGTGCCTGGGTCAGACGGCCTGCCGCGTCGTAGGTGTAGTCGGTGCCGGTGGAGGCGCCGTTGTTCTCGGTGTGGTCGGCCTCCGCGCCCAGCACGGTGTAGTCGGCCTGGTCGTCGAGGACCGTGGTGTTCGAGGAGTCGGTGTAGGTGCGGCCGGTGAGGGTGCCGGTGGTGTCGTAGGTCTGGGACAGGGTGTAGCCACCGGGCGCGGTCTCACCAGTCAGGTTGCCATCGGCGTCGTAGGACGTGGCGGTGAAGGTGCCGGCCACCGAGTCGATGACCTTGGCCGGGTAACCCGTCGTGCCGTCGTAGGTGTACGTCGTGGTCGACGGCACCGAGTCCGAGACGCTCACCACGCGGTCCCGGCTGTCATACGCGGTGGTCGTGGTGTTGCCGGAGCCGTCGGAATAGGCGATCTGGCGGCCGAGGCTGTCGTAGGTGTGGGTGATGGTCTGGGAGTTGCTGGTCTGGGTGGCGAGCAGGCCGGTGGCCGTGTCGTAGGTGTATGCCGTGTCCGGAGTGTCCGTGCCCTTGCCGCCGCTGATCGCCTTGTTGATGACCCGGCCGACCGTGTCACGGGTGTAGGTGACGGTGCGGGTGGAGCCGTTCGCGGTCTCTGTGACGGTTTTGGGCCCACCGAGACGGTCGTAGACGTAGGACTTGGTGACCAGCTCAGAGGGGTTGGAGCCGCCGCCGGTGATGGTGGCGCCGGGCGCGGTCTGGCAGGTGAGGCCGGCCCACTCGGGGCGGCCCTGGCAGGTGCCGGAGCCGGTCGCCGACCAGTAGGTGGTGACGGTCTCGGTGGTGGTGTTCTTGTTCGGTCCGGTGGTGGACAGCAGGTTGCCGTCGCTGTCGTAGGTGTAGGTGGTGGTGAGGGCGAGCCCGGGGGGGTCGGTCACGGACGTCAGCGGGAGGCCGGTCGACCAGTCGTAGGTGCTGGTGCTCCTGGCCTGGTCGCCGTCGGCCGGGTATCCGATGACGCTCGCGCCCTTCGTCGCCGACGTGAGCAGGTCGGAGACCTTGGCGTCGCTGGGGCGGCCCTCGTCGTAGGCATACGCGGTGTGCGCGCGGGCCAGGGTCTCGGTTCCGGCGGCCAGGTCGGCGGCGCTGGTGCCGCCGGAGAGGGTGTGCTGGAGCGTGACCGTGTGCAGCGGCTCGTAGACGTCGGATGCGAGGGCGGCGCCGTCGGTGCCGGTGGTGTAGGTGGTCGTCGTGGAGAGGAGGTCGGCTGCGCTCGCGGGGCTGCTCGCGCTCGCGATGGCCCCTGCCAACAAGGGGTCGTAGCTGGTCGTCGTGCCGAGTGCCAGCTCCCGGTTTCCGGCGGTGAGTTCCCGGGTCACCTCGCCGTCGGTGTCGTACTCGGTGGTGGCGATGTGGCCGCCTGGGGTGGCGGTGTTGACCTGGCGGCCGTTGGCGTCGAGGTACCTGATGGTCGCGGTGGTGTAGGCGCCGGCGTTGAGGTCGGCGCCGTTGTGGGATGACGGTGTGGTGGTGGAGGCGGGGAAGACGGCGGCGCCGTAGACCGGGTTGTCGTGCTGGTCCCAGGTGGCGGTGGTGGCTTTATCCAGCTGGTTCGGCGCGGACGTTCCGGAGACGGGGACGTCGTAGACCACGCTGGTGGTGGCGGTGCCGTCGGTGGTAGAGGCGGTCCCCTGCTTCAGGGTCGGGCGGGAGGCGGACAGCAGCATCCCGTCGCCCGCGTCACCGCCGGTGCCGACCTGCTTGTAGGAGAACGTCCAGGGCAGCTCGCCCGGGTCCGTCTCGGTGGCGACCCGTCCGGCGCTGTCGTAGGTGTACGCCGTCTTCAGTGGGGTGTCCAGGCGCGGGTCCCAGACCTCGCGGAGGCGGCCCGAGGTGTCGTAGGCGTACTGGGCGATGGGCGTCGAGGTCGAGGCCGACCCGCCGGGGGCGGTGGCCCACAGCTTGATCTGCTGGACCTGCCCCGCGTAGTTGCCGAACGCGGAGGAGGTCGCGGTGGTGTCGGAGGCGTAGACGAACTCCAGCACCCGGCAGTAGGCCTTGGAAGGATCGGATATGCAGTCCGAGGCACTGATCGCGCTGGTGGGCGCGATGACGTACTGCGGCTCGGCGCGCACTGTGCCGTCGGAGAGGTTGACCGCCCGTGAGAACACCGTGGTGGTGTTCGCGGAGGAGTTGTTCACTACGTAGGAGGTCTTCACCTGCCAGGTCGGCGCGGTGCTGGACACCTTGGCGAAGGTGGTGACGCTGCCGCTGGAGTCCCTCAGCGTGTAGGTGTCGCCGGCCAGGGTCAGGTTGAGGTTCTCAGCCCCCGGCTCGGGGGTCCAGCCGCCGTTCGCGTTGAGGGTGAAGCCGGTCTGGCCGCCACCTGAGTCCATCACGGCGACCGAAGTGGTCGAGGTCTCGCGGATGTACGTCCAACGGGACGTGGACGCGGTGATCCCGGACGTCCAGTTGGGGCCGAAGATTGCGACCTGCCCGGACCGTCCCGCCCCGGCGAGCGGATCGCGGGAGGAGAAGGTGCGGGTGACGGCGGCGCCGAACGCGCCGGCATCCGTGGCGTCCAGGGAGAAGTTACCGGTGAGCAGGTTGACCGTACCGGGTCCGACGGCGCTGATGGGTGCGTTGTCGGCCTTGCGGTCGATGGTGACGGTCGCTGCGTCGGTGCCGTAGGTGTTGGTGCCGTCTGTGAACAGCGCCCGCACCTGGACCGGGCCGTCGTCGGTGAGCTGGCCGGTGGCCGCCCAGGTGAGGTCGTCGGGCTTCGCGGTGGCGGAGAAGGTGAACGGCCAGGAGGAGAGCGCTGAGCCGTCCGCCCTGGTCACGTACGTGACCGGGATCGGCTGCCAGGCGACGCTGTCGCCGATCCGGTACTGATAGGTCACCCCGGTGAACGCCCCGGACTGGGTGGCCGACAGGGTCACGTCTTCGTCCGTGGTGTCCCCCGTGACCGGAGAGGCCAGGCCCGCCTTGCCGACGCCGAAGGCGTAGGAGGTGGTGGAGGTGGAGATGTTGCCGCCGGAGTCGATGGTCCGCGCGTACAGGGTGTGCCAGCCGTTGCCCGGCTTGACGGTGATGGTCTGCGACTGGCCGCCGCTGCCGTCGGTGGTGTCCAGCGCGCTGTTGGGGACGGTCTTGTCGTCCAGACCCCACTGGTAGCCGGCGCCGTCGGTGGAGGTGGTGCTCAGCGTGCAGGTCGCACCGCTGCTCGACTTGTCCGTCCAGCTGCCTGAGGTGTACGGGGAGCAGGAGATCGTGGGCGCGTTCGGCTTGGCCACGTTCGGCACGAAGTACACGTACGACGACCAGGCGCCGTAGTCCGTGCCGTCGTAGCCGCGCACCCGAAGCCGCAGATGCGAGGCTGCCAGCTGGCTCGCGCTCGGCACTGCCAGGGTCGCGGTGCCTCCGGAGGAGACGGAGGACGAGGTCGCGGTGTAGGAGTACGACGTCTCGCCCGAGTAGGCCGGGTCGTTGGTGATCTCGAACTGGGCCTTGACCGTGGAACCGTCCGGGTCGGAGACCTTCGCGGACAGCGTCGGGGTGTACGTCGTCACGTACCGCTTGCCGTTGTACGCGTTGACCGCAGAGGGGGACACCGCGGCCGAAGTCGGCTTGGCCGGGTAGGAGTTGTAGGTCACGACCAGCTGCGGGGCGTACCCGGAGGTGGTGTAGTTCGCGGACCGGAAACGGCGCCAAGTCGTCGCGTCGGTCTCGTCGGCGCTGCGCAGCTGGATGCCGTAGTTCGTCGAGCCGTCCGCCCACGCCTGCACGATGGACTGCATGTTCCAGTTCGACCAGGCGGCCGGGCAGGACGAGCTGTAGCCCCAGTGGCCGGTGTTGGTCGCCATACCGGTCGTCGTCGTGGACGGCTGAGCGGACCAGGTCACCGAGGACGAGGACCAGGTGGAGGTGATCCGGCGGGCCTGGGTCGCGGCACCCGAGGTGGAGCACGTGGAGGAGTAGTAGTTGTACAGCTTCATCGTCGCCGAGGTGACGTGCGTACCGGTGAACTTCGAGACGTCGAACTTCAGGTAGGCGCGGGCCACATCGGTGCCGCTGTCGTACGTGCCCGACTTCAGCTCCTGCGAGGAGACCTGCGAGTCGGGGTAGTCCGGGGTCTGCACCCAGGTGTCCGTGGTGACGGCGAGCGTGGAGGTCGGATCGACGGTCACCGGATAGGTGGCCGTGTCGAGGAAGCCGGCGTCCGGGGTCAGGACGAGGGTCTGGGAACCGTCGTCGGCGGTCTCGATCTTCGTCGAGACCTGCTCCTCGTGCGCGGACTCACCGGAGGCCGGGTCCTTGGACGCGTCCCACATCATCGGCGCGGGCGCCTCGGCGACCAGCTTGCCGTCGCCATCCTTCAGCAGGAGGTGGCCGGAGCCGGCCTGGGACAGGGTCAGCCCCTTGAGGCGCAGCGGGATCCGGTAGCTGACCGCCTGGTCGGAGGGGCGACTGTCCAGCGTGATGTTCTCCGAGAAGCCCTGCGCCAGCGCCGTGGCCGACAGGGTCTGACCGTCGCCGAGGTCGTAGGAGGCGGTGTCGTCCTTGACGGTCGGGGTGGGGAGCTTGTCCGCCCAGCCCAGGCCGAAGGAATCCGATCCCTTTGTGACCGAGGCGAGAGTGGTGTCACCGCCATCCGACACAGCAATGTCCGCCGCTGCCACCTGCGGCTCAAGGTCCGGACCGGTGTCGGAGAGATCGGTATCGATGTCGTGCCAGGCACCGGCCTGCTTCACACGGACCGGGCCGGCGTAGTCCTCGGTCTGCATGCTGCCGTCCGGCAGCGCGTAGGTCGTCGAGTCGCCCGTGCGCTCCGACAACACCTCGATCTTCCGGTCCTGCAACCGGGCCATCAGGAGGGCAGAAGTGGCGTCCTTGGCCTCGGCGGCACCGTAATGGGTCTCCGCCGAAGCGGTAGACGTCACGGCCGAGGTGGTGGCGTCGTCGGGGAGAGCCACCGCCGTACCGGTATCGGCAACGGTCAGGGCGGCTTCGGCGACCAAGACGACGGCGGCCACCAAGCCTATCGCGCGTATGCGCGTCGGAGAGTGGCCGAAACTTCTCGGTCGACCGGCTCTGCCGAGTCTGCCGGACCGGGATCTGCTACGCACGGACAACCCCCGTGATCTTTCTGCTGGTGAAGCTATGGAGGGCAGATCTTTACATCGCCCACACGCAACTCCTTTGCGATCGCTGTGCACATCACCAAGAGAAAGCAAAGGTGATCGATGGAAAGCCTTGAATGATTCACGAAAGCCACTCATGACGCAGGTTGCAAACATGGACAATTCGCCCACTTTGGCCGCTAGATCACGTTCGGTCACCTCCGCACTGCAGGTGCGACCTTGATCAACCTTTTACGGAAGATCCACTCAACAGGGAAATTGATCATCAATAGGTGATTTATTTGCCCTACCGATGTGTTAATCCAGCCACCGTTGCCCCTGTGGGGAAGCGGGACACAACGGTGCGACTGAGCGGGGCGGATTTACCGGCTGGCCTCCCTCGCGCATCCGACACGCGAGCGATGTACGGATCGCGACACGCTCACGCCCGGGAGCGCCGTACGGTCGTTCCACGGATAGCAACCAGGCGATGACGCCGGGTCAGAGTGGGAGGGGATCCGAAGATGGCCAGCGCCCGTACGTATCCGCTGTGGCGGGATCTCGCGATGCGCGAAGACCTCCCCAGAGAGGCCCTCAGGCGCTGCTGCCCATCCCGGCCTGCCGCACCAAGATTGGCGGCCGGCCCGAGAAATGGCACCGCCGGGAGATCATCGACGCTATCCGCTATGTCGTGGACAACGGCGTCAAGTGGCGGGCCCTGCCCGCCGACTACCCGCCGTGGCAGACCGTCTACCACCACTTCGCCCGCTGGCACTGGGCAGGAGTAGGGGCGTTCCTGCGTGACCAGCTCCGCCGTCAGGTCCGCACTGGCCAGGGGCGATACCCCTGGCCAGTGACGCTGATCGTCGACAGCCAGTCCGTCAAGGGCGCCGAGACTGTCTCCAAGGCCACCCGTGGCTTCGACGCGGGCAAGAAAATTAACGGACGCAAGAGACACATCGCCGTCGACACCCTCGGGCTCCCGGTGATGATCACGGTGACGCCCGCCGACACCACCGACCGGGGCGCCGCCCGCGAACTCCTCTGGCGACTGCGTGTCATGCAGCCGCAGATCATCCAGGTCTGGGCCGACTCCGCTTACGTCGGCCAACTCACCACCTGGTCCGACGACTTCCTGAAGATGACCTTGAGGACCGTCTCCCGGCCCCGCGGCGCGATGGGCTTCGTCGTCCTGCCCCGACGCTGGAAGGTCGAACGGACCTTGGGCTGGATCACGAAGTCCCGCCGTAACGTCCGCGACTACGAACGTCTCCCACAGCACTCGGAAGCTCACCTGATCTGGGCACTCATCACGCTGATGACCCGCAGGCTCACCCGCAATAGCAGCGAGGATCAGACCTCAATGTAGGCGACGACGACCACGGTTATCTGCGGTTCTGATCTGGCCCTTGTTGTGTGAGGCACATGGGCTCATCAGTCCGTGTGACTGTGGGATATCTGCTGGTTGTGAGGCACGTGCTGATGGTCAGTCATCCGCGTCATGAAGTTCTGTGCTGCATGCGCCGAGTCCCCAGTCGACGGGCGCCCGCTGTGGGTCGTGACCGATGAGTCGTACCGGCTCCACCACGAGTCCTGCCTGTTCCTGGCCTCGCTGCGGGACATGGGCCGTTCGTTCAACACCGAAAAGGCGTACGGCATCCGGTCCGCGATGTTGCTGACCTGGTGCTCCGAGCGGGGCCTGGACTGGAAGCAGATCACTCTCCTGGACCTGGCTCGGTTCCTGCGGTGGCTGGTGGACGAGCCGCTGCCGCCACGCAGTCTGCGGGTCACGGCCCTGCCGCGGTTCCGACTGGAGAAGTCGGCGAACGCGGTGATGACCGGGGTCTTCGAGTTCTTGCGGTTCTGCTCGCGCAACGAGTAGGTGGATGCGGATCTGGTGGCCCGGCTGACGGAGACGAAGTACCTGAACTGGCTGCCGCCGGGCAAGGAAGCGGGCGAGGACGGCCAGTTCCGCACCGTGAAGACGAAGATTCTCAAGCTGCCGGAGCCGGTTGAGGAGGCCGTGGAGTATCTGACCCCGGAGGAGGCTGACCGGCTGTTCCAGGTCGCCACGCGGGCCCGCGACAGGTTTCTGGTGGCCTTGCTCGGCTGCACGGGAGAGCGGAATAGCGAGGCCCTGGGACTGCGGCGCCAGGACATGCACCTGCTCATTGACTCCCGGATGCTCGGCTGCCGGGTCGAAGGCCCGCACATCCACGTCCGGCGGCGGGCGAACAACGCCAATAGAGCCCTGGCCAAGTCCCGGTTCGCCCGGATCATCCCGGTGACCGAGGACCTCGCCGGGCTTTACGCGGACTACCAGCTCGAACGGGACGAGGTCCCTGAGGCGACCGCCTGCGACATGGTGTTCGTGAACCTCTTCCACGCCCCGCTGGGGCAGCCGATGCGCTACGGCACCGCGAAGGAGCTCTTCGACCGGCTAGCGAAGAAGACCCAGCTCACGGCGCGTCCGCAGATGCTGCGGCACGGGGCGGCCACGGCCTGGGCCCGTGCCGGCGTCGACGAGGACGTCGTCCAGGACCTGATGGGGCACATCTCCCGGTCCTCGCTGACGCCCTACCTGCACAGGACCGACGGGGAGAAGCGGGCGGCGGTCGAGCTGGTCGCGGCAAGGAGGCGGTCATGAACAGTCCTGCACCGATCATCGCTGATCCGGTCTCCCCGGACGTCCCGCTCGACCTGGCCTCCTGGACGGGCTGGCTGCAGGAACGGGTGGATCCCCTCTGGCGGCCGGGCGAATGGGCCCAAGAGGCGTGGTTCTTTGACGGCGACCTGGCCCACCCCCGCACGCGGGTCGACAAGTGCAGGACGACCTCGTGCTGGACCTTGATGCCCGCCCGCAGGGGGTTCTGCCGGCACTGCTCGGAGGTCCACCGCGACAGCGGGCTGAGCCGGGAGGAGTTCGCCGCCACCTACCAGCGGCCCCGCCGCATCCGGCTCGAGCAGGGTGCCGAACGCGACGCCTGCGTCCTGGAGCGGGACTCGGTGCGATGCGAGCGACCGATTTACACCCAGGACCTCTGCCGCACCCACTACACGAGCTATCGACGCCGGTTTAGCCAGACCATGAGCCTGGAGGAGTGGGTCGTCTCCGGCGATACCCAGCCGCTTCTGGCCCGGCCGACCTGCATCGTCCGGGGCTGCCCTCATCAGCGGGTGCTCAACACGTTCTGCAACCCGCACTACCAGTCCTGGGAGCTGGACCGCCGCCAAGGCGTCGAGACCGGTGACCCGGAAGCCTGGGCTTCGAGGGTGGCCTCGAACCTGCGGTCCAACCAGTTCTGCCTGCGGCCCCTGGAGGAGGCAGTCCGCTGGGAGGTTCTCTACGGGCTGCAGCAGCGAGATGCCCGCGGCGGCGCTCTTGAGCCGGCGGCAACCCGTCTGCTGGTTTCCAAACTCGGCGGGATCCCGAGTTTGCTGACCGTCGAGCCGGAGGACTTCGCCGCCAGGATGCTGAGAGGCAACAACATCGTCGCTCAGTTCCGCGAGTTCGCCCGGTCCATCCGGCTGGCGTCCTTGTCCTTCCGCGGCATGTCCCCCACCGACGCAGACCTCTGGGACCTCCCCTCGCTGGGGCTGAAGTCCGCGGGTCTGGGCGGCCGCCGGCAGCGGCACGGCCACGTCGATGCCAGCGCGATCCGCCAGCCCTGGCTCAGGGAAGTCCTCAAGACTTGGGCCGAGACCGTCAGCATGAAGAACGACAAGTTCAAGCGGACGTTCAACGCCTGCGTCGTCGCCTCCGACGCTCTCCATACCCGGCCAAGCGGCGGGCAGGACCTGGCCCGGCTGCGGTTCGCGGACATGCAGGCCGTCTTCAGCGCGATGTCCTGCATCCGCCGCAGCGACAACGGTGAACTCGCCAGCCGCAAATGGCGGATGGACTCCTCCAGCGTCTTCCTCGACCTGATCGACTTCGGCCGCAAGACGGACATGCTGGACGGTCTGCCCGGCAGCTTCGACCGGGACAAGACGCTCGTTCTCCCGCACGAGGAGACCATCGAGGATGCGGCAGGCAAGGCCGTCCCCGAACCCATCATCGACCAGATGGACGCCCACCTGGCCCTGATGGGAGCCGGGTTTCCCTACGGCGAGATGGAGCGGGCCGACATCGAACTGATGCTCCAGACGGCCTACCTGGTCCTGCGTGACACCGGCCGTCGTCCCATTGAGGTCGCCAGTCTGCGGCTGAAGTGCCTGGAGACCCGCAAGGGCGAGAACACTCTCCTCTGGGACAACGTCAAGAAGCGCCGCTACGGACGCAAGCTGCCCATCACCCGCGAGACCGCCGACGTGATCAGGACGTGGCAGGGCCGCCGGCGGCAGATCGAGGTCCCTTCCCGCAGCCGGAAGCACCTCTTCCCGTCGATCACCGACCGCAGCGGCTTCGCGCACATGGAGGCTTCCAGCCTGGCCAACTCGATGCGGGAGTGGGTCGCGGCGATCCCGGTGCTGCTGAGCGACGAACTCGACGAGCACGGCGCCCGGATGCCGTTCGATCGCACGCTGATCTTCCCCTACGCGTTCCGGTATGCCTATGCCCAGCGTCATGCCGACGCCGACATCCCTGTTGACGTGCTCAAAGAGCTCATGGACCACCGGTCGATCGTCACGACGATGTCGTACTACCAGGTGTCCCTGAAGCGGAAACGCGAGGCCATCACCACCATGCGGAGGCACACCATCGACCGTTCCGGTCGTCCGGCGCCATTCACCAGCACCACCGACTACGAGGCACAGTCAGTCGCCGTTCCGTTCGGCAACTGCCGCGAGCCCAGCAACGTCAAGGCCGGCGGCAAGGCATGCGCGATCCGGTTCCAGTGCGCCGGCTGCGGCTTCTATCGCCCCGACCCGTCCTACATGCCCGCGATCGAACAGCACGTCAACGACCTGCGAGCCGACCTAGAGACCGCCAAGGCGATGGACGCCGACGACTTCGTCGCGCGCAACCTCACCGACCAGATCACCGCGTTCACGAACGTAGCCGACACCATGCGCGACCGGCTCAGCAGTCTCCCCGAGGCCGAACGCGAGGAGATCGAGGAAGCCAGCGCGGTCCTGCGGAAGGTCCGCGCGACCCGGGACCATACGCTGCTGCCGCTGACCGTGATCCGTAAGGGAACTCCGGATGCCGGCTGAGACGTCCGAGAAGCCCTCCAGGACATCCTCGGAGGTCCTGAAAGCCGCACGTCAGCGGGACAGTGCCGACAAGCGCGGACGCGTCCTCAAGGCCGTTCAGGACATGCTCCGCGACAAGCGGCGCATCACCTTCGCCGCGGTCGCCCGCGAGGCGGACGTCTCTAGCTGGCTCGTCTATGCCCCTGGCCTGCGCGAACGCATCGCCCAGGCACGAACCCGCCAAGCCGCCCAGGGCCACCAAGACCAGCAGAGCGGACGGAAGGTCTCGACCGCCAGCGAGCAGACCGACCTGCTTCTCGCCCGCCAGGAGATCAAACGGTTCCGGACCGAGAACGGCCATTTGCGGCAACAGGCCCGCGTTCACCTCGGGCAACAAGTCGACCAGCTCGGCAACCACGACCTGGTCGACCGCATCAACGAACTCACCGAGGAGAACCTCCGGCTGTCCACGGCGGAACGGCAGAGGACCGCGGAGAACACGCAGCTCCGGCAGCGAATCACCGGGCTCGAAGACGACCTCGCCGCCGCCCGCACCAGCCTCCGCCGAATGATCCGCGAAAAGAACGGTCGGGAGAACACATGACGCAGCCTCCTGCCCTCTCCCGGTGGAAACGACGACACGCTCAAGCAGGTTCGCCAGCCACGCCGGTCAGCGAAGGTGGCGTGTGGCGCGGCCACCGCGCGCCCACGTGTTCCGACGCGGCGGCCCGGAACGCCTCCATCAGTGCGCACCCCGGATATGTCCCGAACACTGCGTACTTCCAGCGGTAGTAGCACGACCAGTAGCTCACCACGCGTCGCTCCGTGCGGGCGAAGAAAGCTGGATTCCGCGCGATGAACTCCCCGTAGAGCCTGCGCTGGGCCGAGCCTGGGACAGCGAGGCCGGCGAGCCCCTGCGCGATCACGTCAAGGATCTCCAGCACGTACTCGCCAGTCAACTGCACCACGAACGGGGCCACCCATGGCTCCCTCGAAGCCACGATCTGTTCGAGGTGGCGCTGGCGGACCCGGCCATCACCGTGCCGGGAGTACAGGCAATGCAAGATCACCTGCTGGGGTCCGGTCAGGGATCGCTCCAAGTCGGCGCCTGGCTCCTCGTTGTAGATGCGCGAAGGGATGGCGAGGGTCTCGCCCTCCACCTCGACCTCGAAGGGCTCCATTGGCGCGTGCCTGGCGTCCGGCATGACCGCCAGGACACTCCGCATGTCACCGGCAAGACAGGTCGGAAACGCTGCGGCCAGGACATACGTGACGTTCGACGGATCCCGAGACAGATGCACAACGCGAGGATAGGCGGCGAGCATCTCGCTCCCCCAACTGGCCACCTCAGCGTCGCGGGACAGGCTTGGGAGTCCGGGTCTCATCATTGCTGCTTGTTGGTTCGCAACACGACTCAAACTAACTAAGTGAAGCAGAACGTACCTGTCGTGCCTCAAACTCTTGCAGGCTCCTGACCAGCTACAACCACTGATGAACCCCAGATAACCACGGTGCGCAGGGCGGTGACGAAGTACAGGACGCGGACGGCTTCGACGTCGTCGGTGCACTGACGTAGCCGGGGGCCGGGGGCCTCGCCGGGCAGGGCCTGGTCGGCGTCCGGGTCGACGGCGCGGGACCCGTGTCCTCGCGGTAGCAACACACAGTCCAGCACCTACAAAGACGACACCGCGAGGACACCGGAAAACGACACGCGCCTTCACTACTAAAACGACACCGCTCTTTCACCATCCCCCAAAACAACCTCAGGTCCCGCCCACTGCCAGCAATGAAGCCCTACGACGCCACACCACCGAAAAACCCATGACGCGCATCACGTTATATAACATGCGGCGCCCTCCTCCGAATGTCTCGGAGGAGGGCGCCGTAATCAGAATCTGCCTTACGCTGCCCGCTTCCTTTGAGAGATTGGATCCGGGAGTACCGTACTTTCGGTGGTCGGCTGGATGTCTCTGTCCTCGGAGGGCTGCGGCCTCGCGCTGGCCCGGAGCTGCTGGCGCAGCTTCCAGTGGGCCCTCTCCCATCCGAGAATGTTCTTCTTCTCGGCCTGCCTGCTGTTGCGGAGCGCCCGGATCCCCCCCCCCCCCCCGGCGATCCACAGTTCGAGGTCGGCGGGCTCGATGATGTAGCAGGCCTTCAGGAAGGCGATGGCCTGCTCAGCGTCGACGGGCAGGATCTTGCCGTTGATGATGTGGCGGACGGTGGTGGCAGGCAGCGTCCCGGGGGTGGACGTCCGTGTCATCTCGCCGGGCGTGGGGTGGCCGGCCCATACGTGCTGGTCGCGCAGCGCCTGGCCGAAGGACGCGATGGTGTTGATGAGTTCGGGGTCAGGTGCCTTGTGGAGGTGGTAGGGCGCCCGGGTCGCCCGGCGTGCGCGGATGAACAGGTCGAGGCCCTGGGCATGCGCGAGGGCGATGCTGTCGGTGAACTTCTCCTGCTTGGTGATGGTGACGTTGATGGCGGTCTCGATGCTCTCCCAGGAGGGGACGGAGATGCCGGAGGCGGCCCGTTCGAAGGTGGCCTTGGAGGGCATGCCGCCCACGTTCTTGGCCATCTCCTCGTAGGTCAGGCCGGCAGCGGCCTTGCGGGCGCGGAGGAAGTCCGCGAGCTTCGCGCGTGCCGGGACGGTGCGGTCTACCGGCTTCTCGGGGCGTCCCGTGGTGGCCACTTCAGTGCCCCGAGCTGCGGTAGGCGTCCATGAGGCGCTTGACCCTGTTGGCGCCTCGGTAGCCGGTCGTCACCATCACGACGGCCGAGGCTCCGATACTGCCTGAGCCTCCGAGGAGGAACAGGCTGTCGCGGATGGTCATGCCGTGCGGGGCGAGGATCGCCGCGCCGGCGATGAATCCGATGATCACAAGCGCGTGGGGCATGCCGAAGTGGCCGGCCGCGGCGGGCGGGGCCGGTTCGGTGGCCATCGCGTTCGTGGAGGCGACGTTGATGCTCGACGTCGTCGTGCGGGTTGCCGCGCCGTGCGATGCGGCGGAGGGCTTTGTGCCCACGCTGTTCTCCCTAACTACCGTCCGGCGACCAGGAGATCGCCGGACGGTGCTACTCGGCTCCAACCGTGCGGTCCCTCCGAGCGCTGAATGGGAGTTGGCGCTCCCAGCGCGCGAAGGGGCCTGCTGGCATGAAGGGTCTCAGCCCCTAGGACACAAATGACAGTCGGTCAAAACGTTGATTCACAGTCTCACCAATGAGACTTCTTCTGCGCTCAAATCGGCCTTCCCTCTGGTGAGTGCGGTCGCGTAGGACGTTCGTGACAGTTCTGGCGGACAAAAGTGCAGCTCAGGTGATTGCGGGGGGTCCTAGCACGAGCGCGTGACACCCTGGGACGTCATTCCGGGTGAGCGCGACGGCGTAAGTTCCCTGGTCAGGCACCGGTTTGGCGCGGATGGCGTCTCGGTGAAGGGGTGGTTTCACGTGGTCCCCTTGTGCCTCTCCGCGTCTCTGTACATGTAGCCTTGACCTGGGTTGATTCAATATCGCGCCGCTCAGAACTAGACGATCTTGGACGGCCTAGGCCAAGCTTCATTCACGGACCGCGGCCCCTAACAGGCCCAGCTGTCCTGCCCTGATTGCTACTGGCTCCAACCGGCGCGCACCAGGGAACCAGGGGGCGAGTGTTGGCGCACTCGCCCATGTGAAGCCGATCGCCGAATGCCGTTCAGGCCGGGGTCGGCTTCACCTGTATTGCAGGGATTCGTGCTGTGGTTGCCGTACCGGCGGGTGCGAGGAGGCCGACGGCGCTCAAGCGGCCCTTCCGGGGGTGGTTCAGCTGGTCTGGGCGATGGCCGGGACGTGCTCGGGTGCGGCTGTCGGAGAGCCAGTCGGCGGAGGCGGTGCGGACTCCCTCGCGCCTGGAAGTGCGTGTCGTCCTGCGGGCGCCGGCGGGTTGCAGACCGGGCTGATCCGCGCGGCCGTTGAGGAGCGGTTCCGGCGGGTGCTGTCCTTCCACGGCAGGGTCGGCGAAGCGGAAGCGATGGCGGCCGCCGTGCCCGCGACGGCCGCCCGGCTCGCCGAGGACGGCCCCGACACCTTCCCGCCGGCCGGGCAGGTGTGGGCGGACTGGCTGTACGGCGAGCACGCGCCCGCACACCGCCGCGCGGTGCTGGAGGAGTTCGCCGCCGACTATCTCACCGGACCCGGCCCGAACGGTGACGGTACGGACGTGCGGGCGGAACTGCGGGTGCTGTCGTCGGTGCGGGTGCTGGGTGAGGGCGTGGACACGGCGGAGTGCGACGCGGTGCTCTTCGCGGACGCCCGCGGCTCCATGGTCGACATCGTGCAGATGGTCGGCCGCGCCCTGCGGATGCGGCCCGGCGTCGGGAAGCTCGCCACGTTGATCGTGCCGGTGTTCCTCGGTCAGGACGAGGACGCGAACGAACTGCTCACCTCCGACGCCTACGGCACCCTCGCCAAGATCCTGGGCGCCCTGCAGGCGCACGACACGGACACGATCGAGGCCCTGGCCGACCCGCGCGTGCGCAACGCCCGCCCGGTCCAGGACGACGACGGCGACAGCGACCCCGACGACCAGGACCAGAACGACGTCGCCGAGGACGTCGAGCGCGTCGGCGCGGCGGCGGCCGGGGTGCTCAGGTTCAGCGAGGAGCGCGACCCGGCCGCCCTCGCGCAGTTCGTCCGGCTGCGGGTCATCGACCCGGAGGCCGCCTACTGGCGGCGCGGGATCGAGGTGGCCACCCGGTGGCTGCGCGAGACCGGCAGCACCGAGCTACGGGTGCCCTACACGTACGTGTCGCCGGAGGACTGGGGGGCGGCCGGCACTCATCCGCTGGGGGTGTGGATCGCCGATCAGCGCCGGTACTACGCGGCCGGAACACTGGAGGCGTCCCGCGTCGAGCAGCTGGAGGCACTCGGGATGGTGTGGTCGGTGCAGGCCTCCGCGTGGGAGGCCGGCCTCGCCATCGCCCGCTCGTACGCCGAGGTGCACGGGCATCTGCTCCCGCCGACCACGGCGGTGTGGGGCGGCGACAACTTTCCCATCGGGGTGTGGCTGAAGAACCAGCGAGCAGCCGCCCGGAAGACGGCTGAGAACGCCGAACGACGCGCGGCCGCGGAACCGGGCGTCTCCTACGCTGGGGAGCTGTCAGACGCCCGTGTGGAGGCTCTGACCGACCTGGACCCCGGATGGTGCCCGGCATGGGAACTGTCCTGGCAGCGGAACTACCGGCTCACCCTCGCGCACCGAAAGGCAGGCGGCCCGCTCCCCGCCGGACCGGGTGAACTCATCGTCCAGGGCGAGGACCTGGGCGCGTGGGCGGCCGGGCAGCGCGCCGGGTGGGACAAGCTCGTGCCCGCGCAGCAGTGGCTGCTGGAGTCGGTCGGGATCGAGCCCCCGGCGGAAGGTGAGCCGGTGGCGGGAGCGGCCCGGTCGCGGGACGCGCGGTGGGAGGCGAACCTCGCCGCCGCCCGGCGGTTCCACGCCCGCGAGGGACACCTCCAGGTGCCCCGCCAGCACGTCGAGATCACCGGGAACGGCGACGGCGAACAGGCGGCCGTGAAACTCGGGGCGTTCCTCGACAACACCCGCCGCCGCGCGGCCAAGCTCACCCCGCAGCGCCGCGCCGAACTCGACCAACTCGGCATGCGCTGGTAGCCGGCGCAGCCTGATGCGTCTGCGGCCCGCCCTGTGAAAGACAGGGCGGGCCGCCGCTGGGTGAAGCGGCACGAAGGACGCCAGCCGGCTATGTTCACGGGTCTGAGCAGCGTTTGCACACGAGGCCGGGAGGCGGTGCGGGAGCAGAAATTCGAAGGTCGGCGACTGGCGGACGGCTGGCTGGAGGCGACAGCGAAGACAGCGCGGGCCCCGAGCCGCAGCTTGACGTGCGGGCTGGCGGCTCGGGCCCGGCCGGTAGCTCAGGCCTGGCCGGTCTCGAAGCGGCTGACGCGGCCGCTGGAGACGGTGAACCTCCAGGCGGTGCGCATCTCGCCCCAGGTGTCGTTGCGGTAGGAGGCGACCAGGGAGCGGCCGCCGTCGGACTCGGACTCGACGTCCATGTGACCGTGGGAGGAGAAGACCTCCCGCTCGGCCCAGTCGTTCAGGTCGCGGTCGCTGCCGTCGTCAGACATGGTCGCGCCGGGCGCCAGGGCCGCGGCGAACGCCTGCTTGTCGCCGGCGTTGACGGCCGCGACGAAGGCGCGGACGGCGGGGTCGCTGAGCTGGTTCACGAGGATCACGAAGCCTCCTGCGAGTGCAGTCCTACGGGGCTGTGTGACCAAGGAGAACACCCCAAAAGGCCCCCCGGGAGGATCGCCGCCCGTTCGGCGTGCCCCCTGCGGCCAGGACCCGGAGGCCAGAATCAACACCACGGATTCGAACGCCATCCTCAGTACGCGCCTCCCGGACTGGTGCACAAACGCCGCTCAAACTCGGGCTCTGGCTCAGCTTCCGTGCAGGGAAAACTGGGAGTGATAGTTGTGCTTCGCCGGTCGCGTTCGAAGTCGCCCGAAAATGAGCCACGGTCACGGTGGTTGGGCTGACGGTTCGGGGCCGTGGAAGAGGTCGCGCTCCGTCTGAAGGAGCTGTTGTTCCCGTCGATCGCGGACGTCGCAGTGCTGTCGGTGGACCTGGATACCGAGATAGTGCGCGTTCCTGCGCACTGCACCACGGCCGGCGCCGCCTGCCCGGGATGCGGGGTCTGGTCGACCTCGGTCCACAGCGCCTACCTGCGGTTTCCCGCCGACGTACCAAGCGCCGGA
The DNA here is from genome assembly GCF_044767465.1 of Streptomyces sp. NPDC101237. Classification (NCBI taxonomy): domain Bacteria; kingdom Bacillati; phylum Actinomycetota; class Actinomycetes; order Kitasatosporales; family Streptomycetaceae; genus Streptomyces; species Streptomyces sp. NPDC101237. The sequence goes on along the minus strand of NZ_JBIWNY010000026.1, from coordinate 111,896 downwards.
CGGAACGTCGCCCTTCAGCTCCGGGTCCGGCGGTTCCGGTGCCGGAACACCGCTGCCTGCGCCGGACCTTCGTGGAGCAGATATCCGGCCTGACCCGCAGGTACGGCCAGCGCACCGTGCGGCTGCGTTCGACCCTGGCCGCAGTCGGCCTCGCCCTGGCCGGCCGGGCCGGAGCCCGGCTGGCTGCCGTCCTCGGCGTGTCCGTGAGCCGGAGCACCGTCTTGCGTCTGGTCGACGCGCTGCCCGAGCCGGAGGTGCCCGCGCCGCGGGTGGTCGGCGTCGACGAGTACGCCACCCGCAAGGGCCGCCACTACGGCACCGTCCTGGTGGACGTCGAAACCCGCCGTCCGATCGATCTACTCCCGGACCGAGAGGCATCGAGCCGGGCCGCTTGGCTCGCCCAGCGGCCCGGCATCGAGGTCGTCTGCCGGGACCGCGCACCTTTTTCGCTGAGGGCGCCACGGCCGGAGCGCCCCAGGCGGTCCAGGTCGCGGACCGGTGACACCTCTGGCACAACCTGAGCGAGGCCGCCGAACGGAGCGTCGCCCAGCACCGCCGCTGCCTGCGCGTCCTGACACCCGCAGCACCTCAACCCGGACCCGCGCCGGTCCCGGCCGCGGACCCGTCCGCTTCGCCCTGGCCGCGAGGACACCGGTTCGCCGAACGGACCCGGGCCCGGCACAACGCGGTCCACGCCCTGCTGAAGGCAGGACACAGCCGGCGCTCGGTCCAGCGGCAGCTCGGCATGACCTACCGCACGGTCAAGCAGTTCGCCGACGCCGCAGCGCCGGAGGAGCTGTTCACCGGCCAGTGGCAGAACCGGCCCTCGGTCCTCGATGACTACAAGCCCTACCTGGACGACCGGTGAAGTGAGGGTTTCACCAACGCCTGGAAGCTATGGGAGGAGATCGGGTCGCCGTCCAGGCTGCGCTGGTACCAGCCCTCCAGGAAAACGCAGGCGGTCTTGAAGGCACGCGCTCGCGGCCCTGGACGAGCCCGAAAACTTCAATGCTCGTGCGTCTCTTGTCGGTGTGGAAGTCACAGACGCAGCTGGTGAGCCTCATGAACAGGTGCTGGGCAGGGTCCTCTGCCGTCAGGTTGACCAGCAGGCAGGTGCCGTCCGCAGCCAGCGGGCACTTCTCCCTCTTCTGGTTGCCTTTGCACCACCCGCACGCGAGCAGACGGTTAACCGGTTCGTCATGTGAAACCGCCGGCGAGACCGATCAGTAGCGTGACAAGACAGCCGCTGGCGAGCAGGCCTTGCACCGTCGCCGTAACACGCATGGTCATACTCCACGCCACCGCTGTGAAAATCCCGGCGCACACGGTGAGGCTCGCCAAGCCCACGGGCGTGATCCACGCGCCCACCGCTCCCCCCAGCACGAAGGGCAGCGACCCGAGGACCACCCCGAGCAGCGCGACCGCTTCGAACACGACCAAACCCACAGCCGCGAGTACATCTCCAGCCCACTTCGCGTATCGCCTGCCTCTGTCGTTCACCGCGGCAGCGTCTCCCGGAATCAGGAAGTCCGGCGGCCCATCCCCTCTAACGAGACCTGACCGGGACCCGTCCGGCGCTCCGGTGCCGGAGGGCGGCCCCGGGGTGCTGTGTGGCACTGTGGCGCCGCGCCAGGACCCCCGCCCTGAAGACGGGTGGGTGGCGGCGGCGAGCGTGGCCGGCTGTAGACCGGCCACGCTCACCGGACCGGCGCGGGAAGCGTGGTGCGCCGAGTTAGCCAGCCGTGCATGCCTGGCTCCGCAGCCACCGATTCCTGGCGCGGGGCCAGGTGCGCACTACCCATACGGAGGAAGTCGCGTGGTCGGAAAAATCAAGACTGTCGTGTCCGAAGGTCCCGAGAACACTTATATCCACGCGGGCACATTCCCCGTGAACTATGCGCAGTTCTACGTGCTCGACCGCAACCTTCACCGCACCGTGCACCCTGAACCGAAAGCGCCCGGAGAATCCCACACAGGCATCCTGCGAACCGTACGTGGTGGGGCCTACCTCGTTACCGGCATCAACCGTGGCGTCACCGACCTGACGGTATCGCTCCACACCCGGGAGCCGGATCCACTTCTTGGGCATTACGAGGACGCGGTCGAAGTCAGCCTTCAAGTCGACACTGAAACAGTCCTTGTCAGTGCCTGGGAAGGCGGCGACACATTCATCGTTCTGCCACCCATGCCGGCTGCGGCAGGCTGGTTGAGCTTGTTCCGCTTTGACGGACACCCTCGGTGTGGTGGTCAGGCTGCGAGTGCGGTCTCGTGTTCGGCGAGACTGCGGTAGCCGAGGCTGCTGTGCAGTCGGTGCAAGTTGTACCGGCTCTCGATGAAGTCGAAGATCGCGGTGCGGGCGGCGGCCCGGTGGGGCCAGGTGGTGGTGTGGAGCAACTCGCGCTCGATGGTCGAGAAGAACGACTCGGCGAGTGCGTTGTCCCAGCACTGTCCGGTGCGGCCGACCGACAGATGAACCCCCAACTGGTCTGCCAGAACGGCGAATTGCTGGCTGGTGTACTGGCATCCGCGATCCGAGTGGAAGATCACCAAACCGGTGGGGCGACGCTGTCGGTAGGCGGCCGTGAGGGCATCGGCGACCAGGCCGGTCCGCAGGTGATCAGCCGTTGCCCAGCCGACCACGCGACGCGAGGCTGTGTCGATGACGGTGGCCAGGTAGAGCCAGCCCCCCTCCGTGGCGATGTAGGTGATGTCGCCGCACCAGCGGGTGTCCAGCGAGCCGGCGTCGGGCTGGAAGTCCCGGACGATGAGATCGGGCCGCAGGGCAGCCCGCGGATCGGGGACCGTGGTCAAGTGCCGTCGCCTGCGATGCCGGCCCTGCAGTCCAGCCGCCCGCATCAACCGGGCGACGCGTCGACGCCCGCATCGGGCGCCTGCCCGCTTGAGCGCGGCGTGGACGCGCGGGGCGCCGTAGGTTCCACGCGATCTCGTATGGACGTCAGCGATCTGTTGCGCCAGCTCGGCGTCACGGACCGCCCGAGGGCCGGGCTTGCCGGTGCGGCGGGCGTAGAAGGCGGTCCGGGAGACCTTCAGCAGCTCACACGCTCGCTTGATGCTGTGACCTGCGCGCTTCTCCGCCTCGATGAGCGGGTGCACCGTCACCGGGTCTCCTTCGCGAAGAAAGCCGTGGCCCGCTTGAGGATGTCGACGTCCTCGCGCAGGCGGCGGTTGTCCCGCCGCAGTGCGGCCAGCTCCTCGCGTTCGCTGCTGGTCAGGCCGTCCCGGTCGCCCGCGTCGACCTCGGCCTGCTTCACCCAGTCGCGCACCGCGGTCCCGGTCAGATCGAAGTCCTTGGCGATCTGACCGACCGAGCGGTCACCGCGGCTGAACCCCTGATCTCGGACGTCCGCCAAAGTGGATCAAGCTCAGCCAGTACGCGGTGACCAGGAGCACCCGCTCTTCCAGCGGCAGTGACCAGGGACGCCCGCGGCGAGTTCGATCGGCGCCTTCTCGGCGTAACAGCGTGACCGGCTTTCGCAAGTCGCGCGGGCGCAGCCCGGTGAACGGGGGTATCCAGGACGGGTCCGCTGCCGTGATCACTCCAGCCACAGCGGGATCTTCTCAAGGCGAACCACGCCCTGACCGCTCACATGGCCGGCGCGGCATGCCGCGTCGACGCTGCGCTCAGGTCGTATCGCGCTTCGCGGTCGACGAAGAGGGCGGTTGCTCCTCGCGGCTCTCCGAGGTGAAGGCGTCGCGGCGAGCGAGAGTCACCGAAAGAGGCAGGTCCAGCCGCTCGGCTGCGCGGCGCCGGACACGCACCTGAGCTCGGGTCCGGGGTCGGAAAGAGGGGAGCCGCGAGCAGCCGCAGCCGGGGCGGTGATCATAGGTCAGCCCTTCCGCGAGCACAGTCGCAACGACTGACCATGCCTTCGTGTCGCGTCGCCGGGGCGCAGCAAAGTCGTGGCCGGCGAAGACGAGCGGTTCACGACAGCCAGGACAGATTCGCTTCCGGATCGGCCATGTGCTGCCTTTGAAGGAGAGCCGGCACGCGATGCATACGTAGTGCCTGAAGGCGCCGTTGAACGCCCGGTAGCACATGGTCCGCCAGGATACGCATCGTCCGCGGGCGGGCCCAACCGGATTCCTAGAGCCCGATCTGGCCAGTCGGCCGCTCGGTCAGGGTCCGCACCACCACACGATGGACGCGGACGCACAAAAAGCGGGACAACCCTTAGACGAATAATCGACAGGCGGTGTGGGAGGTGTGGGTGGCCGGCTGGTCAGCGGCGGGCGAAGACGGGCTGCCACGCATTGATGTCGACGTATGTCTCCTTCTGGACGCCGCTCAGCGGCACGGTCCCGTCTCTGCCGATGGTCACCAGTACCAGCCGGGGCCGGTACGGCTCGTCCAGGCCGCCGGCTCGCTCCCAGGCGATGAGCCGCCGGTCGTCGGCCCAGGCCAGCAGCTCGGCGCCGCGGACCTTCGTGACCTCTTTGCCGGTGCGGGGGTCGCGGATCGAGGAGTACGACTTCCCGGGGGCGATCTCCTTGGTCAGACCGAGCGCGGCGTACCGGCCGTTCGGGGACAGGCGGGCGCCGACGTCCGCTCGCAGGTACCGCTCGTCCGCCGGTGCGGCGATCTTCTCGCCGTCGAGGCTGTAGAACTGCTGTATCCCGTCCCGGTCTCCGATGACCTGTGCGTAGACCTGACCGCCGGTGCGGCTGTAGGAGAAGTCCGCGCGTGCGAAGGTGTCGCTGCCGGCCTCGACACCGGTCCAGGTGCCCTTGCCGGAGGCCACGTCGATGTCGTAGAAACCGGTCCGGCTGGACGGGGTGGACGCGGGTCCCCAGCCCAGGCCGCCCTTGACGTTCTCGACCCTGCCCCGCGTGTCGGGGTTCGCGTCGTACGTCGTCGCCAGCAGCCTGGTCCCGTCGTACGAGAAGGCGAGTCCGCCGACCCCGTGCTTGACCGGGATCCACCGCTCGACCTTCCTCGTCGCGAGGTCGAGCAGGCCGATCCGGCGGACGGGCAGGGTCTGCTCCAGCACGGCGGCTGTCCGCAGGCCCGGCGCGACGGCGGCGAAGGCCCACCGGGTGTCCTTGACGTAGGTGCCGGTCCGCGGGTCGAGCAGCCGGTACGTGCGGACGCCGATCCCGCTGTCGTCCGTCAGGGGCACGGTCCGCGAGGTGTAGTACGCGGCGAGCACCGTCTGCCCGGCCGCGACGAGTTGGCGCGGCGGCGACTGGTCCGGGTGTGCGGTGATCCCGTTCCGCTGCACGACCCCGGACGGGCGCACGTCGCTCTTCCCGGCGTCCAGCAGCGGCACCGCGACCGCGACGGCGACCACGGCGGCCGTCGCTGCGGCCGTCGAGGCGAGTCTGCGGGTACGGCGACGCCGGCGGACGGCCAGTACCCGGTCGGCGAGGCCCGCTCCCGCCGGCGGCTGCGCGGCGGCTTGTTCGCGCAGCGCCTGGCGCATGAGTTCCTCGATGTTCACGGCCGCACCTCCACGGGCGAGTAGTCACGGGACGGCGGCTGCGCGCGGCCGGGCTCCGGGTCGAGGGCGGCCAGTTCGGGTGCGAGGGCGCGCAGCCGGGCCAGCGAGCGGTGGGTGGTGGACCGTACGGTGCCGACGGAGATGCCGAGCAGGCGCGCCACGTCGGCCTCCGGCAGGTCTTCGAAGTAGCGCAGCACCAGTACGGTCCGCTGGCGGGCGGTGAGCCGGGACAGGGCCGTGCGCAGGACGAGGCGGAGTTCGGCGGCGGACGCGGTGTCGGGGCCGGGCGGGCTCTCCGGGGGTTCGGCGACGCTGAGTTCGCGGCGCCGCCACTTCAGGCGCCAGCGGCCGATCTGCTGCCGGTAGAGGATCTGCCGTACGTAGGCCTCGGGCTCGTCGATGCGGTGCCAGCGGCCCACCGCCTTGATCAGGGCGTTCTGCAGCAGGTCCTCGGCCGCGTGCCGGTCGCCGCCGGTCAGCAGCACGGCCGTCCGCAGCAGTGCCGAGGACCGGCCGTCCACGAACTCCCGGAAACTCTCGCCCAGTTCCGCATCCATCGTCACCTTCTCTTCGCCCGGGCCCACCTGGTGTCCGGGCCCTGTACCTGTGCTGACGTGTGCGCAGCCGCCCTGCTATGCCTGTCCGGCGCGGATTTTATTCACGGTGCCGCATCCGCCCGCTGAGCTGGGCAGTGCCCCTGAGCCGCTCTCTGTCGTTCCTGGACGTCGGCGGCCGGCTCGACCCGGACGCGGCCCGGCCCCAGCGGCGCCCCGAGGGGTACACGACGATCCGGGCCGCCGTCCGTCCGGGACTCCTGCTGCGGGTGTGGCTCAACCCGTACGACGGTCCGGCGTTGCTCCCCTTCGGTTACGCCCTGTGCTGGGCGATCGCCTGGATGGCCGAGGTGAAATGGTGGATCGGCCCGGTGGCCGGCCTGCCTGAGCTGTGGTGCGGCGACTTCGGCGGGGCGGGGCGGGGCCGGCGGAAGGGCCCGGCCGGGGGGCGTGGGAGGACGGAGGCGAGTGCGGCCCGTGCTGCGGGCCGCCCGTTCGCCCGGGTGGAGGACGAGCTGGGCCCGCCGGCTACGGGTGGGTCCGCGTCCCCCGCCGTGCACCGGCGCTGCTGCACCACGTCGGTCCCAGGACCGGCCTGCGTTCGCCCGGCTTCGCCGCGCTGGCGGTTCCGGGCGTCTGTGCCTCAGGAGGCTGGGCGCTCTCCGGGTGAGCGGGGCGCCCGTGCCGAGGCGTGCGGGTGCAGGCCGACCGGCCTCAGGGGTGAATCCGGCGGTCCGGTGATTTGCCGGGGGTGCGGCAGCGGGAAGGTCCTCCGTGCACATCGGACACGCCGCGTCCAGGGAGCGCCCCATGCCTAAATTCCTCGTCCAGGCCACGTATACGCCCGAGGGCACGAGAGGTGTGCTCGACGAAGGGGCGAGCGGTCGCCGGGCTGCCGTCGAGCACGTCGTGGCCGGTCTCGGCGGCACCGTCGAGGCGTTGTACTTCGCGTTCGGTGAGGACGACTTCGTAGCCATCCTCGATTTCCCCGACCCGGTCGCCATGGCTGCGGTCAGCCTCGGCGTCAAGGCCAGCGGGGCGCTGCGCACCCGGGCCACCCCGCTCCTGACCGTCGAGGAGATCGACGAGGCCACCCGCCGTCAGGTCGCCTTCCGCCCACCCGGCGCCTGAGCCGCTCCGATGCCGAGGGCGATCCGGCGCCGGGAGTTGCGGGGGCCGTGGCCTGCCCGCCCGGTGTCTTCCTCACGCTGTGGCGGGTGAGCGGCCCTCGGGGAGACTTCTCCTGCCCGGCGCGGGCGCCCTGGCGCCGGCACCCGGCTCACCGTCAGGCGCGGCGGGCCCCCGCTGCCGAAAGCGTCTGCCATTCGGCCTCACGGCCGAGGGGCACCTCTTGCCATGCTGATGGCCAGGGTGCGGGAAGCCAGAACAGCGGCCGTCACGGCAGGAGTTGATCCGGCGGCGCCGCCGGGTCGGCTTCGTGGGTCGGCGCGGCGAGCTGAACGCGTTCCCGGGGGAACCCTGCCCGGGATCCGTTGGACGACGACTTCCCGTTCTTTGTTCCGTGTGCGGGACAACGCCCACGTGGGCGAGACGTCGCTGCTGCGGCGGTGAGAGGCGGTCACCCGTGAACGGGGCGCAGTTGCGGTATGTGTCGACGCGAATGTGCACAGTGCCGTGGAGGCGATGGACGGGATCGGCGGCCGGCTTGGCCTTCGGGGTCTGGGCTGCGTCGGTTCGACCAGCTGCCGGCAATGTTGCGCCCGCGCGGGCGCGAGGTGCGGTCGGCCCGGGAGAATCAGACGGCCGCGGAGGACGCCGGCGCGCAGCCGGCCGCGGCTTCGCTCCCGGCGTCGGTCGCCGCGCAGGCGGGTCTGGCCGGCTCGGGGATGGTCCCGGTCGTCGGGGCTCTGGCCGGCGCCGTCGATCCGCACCAGGTCGCCCAGGGCGCCCAGGGCGCGGACCGGCTGCGGGCCGCTTCGGGCGCCCGGCTGTGAACCCACGACGCCGTACGGCTCGTCATGGATCCGGTGGGGGTTTCCACCCCGGTGTTCCTGGAGGAGTTGGCGGAGCCGGCGGAGGCGGCACGGCGGCGGCCGCGGCTGGTGCTGGTGCTGTTCTTCGACGTGTACGAGGGCGTGGTCGCTCCGCACCCGCAAACGAACCTCCCGCGCGAAGCATCTTCGACGACATCGACGACGACTAACGACCGCACCACCCGCGCCAACGCCACACACATGTCCACCGCGAAGAAAACCAGCCTAGCCTCGTCCCGCACGCCTCAACGATCGGTAAAACGGACGAGGCCCACGGAACCGCCGGTGATCTCGGCCGTCCATGGGCAGCGATCCACGACAACACCCGCATCCCGGCCGGCTTCCGGCTCTACCTGACCGCCACGCCGCGCATCCTCGCCGCGGCCCGCCCGCAGAAGGGCGCGGACGGCCAGGAGGCGGAGATCGCGACCATGGCCGATGAGCCGAACGGGACGTACGGCGCGTGGCTCGCCGAGCTCCATCTCTCCGAGGCGATCGAGCGGGAGATCCTCGCCGGGTTCGAGATCGACGTCCTGGAGATCCGCGACCCCTCCCCCGTGACCGGGGAGTCGGAGGAGGCCCGGCGGGGCCGGCGCCTCGCACTCCTGCAGACCGCGCTCCTGGAGCACGCCGCCGCGTACAACCTGCGTACGGTCATGACGTTCCACCAGAAGGCGGAAGAGGCGCAGGCGTTCGCGGACAAGCTCCCGGAGACGGCAGCCGAGCCGTACGTCAACGACGCCTCCGATGAGGACCTGGCCGCCGCCGACAAGCTGCCGAAGTCCTCCATCGACGCGGAATTCTACGAGCTCGAGGCCGGCCGCCACGTACCCCTGGACCGGGTGTGGTCGGCGTGGCTGTGCGGCGACCACACGGTGGCCGAGGGCGACGACTACCGACCGCCCCGGCTCTGACCGACCCCGGGCCCGGTGTCAGGGCCCGGGGGCTCCCACGTCATGGCGCTGGTGGGCCGCTACCAGCGGCGCGGGATGGTGACCCGGACCTCCGCCAGGACGACACCGGTCGCAGTGTCGCGGTGCACCGGGACGTACAGACCGGCGGTGTCGCCGACCGCGAACCAGCCGCCGGGCCAGGAGGCGTCGGTGGTCTCCAGCTCCATCCCGGCGAAGGGGCCACCCATGAAGCGAACCGTCACAGCAGTACCTCCGTCTGGCGGGAGCTTCCCGCCTCACCCCTTGGCGGGGCTCAGTGCCCGGAGGACAGCACCGGGTGCCGGCGAATTCCGTCCGGCCCGCCGCCGGGCCGACGGCGGGTCCAGCGCGGCGGGCCCGGCCGCCGCGCAACCGGCTGAGCGCGCCCCCGATCCCCGATGCTGCCACCCACCCTTTCCTTTCCTTCCGTCTTTCTTTTTCTGTGCGGGATCGTGGCTGCTGAGGGGATGTCAGCGCCCCGACCACGGGAAAACCATGCGGTGACCTGCACGGACGCGGGGGCGTTCCTGCGGGCCGCGCAACACCTACCGCAACCCTTGGCGCAACACCCAGCGCAACAGACAGGCGCAATCCCTGGCGCAACCCCACGTGCTCCTGGTCGACCGGGGCGGCCGGTCACGCGGCCCGGACGGCTCCGTGGAGGCGGGCGGGCTGGCGCAGCTCGGAGCGTGCCGCCGGCACCGAGGGGGCGGTCTCCCCATAGGGGCGCCACCACAGCCGTACGGACAGGAGCAGCAGGCGGCGACGCAGAACGGTGGTGTCGCGGGGGCGGGGTGCGGCTAGCGCGTCGTAGGTGGCGTTCCAGAGGCGGCGTTCCAGTCGGCTTGCGTCTGCACCAGGCCGCCGGGGAAGGCGGTCGCCTCCATGCCGCCATTAGATCGCTTGATCGAATGGCAGGCCACTTCGGACACGCACGCCCCTGGCGCGACGGATCGGGTGCAGACCAGCGCGGTCGGGTCCGTGGTCGGGTCTGCGGTCGCCCCGACCACGGACCCGACCATGGCAGGGCGGCCTACGCCGGTGCTCCCCCGGCCGCCGTGTCCCAGCCACCCAGGAAGGCGGCCAGCGCGCGGCGCTGGGCGTCCTCGCGGGCGACCTGCCGGGCGAGGACGCCGCGGTCGACCTACGGGTCGACCGCGGCCAGGACCAGGCGCTGGAGTTCGGCCGGCTCCAGCACCTCCACCTCCCACCGCACCGGGCGGGCCGGGCCGAAGCCGTAGCGGCGGGCGAAGTCCAGGCCAGCGCAGGTCGCCGCTCTTGCCCTCGGTCGCGGGCAGCTCGCAGTGCCGGACCTGCTCATAGGTCAGCAGCACCCGCTCCGTGCGGCTCCAGCAGCCCGTCCGTGCCACCCAGTCCCGCTCGATGTCCTCGCCCGAGCAGTCGAAGTCCCCGACCACCAGGAGCACGGCGACGCGCGGGTCGGCGGTGACGCGGTCATGGACGACGTCGGCGTACGACTGCGAGCCGAAACCGCGGACCACCAGGACCGGGATGCCCGCCGCGGCGAGCCAGCCGGCCAGCTGCTGGCGCAGGGTGTCCTTCTCCGCCGCGGCGTACAGCGCATGCTCCTGGCCCTCAGTGCGGCCCAGCCGGAACCAGCGACCGTCGAGGTGACGGCCGCGGCGTGGCCGTCGTAGCTCACCCCGAGCACCTTCCCCGTGACCGGGTCGTACTTCTTCTCACGCAGCGCCGAGACCCGTATGCCCTTCGGCTCCAGCAGCTTCTTCGCCTCGCCCTGTCCACGCCTGGTCAGCACCCACACCTGCCGCTGGTCCTCTCGTACCAACCCGATCCGCACCAGCTGGTGGTCCTCCAGATCCAGGAGGTTGTCCCGCACGAGCTTGTCGTGCTGGTTGTCCGACCAGGTCAGCTTCCACAACTGGTCGAACGTAGCCCTCAGGAAGATCCCGAGCGCTTGCAGAAGCTCCCGGCGTCAAGGTCCGGCCGAAGTCCTCCCGTGCTGAGGCTGCCTGGCTACATCTACATGAGGGTTGTCGGACCTGCGACGACCCCTGCCCGCCCGGTCTGACCTGCAAGAACACCCGACCCTTGGCGACACGGCGCGGAGGGAGTGACGGAAGGAGCCCACGGAAGGGGCCTCTCCGGCCTGGTCAAGGGTCTCCTCGGGCCGGCCTGCGATGCTCGCCACAGGGCGCACCCGGAGATGGGCCGGGCCCACCCCGCCATTCACCTTCTACAGGTCCACGTTTCGGCCCGTGTGTGACGCCGACCCTGGAAAACCCCTCCGCCATGACCGCATCCTGATCAACGCCGACCGGTGACAGCGAAGTCGGGACGGTTGTCACCGATGTTGGGAGGTACGCCAGTTCCGACAGCGAACAGGGAAGGTGGCGGGTCAGCGCTGCTCATCTCCGCATGTCGCATCGGAGCGGGCCGGCCAGGGCGACTCCCCTGGATTCATCGAAGGCTGGCTAAGGGCTGTCCCGGAATGTGGTGCAGGCTGTCACGCCACTACCCCCAGGGCAGGGGGCATCAGCTGTTGACCGCGGCGTTTGCCTTCGACGCTCGCCAGGGGCGAGAGTCTCATCCGGACGCCCTTCGGGGCGATGTCGTGCGAGCTCGGGGCAGGGGCAGAGGATGTGCGTAGTGGATGCGGCGGCCAAGGAGGCTGCCGTTGCTTGGTTCCTCCGCGAGTACCCGCAGGCAGAGCAAGCTGAATACGCCCACCCCGCTCTTTTGGGCTGCACCGATGTCGCTTGGTCGCAGATCCCCGGGTGCCCTGCTGAGCTCCCGGTGCTGCTCCGTGGTCTCCTCGATCAGGTAGCCGGCCCCGAGGCCCTGCGCGTGCTGGACAACGTGCTGATGAACGGCGTCTTTCACGTGAGCCCGGCGATGTCGGCCGCCCTGCCCTTCCTGATCCGCCTGGCAGCACTTCCTGACATCGTGGTGCGCTCCGGCATGGTCGACCTCTTGGTCGTTGCCGCAGAGCTGTCTCAACCTGTCGACGCGGACAACGAACGCCAGGTCCTGCTGCTCGGCAACGAATGCGATCACCCGGAACGCGCATGGTGCAGGGCCGCCTTCGCCACACACGCTCCTGCGCTGCAGGCGTTGTTGGAGGACAAGACTCTTCCAGACGGACTGATCAGCGCGGCCGACCGCGAGTGCCTGCTCAAGGCTATTGAGCCGCAGAGGTACTCCTCCTCCTAACTACCGCGGCCGGCACGAGTGCAGGGCGTGAAATGATCTTGCTGTGTCTGGTGTGATCACAGCGTCGAACCCTTCCTGGATAGCCCCGTTCACTGGGCTGAACCCGCGTCAGTTCGTCAAACTGATCACCGCGCTGCGCCGTGAAGGAGCGGATGCGGTCCGTAGAGGACGACCGTGGAGCCTGCCGTTGGAGGACCGGGTTTTGCTGGTCGCCGCTTACTGGCGGACGAACCTGACCTTGCGGCAGCTCGCCCCGCTGTTCGGAGTCTCGAAGTCTGCTGCCGACCGCATCATCGACCGTCTCGGGCCCTCGCTCGCGCTCCAGCAACGCAAGCAGTTCCGCAAGGGCACCGTGCTGATCGTGGACGGAACCCTGGTCCCCACCCGCGACCACACCATCGCCGAGCAGTCCAAGAACTACAGGTACTCCACCAACCACCAGGTCGTCATCGACGCCGACACCCGGCTCATTGTCGTGATCGGCCGACCAGTCGCCGGCAACCGCAATGACTGCAAGGCATGGGAGCTGTCCGGCGCGAAGGACGCTGTTGGAAGGGCGACGGTGATCGCGGACGGCGGCTACCGGGGTACCGGCCTGGTCATCCCCCATCGCCGCGAGAAAGGCCGGGCGGAACTGCTGGCATGGAAAGAGGAGCACAACGCCTCCCGTCGCAAGGTCCGTGCCCGCGTCGAGCACACCTTCGCCCGCATGAAGAGCTGGAAGATCCTCCGCGACTGCCGCCTAAAAGGCGATGGCGTCCACCAAGCCATGCTCGGCATCGCCCGCCTGCACAACCTCGCACTCGCCGGGTGAGCGAGCACGCCGTCCATTAGACGAACGCGGCCAGACCGACCAGATCATTTTGCGGGACAGCCCTTAGGGCGACTGCCGACATGAGCGAAGACGGAAAGATCACGGTGTTCTTGCTGGATGACCACGAGGTCGTGCGGCGGGGCGTTCACGAGCTGCTCCCGGCCCCGGAGGATATCGAGATCGTCGGGGAAGCGGGCACCCCCGCAGGCGCTTTGGTGAGGATTCCCGCGACCCGCCCTGACGTGGCCGTGCTGGACGTGCGCCTGTCGGACGGCAGCGGCGTCGAGGTCTGCCGCGAGATCCGCTCACAGAACGAAGACATCCAAGCTCTCATGCTCACCTCGTTCGCGGATGACGAGGCCGTCTTCGACGCCATCATGGCCGGCGCCGCGGGGTACGTACTCAAGGCGATCCGCGGCGACGAACTGCTTTCGGCAGTCCGCGATGTGGCAGCCGGTAAGTCACTGCTCGACCCGACCGCCACCGCTCGCGTGCTGGCGCGCCTACGTGATGGCAAGGACGCCCAAGGGACCGACCGCCCGGCGAGCTTCACAGAGCAGGAACAGAAAGTCCTGGACCTGATCGGCGAGGGCCTGACCAACCGGGTCATCGGCGAGCGACTGCACCTCGCCGAGAGGATCGTCAGGAATCACGTGTCCAGCCTGTTCTCCAAGCTGGGAATGGAGCGCCGCTCGCAGGCCGACGCTTACGTCGGCCGCCTGCAGGCCGAAAAGCGCTGAAGTTCAGGAGCGTCGTGCTGCGAACGCTGAGAGCCGAACAACTCCGGGTGCGGCGGACTCTGTGCCCTGCCTCACCCGAAGCCCCTGTACCGGTGACCGGCGACGTGCCAAGTTCGCTGTCGGAGCGGGCACATTCCCCATCCTCGGTGGCACCCATCCCGACTTCGCTGTCACAGGTCAAACGCTGTGACTTCGATCGATAGATGGCCCCGTTGTGCGGTCTCTGTCGATCTGGTCCCTGTCTCAGTTGATCTGGTCCGAGTCGCTCGTTGCCTCAGATGATCTGGTCCGCCCGGTGTCCGGTGTCCGGCCAGAGGCGAACCAGCCAGTGCTCGACACCGTAAGGAAAGCTCCCTCTAGCGGCGCGGGCGTCCGCGCGGCCTCTGCACCACACGGCCATCTGGTAGGGGCCCGGGGGGACAGTAAGCGTGAACGGCGCTTCCTGGCCGGACACGCCCGACATGAGAGCGAGGTGACCGGCAGGCACGACGAGGGTCTCGCGGGCGTTGACCTCCCAGGGGTCATCGCCCGGTCCGTGCAGCGGTTCGGCCGTCCAGCACTCCAGGTCCACGTATGGCTCGTGGGTCTCCACCGCGCTGGCGAACGTGGCGAGTACGGAACCGGCGCCGACGGTGACGGTGACCAGGCTGCCGGGCACCGGCTGCCGGTCCGTCGCGTTCGCCTGCACGGGAACCGCGGTGTCGACCAGGCTGAACGAGTAGCTCTCGGCGATGACCAACCCGGACGCCACATCCACGACGCCGTCGGTCCCCGGTTCCTCGACTGAGGACATGCGTCCGCCTCTCTCCAGCTCTCCGCGAAGGTCACGGAGAGCCGGAGATTACCGGAGACCTGCGTCCCGCGAGACGACCGTCGCGGGAGGGGCACCAGGACGACCAGATCATCTGGGACGACGTGCGACATCCGCACACGCCGGGCCAAACAGGTTGAGATCCCTAGCTGCTGCCAGTTGCAGCTGATCTGGTCGCCGCAGGTCACGAGCACGGCGTGGGGTCAGATCATTTGAGAAGGGACACCCGTGCTCTCGGGCGTCGATGAGGTCGGCGGGTTGCGAGGATCTGCAGTCGGCCCGCGTGAGGATCAATTGGTGGCCCCAGCGAGTCCTGGTCTGGCCGTTCAGGTCAGGACGGAGGAGGGACGGCGCGGTTGAGAGGTTCCAGATCGCCATACAGGGCGGCGTGGAGCGCGGCCGCGAGTTCACGGGCCCGTTCCTCGCTCGGCACGTCGTGCATCATGAAGTAGATCGGCCCTGTGTAGGCGTCCGTCCCGGCCTCGTGGTTGTGGACCAGGCGGACGATCGCGGCCCGGATGGCATCGTTCACGGTGTCGTCGACAGCATGTCCGGAGCCGGCGGTGAGTGTGTCTGCCTTCACGGTCCACCGTGGACCCTCGGATTCGATGGCGATGAACACGGCGCTGTGCGCCATGGCCTGCCTGTATGCCTTGTGGAAGGCCCCGGTGCCACTGGCGACGGGGATGAGGTGGGCGGGGCAGGGGACAGGCAGCGGCTCCATGAGGGGATTGTGCAAGAAGCCAGGAGGCTCACGTCCGCTGACACTCGAAGATCGTCCGGGTAGGTTTGGCGGCCGTCTCGCAGGGCGTCCAGGGCGTTCGCCGAGGCCTTGGGGCCAACTACGGATCGGAGGGGCCACCTACCGGTCGCCGTCTACGCCACCCTGGCGACGAAGGGGTCGACGTACCTGGTCCGCGGCGACCTGCGCAGCCGCACGGTCACCGCCCTCCACCCGAACGTGGAATGCCCCTCCCTGTCCCCCGACGGCACCCGAGTCGCCTACAAAAAGCGCGTCAAGGGCCTCCCGAAGGACGCCCCCTGGCACCTGTACGTCCTGGACCTCCGGACCATGCGCGAGACCCCGCTGGCGGAGCCGCGCAGCGTCGACGACCAGGCGCTCCGGAAGGACGCGCACACGGTCGTCTACGCCCTGCCGGGCGACTACGGGGCGGACCTGTACGAGACCCCGGCGGACGGCACGGGAAAGCCGCGGCGGATCAGCGTGCCGGCGGTGTTGCCGGCGTACCTGCCCTGACCGACACGGACCGGCATGGACCGGCTCCCGAAGGCCTGGGAGCCGGTCCGCCGGGATTGCCCGGAGCCGCCGTTTCAGGGCGACTACTTCACGGCGACGCCGTCCCCGGTCGCGTTGGCCGCACCGGTGGTGCCGGTGCCGGCGAACCGCCAGCGCCAGGTGCCGGCCGAGTGCGCGGTGACGGTCGTCCGCAGCTTCCCGCTTCCGTCCGTGGTCACCGTCTTGACGGTGCCGTACGTCGAGGAGCCGGCCTTCTTGAACTGGAGGGCGACGTGCTGGGCGCCGAAGCCGTCGTAGCCGCCGCCGGTCCAGTCGGCGCGGGTCAGGGTCCCGGTCACGGTGAGCGCGTGCCCCTTGGCGACGGGCTCGGGGCCCGCCTGGGTGGCGGTGAGCCGGGCGTAGCGCTTGACCTTCATCGTCTTGCTGGTGGTCAGCCCGTAGTAGTCGCCGTCCTTGGCCGCGGCCTCGGCGTCGAGGTGCCAGGTGCCCGCGTCGGCGTTCTCGAGGTTCTCGTAGTCGGCGCCGTCCGGGTCCAGGAGGTACTTGAAGACGCACTTCATCGTCGTCGAGGAGGGCCTGGTGCAGTCGGCGCTCCTGGCGAAGGCGATGCGGCCGGCGGGGCTGACCAGCTTGCCGCCGTAGATGTCCTTGATACCGGAGTTGTCCTTGGCGGTCGCCGTGACCGTCAGGCCGTGCGCCGTGCTGGCGCCGAGATAAAGGGTGGACTTGCTGAAGGTCACCGACGTGAAGACGGTGTCACCCTTGTGGGTGTCCGCCTGCGCGGCGGGGGCGGACAGGGCCAGCACCGCAAGGGTGCCCGCGGCGGCGGCCGCGGCCGTACGGATGTGCATCTCTCTCCCACACGATCAGCCGGATCTTCGTCCGGGCGTGCAGAAGACACGCGAGGCCGCCTGTTGGTTGTACGGCGGACACCCCTGGTTCACCGCGCGTCCGCCCGGACACGAGGGAGCCGCGCGGCGCCGGCTCACCGGGGCGCTTCAGGAGCATGGCGACTCCCGTGTACCACATGAACTGGGTTCCCTCGCCGTACGGCGCGGCCAGGGCTACGTCACGGGTGACAGCAGCCGTTCGGCGGCCACCGGATCGGTGCGGAACGAAGGGCCGGGCCCGGGTCGCGCGCTCCCTGGCGGTCCGCGGTGTCCGGCCTCCTCTTCGGGTGTCCGGCAGGACAGTGGACGGACGGAGTGAGGTGTCCGGATAGATGCGGCATGCTCTCTCGCTCAGAGGTCGTTTTCTCCCGTTGTTTCATCCCGGAATCTGCAGAGTGCCCGAGGAGAGGAAGGACGAGGTGCCGACCCCGCGGCCGGCGTGCCAGGACGTGGGAAGGTCGCTCCAGCTCCGCGGGGGATCGTCCGCCCTACTGCTTCGCCGGCGCTGCTGCCAAGTCTCCCCGGGGAAGGCCTCCAGCCATCGCATGAGCAAGTCGGCTCCGCGCACCCGGATGTAGCGGGTGTGTTTCGACGACCCGGCCGAGAGTTCGCGGAGCCGGACGACCGCCTGGTCGCGAGACTCGGCGGTGACCACCCAGGTGTCCGGCGTCATCCGCGGCGGGAAGGCGTCCTGGAGAGCCCTGCATGCTGCCCCGTGAAACGCGACGACCTTGTCCTGCGACGTCGCCGCGGCTGACATCGTGGCCGTGGTCGTCATCTCGCCTGCCCGAAGAGCAAGTCGAGACTGGCGGAGTTGTAGCCGGGCCCCGGCGCCGGCGGGCGCATTCGCTCGCGTTCTCGACGAGCGTGGTGGGCGAGGACCTGTTCGACGACCTCACCCTGGCTCGCGGCTAATGGTGGGCTCGGGCATTGGAACCCTCCGAATGCCTGCCTGTGAGTAGCCGCGCTTAGCGCCATTTACGTCGATCTGCCCTGCCCTTCGTAGGACAGCCTCAGCAGGTCTTGCCGCCACTGGCCGAGGTACCAATTGCCGGACTGTTCACAATCGATGGTGGATCTGACGACGGCGGTGTCGCCGGAGGTCACCTCCGCGAGTACGTCTCCTCGCGGCGAGATGATCATGCTGGGGCAGTGCTGGTGAGGGTCCGCGGCGTTCGCCGCCAGGACGAACCGCTGGTTCTCCGCTGCGCGGCTGATGAGGTGGCTTCTCCAAACCCCGGCTGGCTCGACTGTATTTGCGGCGTGGGTGAGGTAAATAAACGCCTGTGCTCCGCCGCTGGCAAGGTGCTGCCACTGCTCGGGGAAGCAGATCTCCCGGCAGATCTGGATCATCGGGCAGGCCACCCGCCTCCTGCCGTGCGACAGACACGGCCAGGTCCTCTGGCACAGGCGAGGAGGACCTGGCCGTCCGCACCAGGAGCCAGCAGGGCAACGCCGAGCAGTCCGTGGCGGACGGGGAGGCGACCTGCGGCCCCCTACGGCATGTCGAGCGCGTTGACGGAGAGCTCGTTGTCGACGGTGTAGTAGGGCCGAACCCGCGTCCGCCCACGAGGCGCGTCCTCGAACACAGTGACCGGATAGACGTGCACGTTCTTGCGGTCCTTGACGTCGCCGAACCAGCCGGCCACACGTACCGACTCTTCTCTGCCTGCCACGTGAACCCACAGATCCCACAGGTCCTGCTCTTCAAAGTGCAGGCTGGAAATTGCCGCGGAAGAGATGCGCGCGTGCGCCAGTTCATCCGCATCACAGTGCCAGGCCAGCTCCAGTTCGTCCCCGCTGGCGCGGCGCTTCAGCGTGAAGCTTTCAACCTGTGCCTCGGTCCCGAACATCTGCACTGCCACGTCGATCTCTTCGGTCTCGGTGTAGACGTCGATCCGCTGGACTTCGGCATGGACGTCGGCTGCACGGGAGGTCAACGCGACGTACCCGTCCACCGTCTTGTATGGAAGTACCGCACGTACCGGAGAGTGATTCACATTCGGACGGAAGGTTGTCAGCCCGCGCAGATCAAGCAGATCGCTGCGCAGGCGCTTACGCGGCCCCTTCGCTGGGTCGATCCACAGGTCCCATACAGCGTTTCCCAGTCCCAGCGCACGCTCGACGGGGGCCCAGACGCGATCGTCGGTGTCGCGAGCTAGCGGCACACGAACAGTAGTGCGCTCCTCACCTCGGCGGACCAGCAGAAGCTCTCCCTCCTTCACCGGAGCGTCCGCCGCCAGCACGACACGGAGTGAGCCATCCGCACCGGCATGAACGGTGCCCTTCATGTGCGCAATGTCATGGTGCGACGACTGCGGGGCCATGCGAGCCCTGTCCCGTCGGCGACCACGGAGATCCAGCAGCCGGCCCCGCAATGACGACCGCCTAAGGTCGCGGAACAGCTCCTCGTACCGCACGGCGATTGCTGCGGGATCGAATCGTTCTGCGTTACGGCGTGCTGCGGCACCCATAGCTGCCCGTGTCTCGTTGTCACCGATCAGCTGCAACAGGCCGTCGGCAATGGAGTCGACATCCCCGGGTGTGACTAGCAGGCCGTCCTCACCGTCGCGGATGATCTCGCGGGGGCCGAGCGGGCAGTCGGTGCTGACGACCGGGAGCCCGCAGCGCATCGCTTCGACGATGGTCATGCCGAAGGATTCACTCTCAGAGGTCACCGCGGCGATGGAGCCCTTGACCCATTCAGCCTCGATGGGAGAGGCGAGGCCCATCAGGTGGACCTGGTTGTACAGGTCGAGGTCGTTGATCAGCGTGCGCAGCTTGCCTCTCTGGCCGCCGGCGCCGTAGATCCGCAATTGCCAGTCCGGGTGATTTGCGGCGACCTTGCCGAAGGCCTGAACCAGCAAGTCGTACCGCTTAATGGCTGCTAGACGCCCTGCGGCGACAATCGTCTTGGCGTTCGGGTCCGCGGCAGGCAGCGACGGCTCAGGCACACTGTTAGGTATGGAAACAATGCGCAGCCCGGGAACCGCCATGTGCTCTCGGTAGTTCTCCGCGTCAGCCTCGGACACTGTGATAAAGGCATCCAGGCCTGTGTAGCTCGCCTTTAGCTCCGGCAGCAGTGGCTCCGGATGTGACTCCAGGGTGATGTGCTCCTGCCCGATGGCCAGGGTGCCCTTGCTGGCGAAGCGCGCGACGTACACGTTCAGGCCCGGGCGCGTCCCGATGAGCACGTCCGGCTTGTTGCGACGAAAGTACTCGGCGGCCCGCTCGTCGGTCACCGTGCTGTATTGGTGATAACGGGTCTCGCCTGCAGGGAAAACCCGCGCTGGCTCACTTCGAAGCGCCCCGGGTACCTCGCGCGTGTCGATCAGGGCGGTCACCTTGACTCGCGGATCAATCGCGAACAGCGGCGTATCAGTGGACTGGAACACGGACACAATCTCCACTTGATGGCGTTCGGCTAGCGCGCCTGCCAAGTTGATCGTTGTTCGATTCGTCCCACCCAATCCGAAAACATCATGGATAAGGAAGGAAATATTCATACCGCGCTCCAGGTTCGGGCGGGCCCCCCGCCAGCCGATCTCGCCCACAGCATACCTTCAGGTTGCATACACGTTTTTCACAGGCGTTCCGGCGTTCAACCACCAGCAGCACATGTACCTGACATTCCGACTGCCGCAAGCACCGCCAGGCCACATCCGTAGAGGACGCACTCACCGCCAGCAGGCAGGCAGAAAGGCCGCCAACCGGGCACGAGGTGGGACGCCTGCCAACGCAGCACCGAAGCCAAAAGCTGCCTCCCCGCGGGTCTGTCAAACGAGCGGTGTTATCGGTGCAGTTGAGGTTACTGACGGGCAGCCGATAGGCGGCCGTCGAAGGTGATGTCGAAGGAGTTCAGCGCGGTCTTCCAGCGCATGGTCCAGCGGGCCCGGCCCTTGCCGGTGGGATCGAGGGACATGACCGCCATGGAGACGCACTTCAGGGCGGCCTGCTCGTTGGAGAAGTGCCCGCGAGCCTTGACCGCCCGTCGGATCCGCGCATTCATCGACTCGATCGCGTTCGTCGTACAGACGATGCGGCGGATCTCGGTGTCGAACCGCAGGAACGGGGCGAACTCTCCCCCAGACTCCGTCCGGGGGCACCCCCACCCAGGCGTTCTCCCACAGCTTCACGATCGCCGGATACTTCCGGCCAGGCATCGGCGAACTCCGCGAACCGGTCCAGGGCGGCCTCCTCGGTCGGCGCCGTATAGACGGGCCTGAGAAGCCGGGCAATCTTGTCCCAGTCCTGGCGGGCGGCATAGCGGAAGGAGTTCCGCAGCAGATGCGCGACACAGGTCTGCATGATCGTCCGGGGCCAGACGGTCTCCACCGCTTCGGGGCAGGCCTTGAGCCCGTCGCAGACCAGCATGAGCACGTCGCTGACGCCGCGGTTCTTGACCTCGGTGAGGATGTGCAGCCAGCGCTTGGCGCCCTCGCCGCCGTCACCGGCCCACAGTCCGAGGACTTCCCGCCGGCCCTCGACCGTGACGGCCAGGGCGACATAGACGGGCCGGTTGGCGACGGCGCCGTCGCGGATTTTCACGTGGATGGCGTCGATGAAGACCACCGGGTAGACGGCATCGGGGGGCAGCTCTGCCATTCGGCCATGCCCTCCAAGACCTTGTCGGTGATGGTGGAGATGGTCTGGCGGGAGACTTCGGCGCCATAGACCTCGGCCAGGTGGGCCTGGACCTCGCCCGTGGTCAGGCCCTTCGCGGCGAGAGAGATGACCATCTCGTCGACGCCGGTCAGGCGCTTCCGCCGCTTCTTGACGACCTTCGGTTCGAAAGAACCGTCGCGGTCGTAGGCCACGGTTATCTCCACCGGGCCCACGGCGGTCAGCACGGTCTTGGAGCGTTTGCCGTTGCGGGAGTTGCCACCGTTCTTGCCTGCCGGATCAATCCCTGGCTGTGTCCGTCTCGTACGCCTCCGCTCTGCGGCTGCTGCGGCGGGTGCCCGTGCCGGAAGTGCGGATCCCGCGGGTGATCGGGGTCGATGACCTCGCCCTGCGGCGCCGGCACAGCTACGCCAAGATCATCATCAACGCCGAGACCGGTGAGCGGATCGAGGTACTGCCCGGCCGCGAGGCCGCCACTTTGGAAGCCTGGCTGCGCGGGCATCCGGGCATCGAGGCGGTGTGCCGGGACGATCGGCCACCTACGCCGAGGCGGTCCGCCGAGCCCTGCCCGACGCGGTCCAGATCAGCGACCGCCGGCACCTGTGGCACAACCTCGCCGAGGCCGTACGCAAAGAAGTCGCCGCGCACAGCACCTGCTGGGCGAAATCGGGCCCGCCCCCGGCTGAAGGGAGACAGGCCGCCACCACCCGCGAGCGCTGGCACCAGGTCCACGCACTGCGCGAGCGCGGAGTCGGACTTCTGTAGTGCGCGCGCCGCCTGAAGCTGGCTCTCAACACCGTCAAGCGCTACCGCAGCCGACGCCGCCCTCACCCTGGCGCACCACAACGGCGGCACCGAAGCCGTCAACAACAAAACGAAGCTGATCAAGCGCCAGATGTCCGGCCGCGCGAGCTTTCCCCTCCTCCGCCACCGCATCCTCCTGGGCTGACCACACCTTCTGTCACCACCGACTACGGAACAGACCCACTCGTTCGACAGTCCCTCATGACGGCCGGGCTTTCGGCATGCGGTGCCGTGCTCGGTGCTGCATACGATGTTGCGCATGCTGATCTACGTTCCGGCGGCCGCAGTGTTCCGTCTGTTCCGCATTTAGCCAGGCTGCACGAGGAAACGCGGTGAGGTCGGGGCTGCCCGGGATCAGGTCGTAGCACGTGTCACCGGAGAGTTCGGCAGTTGATCGGCCCGGGGCCGGCCGAGTGATCATCGAGTCTGTCACGAGTGTGCCCGAGCCTCCGCGGGTGGTGAGCCATCCCTCGGCGACGAGGTCGCCATAGGCGTTGGCCACGGTGTTGCGGGCAAGCCCGAGGTCGTCGGCGAGCCGACAGAAGGAAGGCAGCCGCGTCCCGGCGTCAGGCGGCCGCTGCGGACAGCCTCGCGCACGGCGACGGCAAGCGCGCGGCGCATACTCCCCTCGGCTCGGATCACATCATTCGATGGCCTGTCGCAGCCGCGCTGGGGCGGCGCTACTGCGGGCATCAGGAGACTCGACGGGCATGATGACGGTCAGGCCCGGCGGCCGAAGGTCTGCGGATCCACGGGTTGCTCGGACCTGGGAAGGCCGCGGACCACGAGACGGTAGGAGTCGGTCACGAGCTCCCTCACCAGCTCTTCGTCCACGGTGCCCCCGCCCTCCACCGTGATCCAGTGCCTCTTGTTCATGTGATAGCCGGGGGTGATGTCCTTGTGCCGCTCCCGCAGGGCCGCGGCGTCGTCCGGGTCGGCCTTCAGGATCACGACAGGATGCCCTGGCATGTCGGTCATGAGCATGAATACCTTGCCGCCGACCTTGTAGAGGTCCCAGTCGGGGCCGATGCGGTGCTCCAGGTCGGCGCCGGGCAGGTCAGCGGTGCTGGCGCCCGCCAAATCCTGCAGCTCCTGTCCGTCCATGGTGGTCAACTCCTCGTTCGTCGGGCACCCCGACCGGCCGGGCCAAGGTGGCGTCTTCCTCGTCGCCGCACGAACAGCGGTGCACGCACGGCGGCCGCGGTGACGGCATCCGGTTTCCTGGAATCTGTTCAGGTCCACAACGTCCCGTCGGCTCTGCCGCAGGCAGCTCCCGCCGACCGGGTTTACGGAGCAGTCGCTCCGCTCACGCAGCGATTCGACGTGCGTGGACGCAGAAGGCCGCCCTCTCCAAAGGTACCGCAAGTCCACCGATTTTCGGGACTAAATAGTCCCTTAGTGTCGACTGGTACTCCGCCTTCGACTGAAAGCTGAGCTGCGCACGGGCGCAGAACGGACCGTGTCGGCCTGTGCGGGCGGACGTGGCCTGACCCCGTCCGGACACCCGTGGCTGCCGGGACGCGGCGGAGGTGCCGGCACAGGAGACGGCGACACGACCGTCCGTGGTGCGCCGCCGGGACTCCTCGGTGCCCCACCAACCGTGGGCGACTCAGCGCGCTGAAGGGTCTTCCGTAGGCGAAGCGCCCTCGGTGGGCGCGGCGTAGGCCTTGACGTGGCCGATCGCCATGTCCAGGGCGATCCGCATGGGCTTGACGTCCCGGACCGTCTGGGCGAGGAGGTAGCCCCCCTGCAGGGCGGCCATCAGGCCGGTGGCCAGCTCTTCGGCGTCTGCGTCGACCCTGAGGACTCCCGAGTCCTTCATTCGCTCGAGCCCGGCCACGAGCAGTCCCTCCCAGGTGCCGAAGTGGCGGGCGACCGCGTCGCGCGCCTCTTCGTCCTGGTCGGCCAGCTCGCCGGCGAGGGATCCGAGCGGGCAGCCGTACGCCCCGTTCCGGAGCGCGTTGTGTTCGACCAGCACGTCCCGCCAGCGCTCCAGCCCGCGGAGGGAGTTGAGCCGCTGGAGTAGCTGCTGCTGGCGTTTGAGCAGTTCGGTGGCCTGCAATGCGACGACGTCCCGCACCAGTGCATCCTTGTCGGGGTAGTGGCGGTAGAGCTGGGATTTGCTCGTTCCGCTGGCCGCCCTGACCTCGTCGAGGGTCGTGGCAGACACGCCCCTGACGTACATCATGTCGGCGGCAGCCCTCAGAATGCGCTCCCGAGTTGCCCGCCCGCGCTCGGTCAGCCGGGAGTCGTTTCTGTCGCGCGTCTGTTCCGCCACATGGGCCAGATTACCGCCGCGTACGCTAGCAGGATCGAAAAGGGACCTCAAGGTCCCTTTTTCTGAGAGGTGACTCGCATGGGACTCGATGTGTCCGTGCGCCGGGCAAGGCCGTGCCGGGACCAGCCGCTCGAAGCGTGTGGCGGCGGAGACAGGCGCACGCCTGGAACCGCGCAGCGGATTCAGGTGCGGGCGAAGGACGCGACGTGGTCCAGCGCCATGTCCAGGGCGACGGCCATCGGCTCGGAGCTGTGAGCGTTCTGGGCGAGCACGTAACCTCCCTGCAGGGCCGCGAGCAGACCGGTGCCCAGGCGCTGTGGGTCGGCGTTCTCGGAGAGTACGCCGAGGGCGCGGAGCCGGGTCAGCGTCTCGACGAGCATCCGTCGCCAGGCGTCGAGTGATGCGTTCAGCGCTTGCCGGGACTTCTCGTCGTTGTCGGACAGCTCGATCGACATCGCTCCCAGCGCGCACCCGTACGAGCCGTCCTGCAGTGAGTTCGCCTGGACCAGGGCGTCGCGCCAGCGGCGCAGACCGGCGAGGGTCCGCACGCCGCGCAAGCGCTGTTCCTCGCGGGCGAGGACGAACGTCGACTGCACGTCGATCACGGCGTGGATCAGCGCGCGCTTGTCCTCGAAGTGGTTGTAAAGCTGCGACTTGCTCGTTCCGCTGGCCAGCCGGACGTCATCGAGCGTGGTGGCGGTGACGCCCTTCACGTAGAACAGCTTGGCTGCCGAATCGACGATGCGCGAGCGGGTCTCCAGGCCGCGGGGCGTGCGGCGAACATCGCTGGTTGCGGACACGGTGTCTCCTTCAGGCACGTTACTCACTCGTACTGCTCGGCCGTTCGGTGCATGGCAAGCGTGGCGCCCTCGTTCTCCAGGTGGATCAGTTGTGACACCAATACGACCACGAAGGCTGATCGGTGGGAGATGACCCCT
The DNA here is from genome assembly GCF_044767465.1 of Streptomyces sp. NPDC101237. NCBI lineage: Bacteria > Bacillati > Actinomycetota > Actinomycetes > Kitasatosporales > Streptomycetaceae > Streptomyces > Streptomyces sp. NPDC101237. The sequence continues at coordinate 86,609 of NZ_JBIWNY010000026.1, read as the reverse complement.
TGTGATTCTTCACGCGGGTGGCGATCGCGGCGCAGCCTGTGGGCAAGGGCCGGACCTGGCCGGCATCGCCCAGGTCCGTGTCCGCCCGCTGCGGCACCCCGGCGCCCGGGGTCGTACCTCCTTGGGGACGGAGGCGGATCGAGGTGCAAGCGGAGTCAGCAGGCCTTGTCGTCGTTCCTACTGAGTCTTACCGCAAGGTGGACTAAATAGTCCACCTATGAAATGAATGCGGGCTAGACAAGGCTGGCGCGAGGCCGCTCCGGTCCCTCGCGCTCCGACCAGCGGGGTCGCTCGCCATGGGGTCTCACCCATGGACTTGACCTGCGCACTTATAAGTCTGGCCCTAGCTCGGGCCGCGCCGAGGTGGCCTAGCGGACGTTTCCCTGCCGAGGGAGGGGTTGCGCACCGGATTCTGGTCTGTATAGTCCTTTCTGTGAGGTGCTCGAGGCGATGGAGAGATCCGGAACTCGGCACCGGAGGAGTCACCGCCCTCAATGGAGGCCACCGGGCGCCAGCGACGCGACCGTCGAGGTCGTGGCGGGCGCCGGAAGAGCCTGCGGTGGAGCTCCGAAGCACAGCGAGCCCGGCTTGGGCTCGACGACTGTTCACACCCCGATCGGAGCTCGATTCACCGTGTCACGACTGAACGTTCCCGCTTCAGAGGATGTGTCTGCCGGCGCGCAGCAGATACTCGGCACCATTGGTGCGCAGCTGGGCTTCGTCCCGAACATGTTCAAGACCCTCTCGTCGAACCCGGCGGTTCTCGAGGCCGTCACGACTCTGCAGGGCACTTTGAGCCGGGTGCTCGACGCGAGGACGCGGCACAGCATCGCCCTGGCCGTTTCGCAGGCCAACGACTGCACCTACTGCCTTGCGATGCACACCTACGTCGCCACCGAATTCGGCGGCATGTCCCGCGACGACATCGAGCTGGGCCGCGTCGGAAGTTCGGTCGATCCCAAGCGTGCTGCGGCCGCCCGCTTCGCTCAGCAGGTGGTCGAGAGCCGTGGACAGGTCAACGACGCCGACCTCGCGGAGGTACGGGGCGCCGGATACACCGACGCTCAGATCCTGGCCATCGTCGCGGTGGCGGTGCAGTTCCTGCTCACCAACTTCATCAACAACGTCAACCAGACGGACCTCGACATCCCCGCCGCCGAATCGCCGGTACGACCGTGCGTCAGTGAACCCGCGCCCTGAACCGCCGGCCCTGCGCGGAAGTCGTCCATGGCCCGCTGCATCTCGCCTGTCGAGGCCGACGCGGCGTCAGAAAGCGCCGTGCGGCCGCCGGCACCCCCACTGAGTCAACGATCATTCAGGAAGGCTCGACATGCCGGGCTCCGAACTCTACGAGCAGTTCATGGCGCTGCACACCCGCGACGGTGGCCTCGTCATGCCCAACGCCTGGGACGGCCTCTCGGCGCTGATGCTGGCCGATGCCGGCTTCGAGGCGATCGCGACCTCGTCCGCGGCGATCGCCGCCACGCTCGGCCGCCTCGACGGACGGCACGAAGTCACCCGCGATGAGCACCTTGAGCATGCGCGGCTGCTCGGCAGTCTCACAGGACTGCCCGTCAACGGGGACTTCGAGGACGGATACGGCGACACGCCCGAAGACGTCGCCGTTACCGTCGAGGCCGCAGTGGAGTCCGGCCTGGCCGGCATCGGAGTGGAGGACACCTCGGGCGATCCCGCGATGCCCATCCGTGACTTCGATGAAGCGGTCCGTCGGGTCCGCAGCGCCGTCGCCGCGTCAAAGGGACGCATCGTCGTCACCGGCCGCACCGACAACTTCATCCAGGGGCGACCCGATCTCGATGACACCATCCGGCGCCTGACGGCCTTCGCCGAGGTGGGCGCAGATGTGGTCTACGCACCGTTCCCACCCGACCTCGACGCACTCGTCGCGATTGTCACCGCGGTCGCCCCGACACCGGTCAATGTCCTGGTGTCTCCGTCGGACAAGGTGCTCACCGTCGCTGAACTGCAGCAGGTGGGGGTCAAGCGCATCAGCTTGGGGCCCCTGCTCTACACCCACGCGATGGGGGCCGCCGAGGAAGCCACGAAGGCGCTCCTCGCAGGCGACCTCGCCTCGGCGACGGCAGGCATGAAATTCGCCCGCGTCAGCGAACTGCTCGCCCGCAGCAAGAACTGACCGGACCAGCACGAATCACAGACTCTTCATCTCGCGATCACACAACACAAAGGCAGGATGACATGGACCTCGGCAAGCTCATGAACAAGCACCTCACCAGGTACTTCGACCCCAGCAAGACGATCCCCGAGGAGACACTCCAGGAACTGCTCGGGTTCCTGCGCTCGACGCCGTCGTCGACGAACGTGCAGCCCAACCACTTCTACGTTCTCGCCACCACCGAAGGCAAGGAGCGGCTGGCGGCCAACCTCGGCGAACGGTTCCAGGACAACAGCGAGAAGATCCTCCACGCCTCGCACACCGTCATCCTCACCACCAGGGCGGACCTTCCCGAGGGCCACCTCCAGGCCGTGTTCGACAAGGAGCGGTCCGACGGCCGGTTCCCTGACCCGGCGAAGCAGGCGCGGTGGGAATCCATGACGCGCGACTTCCTCAACCTGCGCAACTTCGGCTACAAGGACCTGAACCACTGGATGGAAAAGCAGACCTACCTCGCGATGGGTCTGACCATGATGGCGGCCGCTGAGCTCGGCGTCGAAGCCATGCCTCTCGAAGGATTCGACCCCACCAGCGTCGACAAGGCGTTCAAGATCCGCGAAACCGGACACACCACAACGGTGCTGCTGGCCCTCGGCTACCCCGACCCCGCGAAGGTCTACAACAGCCCCATCTCCCGCTTCGAAACCGACCAGCTGTTCACGTTCGTCTGACCGGCCGTGGCCCCCGGCGGGGCCGTCGAACCTTGGCACGGGGCCGGCCCCTGGTAGGCGGCGACGAGCGTCGGGCCACCCTCGGGCAGCCACGGATCTGGAACAGGTCGGTCGAACCGAGCACGAAGACGAAGATCTACCGTGAAGGCGTGCGGAATGTCCCCCTTCGACACCGCCGCCGGATTTGGGTTTCCGGCCTGTGCCCCTGGCCGGCTGGACCGAGTGAAAGGACGACGATCCACTATGAAGGCATGCGGTGTGTCCGAGGCGGAGACGGAAGTCGCCCTGCTGGAACTGCCCGAACCGTCATCTCCCGAGCCCGGCCAGATCCTGGTCGCGGTCGAGGCCGCCGGGGTCGGACCGTGGGACGAACTGGAAATCGACGCTCGCTGGGACGTGGGGCTACGCCTCCCGGCGGCGCTGGGAGTGGAGGGCGCAGGCAGGGTGCTGGCCGTCGGCGCGGGTGTCAGCCAGTTCGCGGTGGGCGACCGGGTCCTCGCGCATGAAGCCCCGCTACCCGGAGGGAGCGGCTTCTGGGCCGAGCGGGTCCTGGTCAACGCGGATCACGCGGCGGCCTGCCCACCAGACCTGGACGCCGCACACGCCGCGGCGCTTCCGGTCAACGGGCTCACCGCGCTACAGGCTCTGGAGAAGCTCGACCTCGGCCGAGGGCAGCGGCTCCTGATCACCAACGGAGGCGGGGGCACCGGCGCCCTGGCCGTCCAGCTCGCCGCGGCCCAGGGCATCGAGGTGACCGCGACCGCGTCTCCCGCCGCCGCCGAGCGCCTGCTCGGGCTGGGAGCGAAGGACGTCGTCGACTACCACGACCCGCACTGGTCGACCGAGGTACGCGGCGGGTTCGACGCCGCCCTCATCATCGCCGCCGGCACGGCGGCCGAGGCCCTGCCCCTGGTGCGTGACGGCGGCCGGCTGTGCTCCCTGACCTCCGACGCGCCGCCGGAGGAGCGAGGCATCACGAGTTGGGACCTCTACATCGAGCCCAACGGCGCGCAGCTCGCCCAGCTGGCCGAGCAAGCCGCGGCGGGAACCCTGGAACTCGCACCGGAACCCCTGCCGCTCAGCGAGGGACCGGCCGCGTTCACCCGGGTGGTTGCCGGACGGGCCGGAGGCAGGAAGATCGTGCTCATTCCGGCCTGACGCGGCCCGGCACCGGCCGATCCCGGTGCCGGGCCGCAGTGCGCTCGGGGCGCGAGCGGCGAGACGGCATGGGACCCGCGAGGCGAGCGGCCTCCCCACCACTGTCTGCAGCAGGCGGCGGGGGCGAACAGAGCTTGTGGAGAAGGAGGAACCACAGATGAAAGCGATCGTGGTCACGGACCCCGCCGCCGGAACCGCGGGGATGACGCTGACGGAATGGCCCGGGCCGGATACGGCGCGCCTCGCCGGCCTGGACGGCGCGAACTACGGCGACGTCGTCGTCGAAGTGCACGCGTCGGGTTTCACCGGGGACGAACTGGAGTGGCCCTCGACCTGGGTCGATCGCCTCGGCCGGGATCGGACGCCATCGATCCCCGGACACGAGGTGGCAGGCGTGGTCACCGCGCTCAGCTATGGCACGGCAGGGCTGTCGATCGGGCAGCGCGTGTTCGGTCTCACGGACTGGACCCGTGACGGCACCCTGGCGCAGTACGTCGTCGTCGAGGCGCGCAACCTCGCGCCGCTGCCCGGGGACATCGACTTCACGGTCGGCGCGAGCGTCGCGATGACGGGCCTGACAGCCTGGCAGGGCCTGTTCGAGCACGGGCACCTCTCGGTGGGGCAGAGCGTGCTCGTGCACGGCGCCGCCGGAGCCGTCGGATCGATGGCGGCCCAGCTCGCGCGAGAGGCCGGTGCCTACGTCATCGGCACCGGACGCGCCGCCCACCACCAGAGCGCACTCGACTTCGGGGCGCACGAGTTCGTGGACCTGGACAACGACACGCTGGAAGACGTCGGCGGAGTCGACTTCGTCTTCGACGTATTCGGCGGCGACGTCGGTGCCCGATCGGCCCGGCTGGTGCGAGGTGGAGGAACGTTCGTCACCGTCACCGGCCCACCGGAGGTGCGGCCGGCCGACGGCCTGGCGGTCGACTTCGTAGTCGTCCCGGACCGCGCTCAGCTGGGCGAGATCGCCCGGCGGGTGCGGGCGGGACAACTGCGGACACACATCGGCCAGGTAGCGAGCCTCGACGACGCCGTCGCCGCCTTCAACCCGTCCCAGAAGGTCGGCGGAAAGACAATCATCCGCATGCGGTGAAGGTGTGGACGACATCTCACGCAACCCGAGATGGGTTAGGGGTGTCGTCGTCCGTACCGGCCTGGCCGCACAGGAAGAGGCTCGCCACCAGGTCTCCCGGGCCCACGAGCAGCGGGTTCCTCTTGCGCGGCGCCCTCACTGCACCCGCACGCGCACAGCCACCCGCATGCAGATCAGGTGCCCGGCGCTATCGCGCACGCTGAGACGCAGACCCAGGTCCCCCCACGCTTCTGATACGCGTCCGTGTAGAGGGCCTCCTGCTCGGATCCATCAGCGAGCACGGTGTACTTGCTGCGGCCATGTATGAGCGCAACGTCACCGAGGATTCGGATCTTGACGTTATCTACCGAAAGGTCCTTGAAAGGGCGCGGCTTAGCGATGTATTCCAGGAACTCGGCACGGTTCCGTGTGACGCCTGGAGTCTGCACGATAAAGTCCTCGGCGAGAAACTCACTGAACCGCTTGACATCGTTGTGCTGATCCGACAGGACGTAGTCGTTGTTCAGCTGATCAAGGATTTCCAGATCCTCGGAAGATGGCTTGAAGTCATTCATCTTCCCTGCCCCATCTGCGTAAGCTCGATTTCCCTTTGGGGATGGATTCTCGATCCGCGGCAATGCATGCCCCGGGTCGGACGCCTTGCATAAAAGGCAAAAGTCGCCAGGTGTCAGCAGGTGAACGATGATTGGTCACCACTGACCTCATCTCAGCCCGAGTCTACCCGCCCTTCCAGAACTCCCGAAGCTAAGGCCGTATGCGGTGCGGGCCTGCGCTCATCGGAGCAGCACTGCACAACGGGCAACGCAAAATTACGGAATGTGCACATTGGTAGGATGCTGAGCAGGGGAGAGAATATGCAGTCCGTTCCTCGGGGAATTTCGAAGGCGAGCGCCGCCAGCCCGGGCGCCTCGACCGTCAATTCCTCTCCTGCGACCCAGCGTTCGCAGCAGTCATCTGGAGCCTTCCATGCGCGTGTTCGTCACCGGGGCCAGCGGCAGCATCGGCTCAGTCGTAGTGCCCGAACTCATCGCTGCAGGTCACGAAGTCCTTGGCCTCGTCCGTTCCGACGCCGCAGCCGCGGACGTTGCCGCGGCTGGTGGGACACCGCTCCACGGCGACCTCACCGACCTGGACAGCCTCCGCACCGGCGCCACGCAGGCCGATGGTGTCATCAACCTCGCCTTCAGCAACGACTGGAACAACTTGGAGCAGGGCATCGATGAGGAAGGGCGGGCCGTCCAGACGCTCGGGGCGGCGCTCGCAGGCAGTGGCAAGCCGTTCGTGCATGCCGGCCTCACGCCGATGATGCCAGGCCACATCTCCACTGAAGAGGACCCCAACACCACGGTCGGTCCTGTCGGTGGCCGCGGTCGCACCGCCGACGCGGTGCTGGCGCTGGCAGCCCAGGGTGTCCGGTCCTCCGTAGTACGGCTGCCACGCTCCGTGCACCAGCGTGGTGTGCAGTACGGCTTCTGTTCGGTGCTCATTGCCGCCGCGCAGAAAACAGGCGTGTCGGCGTACGTAGGAGACGGCGCCCAGCGATGGCCGGCGGTTAACCGGCGTGACGCCGCCGTGCTGTTCCGCATCGCACTCGAAGACGCTACGCCGGGCACGGTCCTTCACCCGGTAGCCGACGAGGGCGACACTATGAGGTCGCTCGCCGAGACCATTGCCGGTGTCCTTGGGGTGCCGGTCGAGTCGGTGCCACCTGAGCGCTTTGGCGTCATCGGTCACGTATTCGCCCTTGACATGCCATCGTCGAGTGCCCTGACCCGGGAACGATTTGGCTGGCAACCCACCCCTCCAAGCCTGATCGACGACCTCGCTGCCGGCGACTATCCTTCATGAACCGCGATGACGTGCAGCTCTCCGCCGACCCGAGACACGCGTGATCGACTCTGCTGGGAGGAACGTCTCATTCAGAGTCATACCTCGAAGATGGGTAGTGAGGGGCGAATGGACGCCTCGGACGAAATTCTTCAGATGGCCACACCGTCGGCTCTTCTGGCCCTGGACGGAGCCATGCGCCGCCTCAACGTGCCGATGGCCAGGGTACTGGGCAGGCCAGTGGAGCAGTGTGTGGGTCATAGGTTTGGAGATCTATTGCCCGCGAGTCAGCTGACTGCGGTCGAGAGTCTCGTTTCCCACGCCGCCACGACAAACACGGTTGCGATGCGAGTGCTGGAGTTCCCAGGGCCAGCTTCAGCATCCGTCGTCTGCCTTGTCGAGGCGCGACGAGTGAATGACCCGGTAGGTGGCGGGGCGCTGGTGTGGGTGCACTCTCTGAACGCAAGCAACGACCGGGGCGGGCTGTTGATCCCGTTCCGTCTGGCGGCCAAGGCCGCCAACCTTGGTCTCTGCATGTATTCATCGCAGGAGCGCACGCTGGAGTGGCTGGGAGGCGCACCCGCCTTGGCGGCGCTGTTCCCGAAGGCCTCAATACCCCTGTCCGAGGTGGTTCGGCGAGTCCACCCTGATGACCGCAGTGTTCTTCGGCGGCTGGTGCATTTGACGGCCGCCCGGTCCCCGTGGCTCGGGTTGCGGTTCCTCACCGATGGAGATGGCTGGCATTTCCTGGTGTGCCGGGCTCGTCGGATCATTCTGGGATCTGGCGGACCAGAGCGGGTCTTCGGAGTGATCCGCGATGACACCACACGGCAGGCGCGACGGCGGAGAGCGCTGGTCGCGCTGACTGCTGAACGCCAGCGCGCCGACGAGATCGCGGCCTTCTCCTCCGCTGTGATGACCGCAGTCACAGAGCAAGAAATACAACAGGTCGTTCTGACCCGGCTCGCCGCGACGTTCGGTGGTACCGGCGCCGCGCTGGCTCTCATCAGCAACGGCCGGCTACGCGTTTCCTCCGATGCCGGCATCCCGATACCATTGGCCGCCCTTCACGGCCTCCCCCTGGACGCCCCCAGCGCGCTGCCCCACGTAATCCGCACTGGTGAGCCGCAGTTCATTCCAAACCAGGAGGACTACATCCGCCGATGGCCGCACGGGGCCATGGTGCCGTACTTCGACCAACTCGTCACCGGCTACGCCATCTCAATCAACCCCCTCAGCCCGAGCGGAGATCAGCCCCTCGGAGCCTGGCTGGTGACCTACGACAGCGAACACCACTCGTCCCCGCAGGAGCGGGCCCTCATGGGCACGCTTGCGGACCTCGCAGGTCAGGCACTGAAGAGGGTCAGGTTGCAAGAGGCGCGAGTCGAGCTGGCGGCGGCGCTCCAGCAGGCCATGCTCCCCACGCTGCCCGAGCACCTTCCGGGCCTGGAGGCCGCCGCCTGTTACCGACCGAGCCGCGACGGGCTCGACATCGGCGGCGACTGGTACGACGCCTTCGTCATGTCCGACGGGGCCATCGCTCTGGAGATCGGTGACGTCCAAGGGCACGATGTGGACGCTGCTGCAGCCATGGGACAGGTGCGCGCATCCATGCGCGCGATCGCTGCCCACGAAACGGATCCCGCAACCGTACTGACGCGCACCAACGACCTGCTTGTTTCGATGGGCGCGGCACGATTCGCCAGCTGCACCATGCTGCGCATCACCCCGGACAATGGACGAGTCACCGGCGCTAGCGCCGGCCACGTGCCCTTGCTGTACGCGCGCGACGACGGCAGTCACAGCATCCGTGAGATGCCGGGGGGACCGGTGCTGGGGGTCTTGCCAGCCGTCGACTACGCCGAAGAAACCTTCACGCTGACCAGGGATGCCGCGCTGGTAATGGTCACCGACGGAGTGGTCGAAGGGCCGGGCCTGACATTGGACGCCGGACTGGAGCGGGCCGGAACGCTGGCCGCCCAAGCCATCCACGGTGGGCTGAACGCCGAGGAAACAGCCGATCGCCTTCTCGACGCCGCGGTCGCGGTAGACCACCTCGACGACGTGGCCGTGCTGATCATCCGACGCACATGACGTCTTCTGCGTCCGCTCACATGGGTTTTGGTTCTGGCTCAGTTTGTGTGGCGAGGGCACGCTGAGTAACCGGTTGGGGATGGGAGCCCAGGCTGGCTGGGCTCTCGTCATGAGCGGTCCGGTGGTGGTGATTGAGTTGGCGGAGCCCGTCCCACTCGTATCCATCCAGCGGCTCCGGGAGCTCCTTGTCCGTTCCTCATCGCACTTTGAGGAGAAGCGGGTCGGCGAGTACGACCTGAACATTCACGCAGAGAGCCTCGGCATCGCCGACACCGGGGGCGTCGACGGACGCCGGCCTGTCATGGTCTCTCTCATCGGACGTGGCATCGGCGACGAGGCCATCTTCGAGGCCGAGCACGCCGACGAAGTCGACCAGGAACCCCTCATCGGCTTCACCCCGACGCACGCCGTCGACGTCCTAGCGTTCTGCAACAGGCCGGTCGACCACGTCGTCACGGCCCTGCTGACCGCTGCTGTCATGGACGTGATCGGCGGCATCGCCAATGCCGAACTTCTTGAGGATCAAGTCCCGATCGTGACCTACCTTCCAGGCATCATCGCGACGATGACGGATCCGTGGCCTGCCGCCTACGGTTCGGCGGAATTCCTCAGAGCGTGGGCTCGGCAGCCCGGCTTCCGGCTCCTGAAGTAGTCGCAGACCAGCTGGTTTTAGGCCAGAAGTACACGTTTGCGTAACAGGGTGAAGCCAGCGCGGCCGAACATCTGACGCTTGAGCATCTTGATCCGGTTGACATGGCCTTCGACGACTCCAGAGTTCCAGGTCAGGGTGAGGCCGGCGATCACTGCATCGCGGTCGCGATCGATACCTGCCGCAAGCGTGTGGAGACTCGGGAGGCCATCCTGTTTCACGGGCTCGAGCCAGTCCGGTAGTCGCTCGCCCCGGCGTTCGGTGAGCATGGTCGCGAAGGATCGGACGTGCCTGGTGAGGGCGTCGATCTCGGGGCAGTTGGCCCGGACGTTCTTCAGTTGGAGTTGCTCGGCATCGGACAGGTTCTCCGGGCGGCGCGGAACCCATCCGGCGACTGCCCGGGGTGAGGGCGGCCGGGCTGTCACGGGTCGTGGCGAGGTGCGCTTCTGGCAGAGGGAGGCGCGAACGCGCTGTTAGCTGCCCTGGTAGCGGAGCGGGACGATCTCCTTCCACAGCTTCCAAGCGTTGGTGCAACCGTCGTTCCGGCGGGTGTCGAGGTAGGTCTTGTACTCGTCGAGGACGGATGTCCGTGCCGGCCACTGACCGGAGCAGAGGTCTTCCGGCTTGGCAGCGTCCGCGTACCGTTTGACGATTCGGCTCGTCATGCCGAGTTGCCGCTGGATCGCGCGACGGCTGTGTCCTGCCTCCACCAGGGCATGGACGGTGGCGTGAACGGTTCGGGTTCGGTCGGCGAACCGGTGCCCGGTCGGCCATGGCGAATTGGACGACTCCTCTGCAGGGTCGGGCTCCACCTCGGTCGTTTCCGGCGCCTCGGGGACCAACACGCTCAGGCACTGACGGTGCTGGGCGATGCTCCGCTCAGCGGCCTCGCTGAGGTTGTGCCAGAGATGCCACCGGTCCGCGACCTGCACGCCTTGCGGTGCGCCGGCGGTGGCGCCCTCGGCCCAGAACGGGGCGCGGTCCCGGCATACGACCTCGATTCCTGGCCGTTCGGCCAGCCACGCGGCCAGGCTCGATGACTCCCGGTCAGGCAGCAGGTCGACCGGCCGACGGGTCTCGACGTCCACGGGGGTAATGCCGTAGTTCCGGCCTTTGCGGGTGGCGTACTCATCGACGCCGACCACTCGTGGGGCGGGCACCTCCGGCTCGGGAAGTGCGTCGATCAGCCGCAGGACCGTGCTGCGGCTGATCGGCACGCCGACGACGTGGGCCAGGCGGGCGCCGGCCCGGCCCGCGAGGCGAGACCGATCGCGGCCAGGGTCGAGCGAAGCCGCTCGGTCCGCTGACCGTGGATCCCGGTGTGCGGCACGTACAAGATCCCGCAGAATACCTCGCGGTCCGGCCATGCCTTGCGGCCGGGATACCGGAACCTGCGCTCACGCTGCGGCAGCAACGGCTCCAGACGGTCCCAGAGTTCATCCGCCACGATCCACACCGATGTCCCCACGTCCAGTCGAACGCTCAACTCCAGCACCGGACAACGCCATCGGGGCCGATCCGCCTCATTGTGTTCGCCGTTGTAAGCAGGACCGAACGGCTTCCCAGGCCCTGACGTTCCTCCAGGCGAGGGCATGAATTCCCCGTACGGGGAAACCGGATCCCTAAGAGATCGTCACCGAATTCGGTGACAGCTACAAAGCCCCGACACCTCTGCGGGGTATGAATTCCGACGAGGGAGATACAGCATGAGTGACAGCCTCTGGGGCTACCAGCCGACCGTCGGCTTCGCAGCGGGTCTCGACCTGATCGGATACAAGGTCGAGGCCACCGACGGCAGCATCGGCAAGGTCGACAGGCACTCGGACGACGTCGACTCCGCATACCTCGTCGTCGACACCGGCGTATGGATCTTCGGCAAGCACGTGCTCCTCCCGGCCGGCACCGTGAAGACGGTCGACCAGGCCGAACGGAGGATCTACGTCGACCTCTCCAAGGACCAGATCAAGGACTCCCCCGAGTTCGACAAGGACAAGCACGCCGACGACGCCGACTACCACGAGCAGATCGGCGACTTCTACCGGAACCACCGCCGTATCTGACCCGAGCGCTTACACGGAGCGGGGTCCGCGGACACCTGTTCGCGGGCCCCGCTTCGGTGTGCCGGCGTCGCTGGGCGGCGGCGATGTCGGCCGGTAACGGTTCACCGAGCTTGCGGCTCCGCGCGCGGCCGGGGTGAAGGAACGGGCGATGTCCTGTGCCGGTGCGCGCACGCCGCTTCGGTGGGGTGCCGGCACGCTTGGCGGCCGCCGTCGGCATGGGTCCGGCCGATCTGTGAGCGTGCCTGTCTCGCCTGCTCTGCGGTGGGGTTCGCGGTAGAAGTGGTACTCACCTCGCGGTGCGTCCGCAGGAATCCGCCCAGACGACGCCCCCATGCCGTACCGAGCACTGGACCCAGCACGGTACCTGCGCCCAGGCTGCCGCCTGCCAGGCTCGATTCGGAGACGAGAGCCGAAGGCATGTGGTGCCTGTGTCCCAGTGCGGCTGCGGTTATCGGGCCGGCTGTCCACAGAGTGTTGGCCCCGTGCGCAGACCCCTGCGACGAACCAGGCCGTGACTGCGCTCGACCAGCCCACTCCGGTCACCGCGTCCTGGTCCTGGTCCTGGTGCCGACGCTCGATCTGCTGGTGTCGATGGCGGCCGCATGGCGCGCGGACGGCCGTCACGGCGCGATGATCGGCGTCTGCTCCCTGCGCGGCGCCGACAGCCATGGCCTGCCCTGCACGACCGACGCCGAGTGCGGGTATGGGACCTGATGGTCGTTGATGAGGCCCAGCGGCGGCGGCCGGCCCGCTGCGGTTCAACAACGAACGCGAACCGGCCGCCCTCGCGCGCATCGAGGTGGCCACTTGGCCGCGCGAGACCGGCAACACCAAACTGCCGGTGCCGTACACGTACATGTCGCCGGAGGACTGGGGAGACCGGTGCACATCCGCTGCGGGCGCGGGTCGCCGATCAGCGCCGGTATTACGCGGCCGGACCCCTGGAAGCCTCACGCGGCGAGTAGTCGGAGACACTCAGCATGGTGTGGGCCGTGCAGGTCTCCGCGTGAATAGCCCGCCTCGCGGTCGCCCGCGCCTGCACCGACACCCACTGCCCCCCACCACCACCACGGCCCTCTGGCACGGCTCCCCATCGGGGTGTGGCTGAAGAACCAGCACGCAGCCATCCGGAAGGCAGCGGGGAACACCGAACGGCGAGACGGGTGCAGCCGCGCCCAGCGCCCTCTTCGCGGTCAACGTGGGCCGGCCCTCCGCTCAGAGAGCAGTGCCGGCCGACGACGTCCTCACCGCGCTGGACCTGTGCACCGCTCACCGGGCAGCTTCAGCCGAGCGCGTCGAGGGCGACCTCCGCGACCGCTGCAAGCGAGGCCCGGTCGGGGTTGATGGCACCCAGCACCCTCAGGCCGTGGAGGGTCGCGACGAGATACCGCGCGAGGTCGCGGGGGCTGCGACCGGCGGGCAGTTCACCCTTCGCCCGGGCCGCCACGATGACCTCGTACAGCCCGTCCTCGATTGACGTGGTCGTGACGCGTACATGGGCGGCGACCCTGGGGTCATGGGCGATGCGCTCCATCGCGGCACCCACGATGAGGCAGGCCCTGTGACTGCCGTCCTCCACGATCGTGTCGACGGTGCCGAGAAGGACCTCACGGATCAGTTCACGAGCCGGGGCGCCGGCGCGCAGAATGTCGACCAGAGGCACGGCGTGCTGCTCGCGGTAGCGGTCCATGGCAGCGAGATACAGCCCCTCCTTGCTGCCGAAGGCGGCATAGAGCGACCCCCGCCCCACGCCGGTGGCCGCCACCAGGTCCTGCACGGACGTGCCCTCGTAGCCCTTGGCGCGAAAGGCGTCCATTGCCGCCTGCACCGCCGCGTCGGTGTCGAACTCTCTGACCCTGGCCATGCCGACCAGGGTATCCGGATCAGGAATGATCAGTCAATTAATACTGCGGGGCGCGATCATGGCTCGCACATCGAATGATTCACCGCCCGCCGGGTACCAAGGCAGGCGTTTATTGACTCCTCGTTCCAGATAGTGTCCACTGGGGAACGCGGCCAGGCTGACAGCAACGATCCGGTCTGCGGCCCCCCTGGCCCGGGACGTTCGCCCAACCCGGCCCGCCCGCCCCCGACACACGCACACCCGGCCGACCGGCCCCCGCAGGAGCAGACACATGACTACCATCGGTATCGGCATCATCGGCGCGAGCCAGCACGGCTGGGCCTCGATCAGCCACGTCCCCGCGCTCAAGGCGCTTCCGGACTTCGAACTGCGCGCGGTCAGCACTTCGCGCCAGGAGTCCGCCGACGCCGCCGCGGCCGCCTTCGGCGTGGAAGCGGCCTACGACAACCACGCGGAGCTGATCGCCAGCCCAGGCGTGGACGTCGTGGTCGTGGCGGTCAAGGTGCCCCACCACCGGGAGCTGGTCTCGGCCGCGATCGACGCGGGCAAGACCGTGTACAGCGAGTGGCCGCTCGCACTGGACGGGGCGGAGGCCGCCGACCTGGTCCGCCGCGCCGAGACCGCCGGCGTGCGCACCGTCATCGGCCTCCAGGGCCGCTACCACCCCGAGCTGCGCTACGCCCGCCGGCTGATCGCCGAGGGCAGGATCGGCCGGGTCATCGGCACCGCCATGATCGGCTCGGGCATGGTCTGGGGACCGCAGACCACTCGGGCGCACGCGTACTGGTACGACAGGAACCAGGGCGCCACTCCCCTGACCGCCGCCGCCCTGCACGCCATTGACGCGCTCAGCGCGACCCTCGGGGAATTCACCCACCACTCGTCCAACCTCGTCGTGGGGCGCCGGGAGGTCACCGTGGCCGAGGACGGCAGCATCCTGCCGGTGACCGCGGCCGACCAGATCTCTCTGATCGGCACACTGGAGGGCGGGGCGGCCGCGTCGGTCTTCTACCGCGGCGGCACCTCGCGTGGTGACAACTTCCGCTGGGAGATCAATGGCACCGACGGCGACCTCGTTCTCACCGCGGAATGGGGGAACATGCAGATCGCCGACCTCACCCTGCAGGGTGGCTTCGGTGACGACGCCGCCGTCTCCCCGATCGAGGTACCCGCCGCATACCGCGCCGACATCCCCGAGGAGCTCGCGGGTCCTTCCCGGAACGTGGCCGCGCTCTACGCGCACCTGGCCCGCGACCTGCGTGACGGCACCCAGACCGTCCCGGACTTCTCCTACGCCCTGGCCCGCCACCGGCTCATCGACGCCATGCAGGACCCCTCGGCCTGACCTGGAAACCGACGTGAACAGGCTCACCTGCACGGTTGCCGACGAGAGGCCGTGAGCCCTCGACCTGATCGAAAACCCCGGTCAAGGGCTGTCAGTGCACGTGGCCGGTGAACCGATCCAGCAGGAGAGCGACGCTGACGGCCGAGGTACGGGACGGGAACAGGTTCCACGGGGGTGTATGTCGTACCAGGGAGCCGTGGACGGGTTGCCGATCCGGCGGGGCAGGCTGCCGCTCCGACCTGTAGCGGCCGGCTACACCCGCTCGCCGCGGGTCCTGCCCTCCCGGACGTGCGCGCAGGCCATGAGACCGAGCAGGACAGCCAGCAGAACAGCCGAGGAACCGGCCGTGCCGAGGTCCAGGCCGCCTTTGGCGGCCGGCTTGGTCAGGAAGTCGCCGGTTGTCGCGCCGAGCGGGCGGGTGAGGACGAACGCGATCCAGAACAGCAGGACGTTCGGCACCGCGGGCATCTTCATCAGGGCGACCAGTACGGCGAGCGCCCCGGTCACCAGGAGTGCGCCACCCGCGTAGCCGAGGCCGGAGCTGTCGGACAGGAAATCGCCCATGGAGGTGCCGAGCGTGTTGGAGACCAGGATCGCCGACCAGAACAGCGCCTCGCCGCGCAAGGTGACGATGTCTCGGATCCGGAAAGTCATCCCGCTCAGCTTCCAGACGGCGAAGATGACCAGCAGGATCGAGATGAGGATCGCCGCGCCCGTCGGATAGCCGAGGCCGAGGCCCTGCGGCCCCCACCCGAGTGAGGTGGCACCGCCGGACAGGTACCTGGTGCTGGCGTCTCGGTTCATGAAGTCGGACATCGTGGTGCCGGCCATGCTGGTCGACAGAATGACCGTCCAATAGAAGAAGGGGTTGTAGCGGCGGGACCTGAGCTGGACGACGAGGGTCACCACGAAGACCAGGAACAGCGCGATCGTGGTGAGGAAGTAACCCAGCTTCAGGGTCTGGGAGAAGAGGTCGCCGGCCGTCTCGCCCAGGGTGGTCGCCGCGATCTTCATGATCCAGAAGGCGAGGGTGACCTCGGGCAGTTTCTTCGTCACCGACGTCGTCGTGCTCGCGACGTCGGGATCGGTGAGATCGTTCTGCTGCTGCAAGGTGAGGGGCTCCTTGTGCGGTCGCACGGTACGACGCTCGCCCGGCAGTGGGATCGAGCACCGTGCCATGTGGGCGACCGCGCCGAGGCGATCGCGATCAACGACCTTGGCAGCTTCGACCTGACAATCCCCTCAAGGCCTGGCCCGCCCCTGTTCAGGCGGCGTGGCGCGAGATGAGTCGCAGCTGCGCGACGTCCCTCCAGGTCATCGTCCGATGCGCCACCAGACCGATGACGTCACCGCGCAACAGCGACCCCGTGACGACGGCGCCCAGGCCCGTCCCGCCGCCGACCGGCTGCGAGAGGCGGTCACCGACGTGCCGTCTCGGCCGGTGCCGGCGCCGGCCGGGACCATCGCGATGCGTTCGGCACCGCCCGTGCGGCGGTGCGGCGGACGGCGCTGAGGGCTAACCGGGGCAAGGCGGGCCCAGCGGGCCAGCACGATCCGGCCTTCACGACGTTGCTGCGCCGACGCCGCGGATTGCGCCGCCATGGCGGTGACACGGCCGGTGACGGGGTGGCGGTCATGGCGGCCTCCAGTGCCGGGTGCCGTCCTGCGACCCCTTCCGCGTCGGTCGGCCGACCGCGCCGGCGCACGGGCCGAGCGGCCCGGACGGCGGTCGGGATGTGCCTTCCACCGAGAGAACTCCTCCAGGGTGCGCGGCGGCCACCCGCCTCACCCGTGTGGTGCCGCCGGCCGGTGGGCAGTCCGGGTCCAGGCTGCCACCGGATTCCTCCGCTGGGCGCAGGGGGCCGCGTCCAGCCGCGCCTGCTGCGCTTCCGTCAGCTCGTCCAGCCAGGGCCGCGTCCGACGCTGGCGCTGGGAACAGCCCTCTGTCAGCGGTCCCGACGACCTGTGTGCCGGGCGTCATGAGGCGGCCGGGGCTTTCGGCCTGCGGTGCCGTACAGGGTGCTGCATACGATGGGACGCATGCTGATCTACGTTCCGGCGGCTGCGGTGTTCCTTCTGTTCTGCATAAGAGTGGTGCGCGAGCGGCGCAGGGTCGGCAACGCCGTCTTGCTCGGCCTGTCTCTTGTGCTGGCTCTGGCCGGTTCGCTGTTGATCCTCGCGCGGCGACGTCCTGAACTCGCCTGGAACATCTTCGTCGTCCTGGCCGCCGTGGTGGCGCTGGGGGTCGTCGTCCTGGCTTGCTTCCTGCTCGTCAACGGTGTCGGGATGGTCCGCAGGGAAGGGTTCGGCCTGGGGAATCTGCTGTCGCTGCTCGCGGGTGCGGGGCTGATGACGGTGCTCACGCTCGTCGGCGCGGCGGTGGTGGGGCGCGGTCCCGCGCTGGTGTCCGCGGCCGTGGTGGTGTCCGTCGTCGCGGGGTATGCCGGGTTCTTGTTCCTGTGCTTCCTCGGGTACGCCTTTGTCTACGGGCGTTTGCCGCTCAACCGTAAGGCTGACTTCGTGGTGGTGCTGGGGTCGGGTCTTACGGGTGGTTCCACGGTGCCGCCGCTGCTGGCGCACCGGTTGGAGCGGGGGCGGGCCGTGTACGAGGGGATCAGCGGGCGTGGTGGTCGTCCGGTGCTTGTCGTTTCCGGAGGGCGGGGATCGGACGAGGAACTCCCTGAGTCGCATGCCATGGCCGCGTATCTGGTCGAGCGTGGGTTTCCGTCCGCGTCTGTCGTGCGTGAGGACCGCTCGGCGAGCACGGAGGAGAACCTGCGGTTCAGCAGGGAGATCATGGAGGAGGCGTGCCCCGGGTACCGGTGTGTGATCGTCACGAGCGATTACCACGTCTTCCGCGCTGCGGTGACTGCGCGTCGGGAGGGTGTGCGGGGCAATGTTGTGGGGTCTCGCACTGCCGCTTATTTCTGGCCGAGTGCGGCTATCCGGGAGTTCGTTGCGTTGTGTGTCACCTACTGGCGTACGAATGCGGCTGTGTGCGTTGTCCTGCTGCTCGGCGGGGTTGTCGTGTATCTGCTGCGCTGATCGATTCGCCGGGTCGGCAGCCGTGTCGTAGGGGGCGCCCGGTGCGCGCGGGTGCGGTTGGCTCGAAGGGGTTGGGGGCACGCGGATGTCGGTCGCGCGGTGGGCGTTCGTGTTCTGTGTGGCGGCGGGTCGTGGGGCGGGAGGGGGTGCGTGTCAGAGGGATGTCCGATGTCGGCGCTCGGTGCGCTT
The DNA here is from genome assembly GCF_044767465.1 of Streptomyces sp. NPDC101237. Taxonomy (NCBI): domain Bacteria; kingdom Bacillati; phylum Actinomycetota; class Actinomycetes; order Kitasatosporales; family Streptomycetaceae; genus Streptomyces; species Streptomyces sp. NPDC101237. Next base: position 68,414 of record NZ_JBIWNY010000026.1, on the reverse strand, counting down.
TTTCAGCCAGAGAGGCAGTGCGTACCAGCAGAGGGTGAACCAGAGAAGGACACCGCCGGCGAGGATTTCGGCGAGCTGGTTGGGCAGTACGACGTGGAGGATCAGCAGGACGGTGCCGCTGATGGTGAGTGCGAGGAGGACGAGGCCGGTCACCATCAGACGTCCGGCGACGGCCACCAGGTCGTCCTTCATCTGTTCGCCGGTCAGCAGCCGGTGCAGGGAGACCGGTGCGATGAGGGCGCCGGTCGCGGCCGCTCCGAGGATCACCGTCAGCACGTAGACGGTGGTGTCGAAGGCGCCGAGGTCACCGAAGCGGGGGGTGAACGCGACGCTGAGCAGGAAGCCGAAGAGGATCTGCACGCCGGTCTGGGCGACGCGTGTCTCCTGCAGGATCTCCGCCCAGCGTCGGTTGACCCTCTCGTGGGCGTCTTCCTCGTTCTTGGGCTGTGCCTTGTGTGGCGTAGGTGCTTGTCTCTCGGCTGGCGTGGCAGTCATGGATGGCCTCCTTGGTGTGGAGGTCGGATGCCCGCGAAGCGGAAGATTACAAGTCGACGGGTGGGCAGGAGACCGGTGTTGGGGCGGACGGCGTCGCGCGGGTGTCGTCTGTGGTCGTGTGTGCGCCGCCGGGGGTGTGGGGGAGGTCGGGGCGGCGGGAGCGGGATTCCGGCTCTGTGCGGGGTTCTTAGGCTGTTGTCCGTCGGACGTGGTACTGCCAGCGTGTGAGTGACCGGACGATGGTCTCGGCGCCGATGGGGTTGGCGCTGTGGACGAAGACGGTTCCGATGCGGAAGGGGTGGCCGTTGAAGGCGGCTTCCTCCATGAGAGTGACAACGGGCAGGATGCTGTCGTCGCCGCCGAGGTCGTGGTCGAGCCACAGTTCGTCGATGTAGCGGTCGTGGTGTTCTTGCAGGAGTTGGATGCCCTCGTCGCTTGTGCGGGCGATCCGGGTGGCTCTCGGCAGGGGGCGGAGGTCGTCGATGCCGAGGATGACGGGGGTCGGTCGAGGCGAGTCGTCTTTCACTCCGGCCATCCTTGACAGGGGGGAGGCTGTGGGCGGCGTGGAGGGCCCGACGCGGAGCGTACGCCGGCCGGCGGTCACCAGTCGGCGGTGGCGGTCGGATCGACCTCGCAGTGGTCGACCTCGTCCAGGGCTCCTCCCGCCCCGGCGACGGCCACCCGGAACGTCTTTCTGCTCTTCGCGGGCACCGTTACCTGGTGGGTGGAGTCGATGAGGGTGAAGCCGTTGCCGGCCTTGAAGCTGACCTTCGCGGTGAAGACGGCTTCGCGCGCGTTCGGATTCCTGACCTCGACGGTGGCGTAAGGGTCCTCCACGCTCGCACAGCGCACGAGCACCGCAGTGCCGTTCTTCAGCGGCGCGGCGGACGCGGAAGGGGACGCCGTCGAGGTGGAGCGGTGCGTGGGCTGCGAACGGCGTGTTCCACCGCCGGACGCCCCGCTGGTACGCGTCCCACCACCGTCCGACGTGGAGACCGGCGTGGAACTGTCGTGGTCCTGGTGGGGGCTGCTGCAACCACCGCCGTCGCTGCTGTGACCGCCGCGGCCTCTATGGCTGTGGGTGTGGCCCGACGAAAAGCCGGTCAGGGCCAGGACGACCATGGCCGCCATAACTGTGAATCTGAGCCTACGTCCCCGTGTGTACATGCCGTCACCCTAACGAGGAGCGCCAACTCCAAAGATGCTCCCCCTCGATACCGCCTTTTCAGGGTCGAAGCCGTAGAGGAAGAGCGACTCGAAGTCGGCCGGACAGGTCCCGGCTCGTCACACGGGAAAACCGGCATCCGCCCAGCGCTCACCACGTCGCCCGCACAGCCGCGAAGATCACGACCCTCTTCGCGACCTTCGAAACGGAAAGCCGCCTGTGCGCATCACTCACACTCCGCACCCCCCGATCGGCCCGCGGCCGTAGCCATGGGCGCGCGCCCCGCCGACGACCGGGGAGGTGCGCGGCGGGCCGAACAGCCTCTGGCAGGTCAGGCGATCTCGGAGTCGATGCCGGTGATCACCGCGGGGCCGAGCGGCACCCTCTCCGCGTCGATCCCGGCGTCCCGCAGCGCGGTATCCGCAAGCCGGCGCGCCGAACGCTCCGCGTCCGCATTGCTGTCCGCTTCCACGGTGAGCCGCAGAGCGAAGGTGTCGTCGTCGTTGACGGTGAGCACGTCCAGGTCCTCGGCGCTGCCCATCCTGGTGCCGTGCGGATCCGCGGGCCGCAGCGCCCGCCCCAGCCGCTGGCGTGCCGCCCCGTCGACACCGGCGGTGAAGGTACCGGGCACAGTGATCACGTAGGTAGTCATGACGATCCTTCCATCAGGTGCCACACCACCTACCCCCGATCACGGCAAGGATTACGTCCACACCCCAGGGCGGACCGGCCCACGCGGAGCGCGGTCTCACAGACGGGCCGTCGTGGTTGCGGCGCCAGCTTCGGATCAGGGTGGCACGGCTGGACAGGTACGACGTGCGCGCGGCGAGTTCGGCTTGGGCTTCGATCACGCCTTCCTCCTGGGGCAACTGGGCAAGGAGGGGGCGGATCAGTCACGAAATGTTGCCCTCGGTGCGGGTCGGTGCGGGTGATCGATGGCGTTTCGGCGAGACCACATCCCGGTCGGCGACGGCGGCCGCTGGGTCGAAGCCCGCACGCACGCCGAACTCCTCGCCCCAGGCGGGCCTACCCCTTCCTGGCACACCCCTCCCGAGGACAGGCGCGGCGGCACCGGCGCGGGCTGAGACGATGATTCTCAGGTAGGAGCGGCGCCCGGTGTTTTCAGAGGGTGACGACGGCGATGACGGCCGCCACCATGGCCACCGCCACCGCCACACCCACCACCACCGACCACGTCTTGCGCCGGGCGATCCGCCGCACGATCTGCTCCTCGACGGCCGGGCGGAACTCCCAGTCGGCGCCGCGGTAGGGGACGGCGGTCAGGCAGATGTCGGTGATCTCGGCGTACGGGTCGTCCAGCTGCCAGTTGTTGAGCTGCGGCAGCGGGAACCGGCGTCCGTCGAAGTCGTACAGGAAGACGACCCAGTCCGGATACGTCACCCCGGAGCCGCCGCCCGGGACGCGCTCGACCCGGATTCCGTACACCTCCCGCCATGCCCAGGTCCGCGCGCGCAGGGCCCACTGCGCGGTGACACCCTGAGCAGTGATCCGGGTGTGTGCCCGGAACTGGTTCAGCGGGACCATGACGAGGATCACCAGGAACAGCAGCCCGAACCCGAGCGTGCCCCATCCGCGCAGCCCTGTGTCGTCCGTATAGAGCCGTAGGAACGCTCCCCCCATCACCGCGCCCGCCACCAGAAAGTACCGCTTCGGCAGCCTGCGCCGTCTCCGGTACACACGCTCCATGCCCGTCGTCTCCCCCATGGATGCCCCTCCTCCGGCCCGCACCGAACTGGTGTGTGACTGAGGAGAGGATAGGAGATCGTCTCGTGCGGTGAATTGAAGTGAGGAAGCCCTGTAGGCCGCGCCTGCCGCAACGCCTCCTAGCCTGACCAGGCGTCACCGCCACGCGCTGCCTGGCGGCACCTCAGTACAACCGCTGGTGCACCGCGACCACGTCACCGTTCTCGCTCAGCGATCAACGCGCATCCGGAGGCCAAGACCCATGGCTGACGATGTGGTGGAAGATCTTGAATGCTCCCCCAAGGGGCACGGTGTACTCGTCCAGGTACTCATCGTACTGGCCTTGGAGAGAAGGAAGCCGTCGCTCGATCCTCCAGCTCCAGGGTCGACGGCAGGCTCTCCGGGGTCTCCTTCACCATCCATCAGCACCAGCATTACGGGCTTGATGTTGGTCACGAAGGCCAGCCTGCGGCCGGACGAGCTGGTCCGCCAGGTGGCAAGCTCGGCTCCGCCGATTCTCGCCCGGAGAGTCTCCAAAACCATCTAGGGCGAGACCACCGCACTTCCGTCATCGATCGCCCAGGACTCAGCCATGAGCACGACGGTCTCATAGATGGTTTGGGAAACGGGCTCTAGACCGCCGTCAACGTCGACTTCCTCGGCCCCCGCTGGCGACGCTTCGCCGACCCATGAATGTGTCCCCCCGGACCCTGCTTGGCAGTTGGCAGCGTCCAACCGCGGCGGTGGCATCGGAGTGACCGTACGCGGCAGTGAGTCTGCGTGTGCGCCGGTCCTGGCAACGGCGTTCTTCCTGGTAGGACGTGGGATCATCTATGAATGGCTGGGGTGTTCGGTGCCGTGCTGGCTGCTGCGGTCAGCTGTCAGGGTGGGGCGCCGAGTGCAGTGAGTGGATCTCAGGGGTGGGGTATGCCGGACGGTTGGATGGTGCGTGCCGCGGTTGCGGTCTGCGCAGTGGCGATGATGGGTACGGCGGCCGGATGCGGGAGCGACGCCGGCGCCACGGGGAAGTCCCCCGCGGCCCGGAGCGGGTCCGCGAGCGGCAGCGGTTCCGACCCGGTGACACAACGAGAGCTCGACTCCTACGTGTTCCGGCCGAAGGAGGTCCCGGGTGACGAGATCGCAACGATGGCGGGCCGCACGACGAACGGGAAAGAGATGCCTCCCCGGCTGACCGCGGGCAACCTGCCGCGGATCTCGCCGGAGAGCTGTCAGCACATCTACGAGAACACCGAGCGTGACAGCGCCTACCGCCAGTACGCCCTCACCGACAACCTCCTCAGCGGCCATGACGACGTAGAGGTGGCGCTGATCGCGTACCGGCCGGCCGACGCGCCCAAGGTCATCGCCGATCTGCAGGCGGCGCTGCCCCGGTGCACGGCGTATGCAGGACCCGTCGACATGACCGACGGGTTCGAACACCCCAAGGTTCTGCCGGACCCGCACCTGGGTGACCAGGCCGTCGAGTACCGCATCACCGAGAAGATCGACGGCACGGAAGGCACCCTCCGCGCCCCGTTCCACTTCCTGGTGGTGCGCAAAGGGGCCGTCATCGCCTGGTTCATGGCCCAGGGCTTCCCCGGCGAGAAGGCGGACCTGCCCATGGGCGTCATCAACGCCCAGCTCGCGAAACTTCCCTGATCGGCAGTCCAGCACGGTTCCCAGGGCCCCTGTCCCTGTGACCCAAGTCCAGTCCATCCTGAAGGTGGCGGGGCGCATGTCGGGCAGCCGCCCCCACCCGCCTTCTCAGGCCCGCGGGGGTGCCAACCGCTGTTCGGCGCGGCGCTGCTTGTCGGAGTCTCCAGAACGGCGGGCCAGCGCCAGTAGTCGGGCGCGCAGTGGTTCGGGCAGGCCGGCGACGTCCCGCTTCTGGCGCGGGCGGGTCTTCCAGCCCAGCAGATGCCGTAGGGCCCCGGCGTCGTGCGTTTCCTCGGCCCGCGGATCGGCCAAGGCGGCGAGGATGTCGGCGACCGGCACCCTGCCGAGCAGTTCGCCAGGCACGCTTTCGTGGACGGGGTAGCCGGAGTAACGCCCGCTGCCGGATCCGTACCAGTCGAGGAGGGCCAGCACCCGTTCCACCGAGTCGGGGAACGTCAGGTGCAGTCGGTCTGTGAGTTCCGTGAGCAATTCGGGGGAGGGACGGCTGCCGGTTCGGGAGAGATCGAGGATCCGGTCGGCGGTCTCCTCCAGTCCGGCGGGCATCGCGGCCAACCAACTGCGCTCCTGTTCGGCGCTTTCCTCCGCTCGCTGCCGGTCGGCCTGGAACCGCCGCAGGGGGTCGGGCATGCCGTGCCCGTCCAGCCAGGCCCGGACGATGCGGCCGTCGACGAGGACGGCGTCGCTCTCCCACTGCCCCCACCTCAGTGTCGCCCCGTGGTGGAGGACGACGACTGCGAGCCGTCCGCCCTCCCGGTCGAACACCTCGAAGCGGACGTCCCCGAGGCACATGCAGCGGAACCCAGGCAGCGATTCCACGGCCATGGCAGTCCTGAACTGGACCGACTCCGCCGAATCGGAGAGGTCTACCCGGATCCCTCTGACCGTCCCGACCCCGCTCACCGAGCTGACCTGGACCACGTGCGCTTGCTGCAGCACGCTGTCCAGCACGGTCAAGCTGTCCATGAACCAATCCCTCCCCCGCCCGGACCGCACCGCACCGCACAGGCCGCCCGATTCCACCGCAGCTCCGAGCGCCTCGCAACCTGGTTCTTCCACGCCCGAAGTTCCGCGCATAGGGTCTGATGCAGGGTTGGGTGACAGGTTCGGTCACGCGGCTGGGGGCCGGTGTGGTCATTATGGTTTCGAATTCGATGGGGGTCAGCCGGCCGAGTGCGGCTTGTCTGCGGTGTCGGTGGTAGGTCCTCTCGATCCTGGTCACGATCGCGATCCGCAGTTCCACGCGGGTGGTCCAGGTCCGGCGGTCGAGGACGTTCCTCTGCAGCAGGCTGAAGAGGAACTCCATGGCCGCGTTGTCGCGGGCCGCCCCGACTCTCCCTATCGCGCCGGTCATCCGGTGGCGGTCGAGTGCCCGGACGAATTTCCGCGAGCGGAATTGGGACGGATTCAATCGGTCGTCGCAACGCTGGCTGGTGGGAGCGATCGTAGCTGCTTGGTGAATACCTCAGCCGGGCTTTGCCACCAGAGGGTTTTCCGGAGCCGATTGTTGAAGACCGCCGCGACGGCCTGGAGCTCTTCGGTGTTCCAGCGGGGCAAGTCGGTGCCGTTGGGGAAGTACTGGCGCAGTGGGCCGTTGGTGTTCTCGTTCGTCCCGCGTTGCCAAGGGCTGTGGGTGTCGGCGAAGTAGACAGAGATGCCGGTCTCGGCCGTGAATGCGGCGTGCGCGGACAATTCCTTGCCACTTTCCCAGGTGAGAGACCGCCGGAGTTGCTCAGGCAGTGTGGTCATCGTCCTGCCCAGGGCGTTCTTCATCGTGCGGAACTCTTCCGGACAAGGCTTCGACACAGTGACATTCTTCCCACCCGCTCCTCAGGGCAAGCCAGTTCAGATGCCACCCGACCGTGCGGCAGACCCGCTCGCTCCACGGCCGTGTCACTGGCAGCAGGCAGACTGTGCCGCATGGCTTCGGTGACCGCACATGACTATGCCTGGATACGGTCCTCTCCGCTGTTCGCCTACGCACTGGAGAGCGGGTACACCCTGACCCTGTTGCGAGGCGTCGCCCCGAGGGAGGTGTTACAGGTGATGGGGGCCCAACCCCATGGCGTGTGCGCCGGGATGGCCGCATTGATCAAGTGCCAGGACGACCTGGGTGATTCGGCGGACTACTTGGACGGGTCCTTCATCGCGGGAGCATTCACCGTGCCGGGCGAAGACGGTGGCTGGACGCTTGTCCTGCACGTCGCGGACGGGGGTATGGGGATGCAGTCGCGCTTCCTGGAGGCCTTGTCGGACGGCGGCCGCGCTGTGGTGCACTCCAGCAATGGCGGCAAGCCCTTGCACTTTTTCCACTGGTATGAGGACGGCGACCTTCGGACCACCTTCGAGCGGCCCACAGCTAGGGACGGCAGCACTCCCGATGCTCTCAACTCAATGATGGTGGACGTCGGCTTCGCACTGTCGCACGACGAGAGCGAACTGAGCGAACGTGTCGACACGAAGGCGGCCGCCTTCGCCCTTGCTGAGCACCTGACCGGGGTTCGAGTGACGGAGGAACTGCTCCAAGGTGCCGAATACCAACTCGGTTTTGTACCCGAGGAGCCCGCAGACGAGTGGACCGGCATCGTCATCGACATCACCGACGCGCACGGGAAGCGTCTTTACAGGGAGATCACCCGCGACGAGGTCGAGGTCGCTTCGAAACCAGGCCAAAGGATCAAGGCAGCTGATCGTGACTGACTCTGGGGCTAAGACCGATCCTTCCGACTGCTCGAGGTTGGACGCAGCCGCCCTGCGGCTCCGATCCTGATGGGGCGAGGAACCACAGGGCGAAGGGGTGACGCAAAGCGGTCAGGCCTCACTTCACCGGTTCAGTACGTTCAGCCGTAGGCGTCGGACGCCGATCCAACGGTGGCTATGCCGCACCCTTGGCGACGTTCAGGTTGGCGCCGATGATGGAGCCGCCGCCGTTGACGTAGGTAGTGACCCATTGGTACGAGGTGTCCGTGGTCATCGGCTGGAAGATTTGGGTGTAGCACTTGCCGGGCGGCCAGGGCTGTTCCAAAGTCCTGCCGGGTGGGTGAAAGTGCTGGTCACGGCGTGGCACTCAAGGGCGCAAGACCTCAAGTTCGTCCGCGCGACGGTGGTCCTTGGGGCGGCCGAGGGAACGCCGCATGAGGATCAGGTCGTCTAGGTCGGCGTAGAGGATGGCGAAGCCCGCCGGATCGTGGGCGTTGACCGCCCGGACGAGGCAGGGTGCGACGTCCATGTCGCCCCAGGGCAGGTCGGGCGTGCACAGGTCGCCGCTGGCGCCCATGACCTGGTAGTCCACCTGAGGCCGCCTCAGGTCGGGCAGGTCCGCGCAGCACGTGGCGGTCAGGGCTTCGCGCAGGGCGTGCGCCTGTGCGGGCGTACCGTCCCACAGCAGGTCGAGGTCGCCGGTCAGTTCTGCTGAGCCGTGCATGATGCCGGCGACCTGGCCGACGACCACCGCACCTGAACCGGCCTCGTGAAGAGCCCGAAGGAACGGGAACGGATCGAAGCCGAGGGCACCGTCCGTGGCGAACGTACCGACCATGTCATCGGCTTCCTCCGGGCCACGCCCCGTTGCGGCACGTTCCCGGGTAGCGGCCTCAATACGCCGAACGGCCTGACGAAGTCGCAGAACAGCAGTCTCATTCACCCCTCTCATTCAACCGCACGCGCAGCCTGGGCCATTCCGTTGCCGGTCACGGGGCCACCCCGAGGCGGTCGAGGGGACGGGTGAAGGGTTCGTAGGACATCTCGCGGAGGCCCGCGGCGATGCTGGTGTGACCGTTCTCGCGGAGCCTGTTGATGGTGGGGTTGTGCAGGGTGGCCATGTTCTCGGGGCCGTCCCCGATCCGGATCTGGGAAGCGTCCTCGGCGAACGTCGTGTCCCTCACGTGATGGACGGCCTCAATATCCCACTGCGACCGGGCGATACGGCCGATGAACTGCGGTGATGCCTCACGTGCCGTCATATTAGTGATCGCGTAGACGGTCTTCCGGGTGACCTTGCCACTCTTCACGTTGGTGCGGTGCCGCAGGATCTTCCCCGCCTGGACCACGTGGGGAAAGTCCAGACCGAGGCCGATGACGGTGAGCGTGCGCACCGAGCGGGTCTCGCTCCGCCCATGGCCGCGCCCACGGTCGTAGCGACGGGCGGTCACCTCCTGCCACGGCAGGGCCCTGACCGCTGCGTGCAGGTTCGGCTGGTTGCCCTTGACCACCAGCAGGTAGTGCGCCTTCTCCACTTCCACCAGCCATTTCGCGTGCTCGCGCTGGGTGCAGGGCGTCTGCGGTCACCACCGTGCCGGTCAGGTCGAACGGGGCCAGCAGGGCGGTGAACGCGGAGATCTCGTTGGTCTTGTCCGGCACCCGCAGCTGGCTGACCACACGGCCGGTGGCCGTGACTGCGGACAGCAGGTGGGCCGGGAGCGCGGTATCGGTACGCGAGCCGCGGGCGACGGCGGGATCTCACAGGCCGGTGCCGCCTCCTTGAATGTTCAGGCACAGGAGGCGGCACGCACGGCATGGACTCTTGCCGGGACTTCGCGGAACGCTCAGCCCAGTTCGGCGCCCTTCGTCGCGGCCTCTTCCTCCGTACGGGCCTCTCCCGTCGCGAGGGAGCCGCCCGAGCTCTCCAGGTGGGCTCGCACGAACCACTGGAACTGTTCCAGGTCGCGCAGCTGCTCGATCAGCAGGTCTTCGGTCGCGGTGTCGATGTCCCCCGCTTCCTTGATCGCGGCGCGCACGGCCTCGATCACCCCGGTGTACACGAGGTCCAGCGCGCCGAGGTGGGCGATCGCGTCGGCGCGGCCGATGGAGTAGTCGTCCCACGTACGCTCGGCGACCAGGGCACCCGGCGTTCCCTGTGCGACGCCGCCGAGGGCGGCGATGCGCTCCGCGACGTCGTCGGCCATGTCCCGGACTCGGTCCACCTGCGGGTCGATCATCTCGTGGACGGCGATGAAGTGCGGCCCCACCACGTTCCAGTGCACGTGCTTGAGTGTCAGGTGCAGATCGTTGAGCGCGTGCAGGCGAAGCCGGAGCACACCGATCAAACGGCCGGCCGCCTCACGCTCTACACCGGGCACCGTGTACTTCGGAGTCAGGTCCTGCGCCATGGTTTCACCTCGGGTTTCGTCGTATGTGCATGCTTCTGGCACCCGACTTCCCTGGCTCGCCTCGATCAGACATGGGAAAAAGAACCCTGGTCGGGTCGGTCCGGTAACCCGAGCGAGCCGGCCCTGTCGGCAGCGCGGGCGGATGTCGGCCGGGCGCCGCTCCCGGGGGGGTGCTCCCCCGGTGCTCCCCCATCCGGCACCAGTGAGCGCTTCGGCTCGGCTGTGATGGGCACCCGCCCGGACAAGCACGGTTTCGGTGCCACCACCACGCCTGCGTCACCGGGCGAGGAGCGTCATGGACGGCGGGCGGCACCGCACCGTATCTGGAGGTATGAGCAATGTCTGGTTCCGCCGTGTCCGATCCACTGGCCGCTCTGTCTGCCGCGGGGGTGTCGGTATGGCTCGACGACCTCTCCCGCGAGCTTCTCGCCGGCGGCGAGCTCGCGCGGCTGATCGCGGACAAACACGTGGTGGGGGTGACCACCAACCCCACGATCTTCGCCTCCGCGCTGTCCAAGGGAGACCGTTACGACGACCAGCTCCGCCGCCTCGGCGGCACGGGTGCCGGCGTCGACGACGCGGTCTTCGCCCTGACCACCGATGACGTGCGAGACGGCTGCGACGTCCTGCGCCCGGTCCACGAGCGCAGCGGCGGCATCGACGGGCGGGTCTCCATCGAGGTCGATCCGCGGCTGGCGCAGGACGCCGACGCCACCGCCGCTCAGGCCCGCAAGCTGTGGACGGCGGTCGACCGTCCCAACCTGTTCATCAAGATCCCGGCCACCCGCAAGGGGCTGAAGGCGATCACCGCCGTCGTCGCGGAGGGCATCAGCGTCAACGTCACGCTGATCTTCTCCCTGGAGCGGTACCGCGAGGTGATGGACGCCTACCAGACCGGTCTGGAGCAGGCCCTGGATGCCGGGCTCGATCTCTCGGAGATCCACTCGGTGGCCTCGTTCTTCGTCTCACGCGTCGACACCGAGGTCGACCGCCGCCTCGATGCCGCGGACAGTCCGCAGGCCCGGAAGCTCAAGGGCAAGGCGGCGGTCGCCAACGCGCGGCTGGCGTACCAGGCGTTCGAGCAGGTGGTGGCCGAGCCGCGCTGGCAGCGCCTGGCCGCGGCCGGGGCCAACGTCCAGCGTCCGCTGTGGGCGTCCACCGGCGTGAAGAACCCGGACTACCCGGACACGATGTACGTCAGCGACCTGGTCATCGCGGGCACGGTCAACACCATGCCGGGCGCGACACTGACGGCCTTCGCCGACCACGGCACCCTGCCCACCCACGCCCCGACCGCCGAGGACTACGCCGCCGCGGCAGCCCATCTGGCGTCGCTGAAGGACGCGGGTGTCGACTTCGCGGACGTGACCGACACCCTGGAGCGCGAGGGACTGGAGAAGTTCGAGGCCAGCTGGGCCGAGCTCGGGGCCACGGTGGAAGGCCAGATGCGCTCCGGCCCCGGTCCCGCCGCCGGGCCCGCGGGCGGTGGTCCGCACAGCCCCGACCTACTGGCCATCTACCTCAACGACCACTACGCCGGAGCCACCGGTGGCCTGGAACTCTTCCGGCGCGCCGCCGGCACCGAGCGGGACAAGGAAGAAACGGCGGTCCTGGCGGACCTGGCCCACCAGGTGGAGGAGGACCGGCACACGCTGGCGCAGGTGATGGCCGACCTGGGCGTGTCCGTCGACCACACCAAGGCCGCTCTGGGCTGGGTCGCGGAGAAGGTCGGCCGCCTGAAGACCAACGGCTTCCTGTTCTCCCGCTCCCCGCTCAGCGACGTCCTGGAAACGGAGGCCATGCTTCTGGGCGTCCGGGGCAAGGCGGCGGGCTGGCGCACCCTGCGCGCCCTGGCCGACACCGACCGGCGCCTGGACGCCGCGCGGCTGGACGTCCTGTTGGAACGCGCGGAAGGCCAGAGCACGGCCCTGGAGAAGCTGCGGGTCGCGGCAGTCACCCGCGCGCTCGCCCCGCGCACCACGGGCACCACGGGCACCACGGGCACCACGGGCACCACGGGCACCACGGGCACCACGGGCACCAGCTGATCAACTCCGCGAAGGTCTCCCCCGCGCCGTGGCGCAGGCGCGAGATCGTCGCGGCTCACCGAAGGGCGCCCCTCACGCGGACCGCCGCCGAGAGGCCGCCCCATGCAGACAGCAGCTTGCTGATTTCCGCATCACCGGCTTGACGAAGGAGCAACGGCATGGCGAGTGAACAGTCCTACGGCACAGCGGGACGCGACGGATCCCTGGCCCTCCCGGTGGCGGAGCGGGCCGGATGGGACGAGGTCGACGTGCGGGCCGTGGACACCGTACGGCTGCTGGCGGCCGACGCGGTGCAGAAGGTCGGCAACGGTCATCCGGGCACCGCGATGAGCCTCGCGCCCCTGGCTCACCTGCTGTTCCAGAACGTGATGCGGCACGACCCGCACGACGACCAGTGGCTGGGCCGGGACCGGTTCGTGCTGTCCTGCGGGCACTCCAGCCTGACCCTGTACATCCAGCTGTACCTGGCCGGCTACGGCCTGGAGCTCTCCGACCTGGAGGCGTACCGGACCTGGAACTCGGCCACCCCCGGCCATCCCGAGCACCGCCACACCCGCGGAGTGGAGATCACCACCGGGCCGCTGGGCCAGGGCCTGGCCGGCGCGGTCGGCATGGCCATGTCGGCCCGCCGCGAGCGCGGCCTGCTGGATCCGGACGCGGAGCCGGGCACCAGCCCCTTCGACCACCACGTCTACGTCATCGCCTCCGACGGCGACCTGATGGAGGGCGTCACCGCCGAGGCCGCCTCCCTGGCCGGCCACCAGAAACTCGGCGATCTGACCGTGTTCTACGACTCCAACCACATCTCCATCGAGGACGACACCAACATCGCCTTCAGCGAGGACGTGCCCGCCCGCTTCGCCGCCTACGGCTGGCACGTGCAGACCGTGGACTGGACCAGCACCGGCGAGTACGTCGAAGACGTCGACGCCCTGCTCGCCGCGACGCGGGCGGCCCGGGAGGAGACCGACCGGCCTTCGCTGATCATGCTCCGTACGCTGATCGGCTGGCCCGCCCCGAACAAGCAGAACACCGGCAAGGCCCATGGTTCCGCGCTGGGCGAGGACGAAGTGGCCGCCACGAAGAAGCTGCTGGGCTTTGACCCCGCGGCGCACTTCACCGTCGAGGACGACGTCCTGGCCCGCACCCGGCAGGCGGCCGAGCGTGGCCGCCAGGCGCACGCGGAATGGGACGAGACGTTCGCGGCATGGCAGAGGGCCAATCCGCGGCGCGCCGAGCTGCTGGCCCGGCTGCAGAAGCAGGAGCTGCCCGACGGCTGGACCGACGCGCTGCCCTCCTTTCCCGCCGACGCCAAGGGAATGGCCACCCGGGCCGCCTCGGGCAAGATCCTCAGTGCGCTCGCGCCCGTCCTGCCGGAGCTGTGGGGCGGATCGGCCGACCTGGCGGGAAGCAACAACACCACCATGGACGGCGAGCCGTCGTTCGTCCCCGCCGACCGTCAGACCAAGGACTGGAAGGGCGGCCCCTACGGACGGACGTTGCACTTCGGCATCAGGGAACACGCCATGGGCGCGATCCTCAACGGCATCGCCCTGCAGAGCCTCACCCGCCCCTACGGCGGCACCTTCCTGACCTTCTCCGACTACATGCGACCTGCCGTACGCCTGGCCGCCCTCATGCGGCTGCCCGCGACCTACGTCTGGACCCATGACTCCATCGGCCTGGGCGAGGACGGCCCCACCCACCAGCCCGTCGAACACCTGGCCGCACTGCGCGCCATCCCCGGTCTGGACGTGATCCGGCCCGCCGACGCCAACGAGACGACCACCTGCTGGCAGACCGTCCTGGAGCACACCGACCGGCCCGCCGGCCTGGTCCTGAGCCGGCAGAATCTACCGGTCCTGGACCGCGACAGCGGCGAATACGCCCCCGCCCGGGGAGCGGCCCGCGGCGGTTACGTCCTCGCGGACACGGCCGACGGAACGACTCCCGAGGTGATCCTCGTGGCCACCGGCTCCGAGGTCCACATCGCCCTGGAGGCCCGCGCGCTGCTGGCCGGGCAGAACGTCGCAGTGCGGGTGGTGTCGATGCCGTGCCGAGAGTGGTTCGCCGCCCAGCCGCAGAGCTACCAGGACTCCGTGCTGCCTCCGTCCGTCCGGGCCCGCGTCAGTGTCGAAGCCGCGGTGGCACAGGGGTGGCGCGAGATCGTCGGCGACGCGGGGCGGGTCGTCAGCCTCGAACACTACGGCGCCTCCGCCGACTACCAGCGCCTCTACGACGAGTTCGGCATCACGCCCGAGGCGGTCACCGCGGCCGCCCTCGACAGCATCGCCGACGCTCGGCGCGGTGTCCGCCCGGGCGGACACCAGCACACCTCGGCACCCGCCGAAGGAGGCACCGGCGACCGCCGATAGCCCTTCGTCCCGGCAGCGGTGACACAGGACCGGCCGGCGCGAACACATCCGCATTCAGCCTCCCGTCCTCAGCGGCCTGACCGCGGGGACGGGGCGAACAGCGCGCAGGGCGGCTGCGGCGGCGCCCCCCCCTGCTGCGAGCACGCGGTTCGCCGCTGTCGGCTCTCCGCCGGGCTGCTCACCGGGACGGTGGGCAGCCCGGCGGAGACCGGCCCCCAGCGTCGTCAGTCGTCGGTCACCGTGATGTGCAGGGGTCCGCCGGGCACAGGCAGGCCGAGGCCGCTGGGGTAGCCGTACTGGCTGTGCAGGTCACCCGCGTCCGTGAGCGTGAAACCGACCGTGTAGACGCCGGGCCTGAGGCCTTCGTACAGGGGCACCAATAGCTTGAGCGAACCGTCGGGGACGGAGCTGACGCCGCCGGACATGCCGCCGACCGACTCCCCGTTCGCGTCGTACACGGTGAGGCTGAAGCGGTTGACGCCTACGAACGACGTCACGTCCAGGGTCAGTACGGCGTTGCGCCGCAGGGTACTGGCGGGGACGGACGTGACGTCGAGCGAGGCCGAGTTCACCACCGGTGCCGCCGTGTCCGGGATCTGGGTGGCGACCAGGTCCAGCGGCGGCCCGTGGAAGTCCGTACCGTACGCCGCGGTGTCACCGGCACCGTCGGTGATGCCGATCCCCGTGACCGCGCACTTCCGGGTGTAGACCGGCGGCGCAGTGCCCGCCACCGAGATCGAGCCGTCGGCCGCGATCTCGGGGTTCTCCGTGATCGACCCGCCGCACCCGTCCAGCAGCACCGTCACGGAGGCGATCCCGTCACGGAAGCCGGACGGTTTCATGGTGACCGCGAGCCGCGCGACGCCGTTCCAGTTGTTGTACTGCCCGGGGCTGATGGCGAAGTCACTCGCCCGTACCGTGCCGTTCTGCGTGACGTGCACCGGGTCCTGGGACAGGCGCCGGGACACGCTGACGGTTCCCGAGGCGTCGGTCAGGCTGAGCCGCGAGATGGACCAGGAGCCGGCGGGGGCGCCGGCGGGGATGGTGACGTCGACGGTGCACCAGACGTCGTGGCTGTCGTAACCGGGGTAGTCCCCGCACTGCAGCGAGCCGTCGGTGTTCGGCACCAGCCGGAACGTTCCGCTCGCCGTAGCGCCCTGCGGGCCGGCGAGGACAAGCCGCCCGCGGAAGAACCCTGACTGGTCGTCGGTGATGTTCAGCCGGTAGCGGGCGGTGACGGAGGCATCGGCGTTGTACAGGTACTCGGGCTGGTCCAGTACCTGTCCGAGCTGGTCGTACGCCGGCCCGGTCGAGTCGACAAGGTGCGTGGCGGTGAACGCCGCCCCGTACCGGGCCAGTCCCTGCCGCCCCACGGCCAGCGTGCCGCCCTGGTCGTCCCTGGCCGCGGCCTTCACCACGGCCCACTGGGCACTGGGCTGCGCGGCGTACTGCGGTACGGGGAAGGCGTAGCTGTAGTGCGCGGACGCCATGGTGCCGTCGACCGGGTTCGCCTGGTAGGGCCACTCCGGCTGGAACGAGAACGTCAGGGCCTGCGGCGCGCCGACAAGACGTCCGTCGGTCCCGACCTGCTGGACGGTGAGGGACCCGAGCACGTCGGTGGCCGCCGTGTCGCCGTCCTGGACCGTCCAGTCGATCGTGACCGTGCCGTCGCCGGAGGAGGCGTCGACGGTGCTCGACTCGACGGACAGCGCCGTCAGCTTGAGCCCGACCGCCTGCTGCCCGTCCTCCGCCTGCGCCGGTCCGGCCACCAGCGTTCCGAGCAGCATCCCTCCCACGGCGGCGGCGAGCAGTCCGGATCTCCACGGTCTCTTCCTGACCTTCACGACGAGAGCCCCTCCCTGGACGGAAAAATCTTGCTGAGCGGAGGGAGGCTAACAGCGCGGGTCGCTCGGGGCCGCCTGAATTAACGCTGCCCAGGGTTGAGTTGACGTTTGGTCAGGTCTACGGCCGCCTGCTGCAGCGTGGTCGTTTCGCTATGGCCGCAGCGGTCTTCGACCCGGATCCCAGCTTCTGCCTCTGGTTCGTCGAGCCGACGGTCTACGCGTTTGGGACGCCGCCGTGTGATGGCCACGCTGGTCGACCGTCTACGGCTCGGCACGGACACTGAGCGAGCGGGAGCCGGGCGGGCCTACGCCGAGCAGCACATCCGTCGCTGGGCCGCAGCGGCAGGCCACAGCACGCTCTGAGCCCGGCCGGCGCTCCCCGTCGGGGATTTCGGGGCAGTCACTAGGTGTATTGACCCGAAGCGTTGCTCACACGGCTGATCGGTGGGTGGCCGCCGAGTGCGGTGTGGCAGCGGTGGTGGTTGTAGGTGTGCAGAAAAGTCTGCCAGGGCCGCGGTCCGCTCGTCGTTGCTCATGTAGGGCCGCAGGTAGGCCCACTCGCCGAGCAGGGTGCGGTTGAAGCGTTCGACCTTGCCGTTGGTCTGGGGCCGGTAGGCGCGGGTGAGCTTGCCGGCCGCGCCGAGGTCGGCCAGTGCCTGCCGCCAGGCAAAGCTTTTGCGGTAGGGCCAGGCGTTGTCGGTCAGGACCCGTTCGATGCGGTCGATGCCCGAGGCTGCGAAGAAGGCTGCGGCCCGGCGCAGGAAGCCGGCGCAGGTGGCAGCCTTCTCGTCGCCGTGGATCTCGCTGTAGGCGCGGCGGGTGTGGTCGTCGACGGCGGAGTGGACGTAGTCGAAGCCCACGCCGCTGCGGGTGGCGCGGCCGGCCTGGCGGCCCAGGACCTTGTGGCCGCCGCCGTCCGGGATCCGGCCGAGCTTCTTGACGTCCACGTGGACCAGTTCGCCGGGGCGGTCGCGTTCGTAGCGGCGGATGACCTGGCCGGTGGGCCGGTCCAGGTGGGCCAGGCGGTTCAGGCCGTGCCGGGTGAGGATGCGGTGGACGGTGGAGGCGGGCAGGCCCAGGACGGGGCCGATGCGTGCCGGGCCGAGTTTGCGTTCCTGCCGCAGCCGGCAGACGCGGGCCTCCACGGCCGCCGGGGTGCGGTGCGGTGTCGTGCGGGGGCGGCTGGATCGGTCGGCCAGGCCCGCCTCGCCCTCGTCCCGCCAGCGGCGGACCCACTTGTGGGCCGTGGCACGGGAGATCCCCACCTCGGCGGCCACATGAGCGACGGGACGGCCTGCGCAGACACGCTCGACGAGCAGGCGCCTGCCGTGAACGGTCAGCCGGGCATTACGGTGGGACACGAAGACCTCCGTGCGGTGTGTTCCTAGACAGCTCCACCACATCGGAGGTCTTCGCCATGTTCAAGACCCGCAAGTGTCAACAACGCTCGTGATCAATACAACTAGGGCCTGTCTGACAAAGATCATGTCGCTGACTGGCGGAGCCAGAGAATGAGTGAGGCAAGGTGCAGTCCCGCGCGGTAGCGGGTGGCGAGCTTGTCGAATCGGGTGGCGACCGCGCGGAACTGCCTGAGCCGGTTGAAGCAACGCTCGACGACGTTTCGGCCCTTGTATGCCTGCTTGTCGAAGCCGGGCGGGCGGCCGCCTTGGGAGCCCCGACGGAGCCGGTTGGCGACCTGGTCGGTGCGCTCGGGGATTATGGCGGCGACACGGCGGCGCCGGCACCAGGCCCGGATCGCACGGGAGGAATATGACGCTTATCCGCGTGGGATGTCTTGTCCGCCAGGACGCGATCGGGTCGGGTGCGTGGCCGGCCGTGGCCGGTGCGGGGGACACGGATGGCGTCCAGCACCGCCTCGAACATGGTGGAGTCGTTGACGTTGCCCGCGGTGAGCACGATCGACAGCGGCAGGCCACGGCCGTCAACCGCCAGGTGGACCTTCGTGGTCAGTCCGCCCCTGGACCGACCGAGGGCTTGCTGCGCCGCCGAGCGTTCCGGATCTTCCAGTTCGTCCCCGCCCGCATCCCCCTTTTGCGGGCCCCCGCGGCGTGCTGGTGGGCACGGTTGACGGTGGAGTCCACCGACCCCGTCCACTCCACCGCGCCCACCGCGTCGTCGCGGACCTGAACGTGCTCTAGCAACTTTGCCCAGGGCTCGTCAGTCTTCCAGCGGGCGAAACGCTCGTAGACGGTCTGCCAGGGCCCATACCGCTCGGGCAGATCCCGCCACGGCGCCCCCGTCCGCAGCCGCCACAGCACTCCGTTGACCACCTGCAGGTGATCACGCCACGGACGCCCCCGCCCGTCAACACCAGGCAGCAGCGGGGCTATCCGCACCCACGCCGCATCCGTCAGCTCACCTCGGCCAGTCACAAGATCAATTATCGGAGGAGACCGGATACGGATCGGACACCGGGTTCGGCACGAAAAGGCTCAGCCGGTAGGTGGTCGGCTGGATCAGGCGCCCACAGAGGGTGTCCATCCGAACCGCCGTCCAGTCGATCTGCCGGTCCGTCGCTCGGAGACGGTGGATGTGAGCGCGCCACTCCGACTCGTCCTGGGTCTCGAAGAGCACTTCCCAGCAGCCTGCGTCAGACGCGAAACGAGCAGCAGCGCGCCGCATTTCGCCTTGTTGCTGGCGCTTTCTCTTCCGCTGTCCTGGCATCGGCCCAGCATTGCTGGACCTCCGCCATCGCGGCAAGACCATCACCCGCCACCCAAGATCAACACGACGTTGATCTTTGTCAGACAGCTCCTAGTCGTCCTGCCCCGCCGTTGGAAAGTCGAGCGCACGATCAGCTGGTGCATGAACGCCCGCCGCAACGCACGCGACCACGAACGCCTCCCGCAGCACCCTCCGAAGCGCACCCGAACTGAGCACTCATCACCACGATGACCAGGCGCCTCACCCGCAAGAACCCGCGAACCAGCCAATTGACGAAGAAGCACACCACCGACGGAAGGACGTCCAGTTGAACGGATGCCCGGTCTGGCGCGTCAGTCCAAGATCTGCGTCAGCTCGCTCCGGCTTGGTGAGTGAATGAGGCGGCCGTGCGCTCCGTTGACGATCGGCATGTAGGGCGGGACGTGACCGCATTCGATGTCGGCGATGATCGGCACGTTCAGACAGCCCAGAGCATCGAGGACGGCTTCGTGCTGGCTGAGGGAACTGTTCTTCGGCGCGCCGGTACGGCCGACGAGAACGGCGTTCGCGCGGTCAAAGAAGCCAGTGAGCCTCATACCGTGCAGGTTCCGGCAGATGGTGAAGGCGTCGTCACCGGCTGCTTCCACATACACCAGCAGCCCGTCGGGGGAATCGTTGCGGGCAAAGGCCGAGACGTCGAGGTAGGACGATCCCGCGAGATTGCACAGTGTCTCGATGCAGCCGCCGATCAGCCGTCCCTCGGCCTCGACGTCGGCGCTGCCGTCGAGCCGGGTCCACGTGCCCGGGGAATCGAGGGTGTATTCGCGTACTTCGGGGAACGCGGCGAAGTCGTCGAAGCCCGTCGTCCGGTGGCGACCAGGCGGGGTCTGCGTGAACCGGTGGCCCAGGGGCGCGGCGACTATGTCGAGCCATGACAGCAGTCCCTCGGACACTCGGTAGGGCGTGTCCATGAGGTTGTTGCCGTGGACGGTCGCCATTCCTGTGAGAAGAGTCAGTGGTGTGATGAGGGTCGAGATGTCAGAGAACCCGACGAGCCAGGTCGGCTCTGTTTGACGCAGTTGGTCCCAGTCGAGCAAGGGGATCAGGTCGATCGCGGTCTCTCCGCCCCACGGCGGCACGATGGCCCTGATGGTGGGGTCGGTCAGCATCGACATCAGTTCACTCGCGCGGTCGGCAGCCGAAGCACTGACATGCCCGGAGCCGTCCATGCACTGCCCGACGACGACCTCGTATCCCCGGGCTTGTACGTCACGGACGGCGACGTTCAGCCTCTCGCGCAGTTCCTTCCTGACTCCGCTCGACGGAGCGGTAACACCGACACGGTCACCGGGGCGCAGAGGGCGCGGGTATCGAACTGACATGCGCCGAATTTTGGCACAGCGTCGTACCCAGATGACAGCGAGTTCTGATGTGCTCCAAACGACCAGGAAGCCAGTTCACCAGCTTCGAAAACACCTAATCAGAGTGATGGCGCGACGGCTGCTCCGGTTTGTGTGTCCACGATCTCGATAGTGGACACGTGCGCGGCCAGCTCGGGGAACGGGTGCAGAAGACTGACTGCCTTACCCAGAGCGTGACCGCCCAGCCCCGATACCAGTGTGCAGTGAGGAACCCAAACCCCAGGGCGGAAGTGGCCCCAAGGACCGCCGCCGTCAGCGGTCATCGACGAGTGGACGGCGGCGTGTGCCTCCAGCAGCGGCTGTGTGACCGTGACACCGAGGAACAGGATTCCTTGTGGCCCTGCGAAGGCGCCGACCAATTCCATGCGGAGGTCAAGACGTTGTCGAGCAATCCGCCTGGTAAGAGAGGAGTCACTCAAAGTGATGGCCTCGGCGACTGCGAGGGAGATATGCGGCCGATGCCTGGGAGAGGTGGAGGTGGCTTTACCTGCCAGTCCGTGATGAGCCAGTTGGTCGCGCAGTTCGTCGATCGCAACGTTTGCGGCGGCATCGAGGAACATCACCAGTGCTTGAGCCATGGAGCCCAACCATGCCAGGGGACTCTGGCGGTGACGAAGGCTTTTCTGGGGACGCGGACCTGCCCCTGGGGCCTGGCGGTCCCGTCCGGAAGCTTCCCGCCCTGGAAGCCGATGACCTGCGGTCGGTCGTAACTCACGCAGCTCCGCAGGCTATAGATTTCCGTCCCGACGCATCGATTCAGAGCGTCATCGGAGTCAACCCCGCTCGATTCCCAAACCTGGCGTGCCGATGATCAGGTTTCGAAAACAGGCACTCAGCTTGTCGTTTAACGTCCTTCCGCTTTGGTGCGGGGTTCCGGCGCTGCTCGCAGGGTGTCCAACCATCGCTGGCAAACGGCAAGGGTGACGGGTTCGAACAGCTCGGGTGTCGAGACTTCGACGAGGAACTGGGTCAGCAGGTCCCGATGTCCTTCGTCGATGTCCACTCGTTCCTCGAAGTGCACCGCTTGGGCCCAGTCGATGAGCTCGCTGGGACTGGCGAGTCCAGTGGCGACCTTCTCCAAGGCGGCGGTGTGATCACGACGGAGGGTGACGGTCGCTGTCGGGTCGCCGTGCCGGGCGGCTTCGATGAGTTCGGAGAGCTCACCGTTCCAGTGCACGAGGCCTTCAAGGGGTTGGCGTCCGGTCGCATCCACCGTGCCATCCTGCTTGACGGCTCCGTCATTGGACAGGGGTGGCCTTCCATCAGACCGCAGTCCGGGTGACACGTCGAGGTTTGGTGCCGACCTTGTGGTGAGCGGGGCGGCTGTATGTTTCGCCGGCCGCAAGGACTCGGCCCACGTCATGGCGGAGAGCCGGGCGGCGGTTCTTCGAGCCCGGCGGCCGACCGGGCCCGGCCTTGGACGGTTTCGGTGCACAGGCTGGAGAGCCAACCTTCGCGCGGAGGTTTCTGAACCCCCGCCGAACCCGGGCCGGCGTCAGCCTGTTCGGTGGGGCCGGCTTCTCCCAGGGCCGCCTCAGGTCGCTGGTAAGCGGGCGGGCCAGCCGGAGCTGGGCATAAGCCGCGACCACCAGCCATGTCCACCGATCGGCCGCCTCCGACTTACGGAGCCGGGCTTTCGTCCAGCCGAGTGTCTGCTTGAACAGGCGAAACGTGCTCCAGGTCGAAGCGTCGGAGGAAGGACTGCCAGCAGCGGTCTACGTCCGCCTCGGTGGCGCCGGTGCCCGACCACCACAGCCAGACCGGCTTGTTCACCCCGCCGCTGGGCAATTTCTCCACGACCAGCCGGAGGACGGTGCCCCTCGATGACGGGCAGCGGTCCGTCGTGGTAGATCCAGGCCGCCCGGCGGGTCAGCCGCGGGTGCAGCCGGTCCCACGCCTGCGCGGTCGCCTTCCCATAGAGGCGGGTGTCCGTCATCGTCACGGCCTGCTCGACGTCCCAGGTGCTGGGGTCCCCAAAGACGAACCCTCCGCCTTGCTTGGGCGGACGGCCGCCCTTGGGGTCATAGACCCGCGGCGATGTGGGTCAGCGCATCACGCGGTCCGAGCGGAGACGGCCGAGGATCTCGGCAGGAAGCCCGGCCAGCAGGTGAGCGATGCGCGGTGCGTCGTATCCGGCGTCGAGCACGACCAGGAGCGCCGGGTCGCCTTCCTGCCACTGGCCAGCGGCAATGAGCCACTCCACGACCTCACGGATCTGGACGGTGGTGACCGAAGCGACGTCGGCGCCGGGCTCCAAACGGAGCGCGTCCACCACCACCGTCCAGGAGGACGGAGCCAAAAAGACCGCTCAGCAAAGGCGTTGGCGTCAGGCCGCAGCCACGGCGAGACATCCATTGCCAGCACGAGCCGACCGTCCGCCGCCCTCGGCAGCGGCATCCAGGCCAAGGCCATGACGCAGTCGGGCGACATCGATCTGTCCCCGGTTGAGCCCGGCATATAGAGCTCCGTGCCCGCGGCGGTGTTCAGGCGCGAGCGCGAGATCGACCAGCGTCCGTACCGGCCCGTCCGTGCACAACAAGGCGTCGCATAGCTCGAACAACGCGTCACCTCGCGCGGTCAGACACGCGTACAGCTCCCACCGGAAGTGTGACACTTCCGCGAACGCATCCCGCAGGACACCCTGACGCACCAAAGGTGACCGTTGACCTACGCCGTCACCGCCGTAGGCCCCAATTCACCGGGCCGCAGATCACAGATGCAGTACGTCGGGCACGAGGACCCGGTCGGGTGGGCCGACAGCGACTGCACCGCCCAGGTCGACCGGGTCCTCTGGTGGTGTGGGTGGCGGCGAGCCCGAACCGAGGTCCAGTAGCGGGGTGTCAGTCAACTTGCCTGACCGGTAGGCATGATGGTGACCTGCTGGAGATTCACGCGCGGGGGCAGCGAGGCGAGGAAGCCGACGATCTCGGCGATGTCCTGCGGGGTGAGCCAGTCCACCGTCTCCTTCGAGCCTTCGAGCCATTGGAGGGCGCCGTCGTCGGTGACGTGGCTCTGCAGCTCCGTGCCGACGATGCCCGGCTCGATCGCGGAGACCCGGACCTTCTTCGGGCCCAGCTCGGTTCGCAGGGTACGCGACAGGTGGGTGACGTAGGCCTTGGTTCCCGAGTAGACCGCGAAGTTGGGGAAGATGTTTTGCGCGGCGATCGAAGAGGTGTTGATCAGGTCGGCCACCCCGCGCTCGCCCGCGGTCCTGACCAGCTGCGGGACGAACGAGCCGATCACATTCATCAGTCCGGTCACGTTCAGGTCGATCTGACGCTGCCATTGGTCGGTGGCCCGTTCCTCCACCGGGGCCGGAAGCATCACGCCCGCGTTGTTGAACAACAGATCCGCGCCGCCGAAGTCGGACTCCACCCGGTCCGCGGCAGCCTGCACGGCCGCGGCGTCGGTGACATCGGCGCCGATCGCCAGCGCGGTCCCGCCGTTCCCCTCGATCCGGGCGACCAGGTCCTCCAGGCGGCCCGCCCGCCGCGCGAGGACGACGACCTTCGCCCCCAGGGACGCCAGGTGTTCGGCGGATGCCTCGCCGATACCGCTGGAGGCGCCGGTGACCACCGCGACGCGGCCGTCGAGAGGCTGTACTGGGGCAGTGGACATGGTGACGGGCCTTCCAGGGGTGACGGAGCTGGGGCGGAATCGGGGCTCAGGGCCGCTTTCCGGTCCCCAGCAGACCACCGGGTCGCCGTTCGCGCGTGGCGCCGTACCGACCGGGCCGCGACGGGGCCACCAGGACCACCCGCTCGGACCGCAGACGGCGGGGGCGGGGGCGGCCGGCACGGTCGGCGCCGGGCTCAGCGCTTCGCTTTCAGTCTTGTGTGTCGTCGCGTGTCGTCGCGTGCCGGGGCGGTGCCGTACCGGTTGATCGCGCGCCGCAGTTCGTCGCGTTCGGCTTCCGGGAGTTCCGTGCCCTGGGCGAAGGCCAGGATGTTCTCGGCAACCGTGCGCATCTTGGTGTTCGTGCGCTGGGATACGTCGCGCAGTGCACGCCAGGCTTCCTCGGGAGGCATGCGTCCCATGGCCACGATCGCGCCGATGGCCTGGTCGACAAGAGCGTGGGAGGTGACCGCCTGGTGCAGCTGGCCGCACTCGACGGCAAGCCGCTCGTTCTCCCGCGTCAGGTCGGTGCTGGACCGCAGCACCAGAGGCTGTGACGCCGAGATCGCGAAGAAGGCCATGAGTCCCCTCGGCAGGAAGCGAGTGTCACCGGTCGAGACACCAAGTGCCCTGACCGCGACGCCGTACACAGCCCTGTCCTGGCCGTACAACCCTTGTGCGCGGCCGACAGCACACCATCGGCGGCGATGATCGGACCATGAGTCCGAGGCGCGGCGCGGCACGAAAGCGGCGGCCGGCGACGCTCTGGCCCGGTTGGGCGGGGTGTCCGCGCGGTCAGGTGCGGCGCAGGCATCTGGAGGGCACCTGGCCTCCAGGCACGACTCGCCACAGGGTGCCGCCGCCGCACTCGGGGTACTGGGACCAGCCGCCCCGGCCGCCCGCGATCACGCACGATGTCACCCGCTCGCCTTTGCGCAGGTAGCGCACGATCGGTGCACGCGTGCTCGCCACCGGGCCCTCGTTCCAGGCGGGCTTTCGCACCGCCGCCCGCTGGACCGCTGTCCACGTCGACCGGCACAGCGCTGCTCTCGGCGCCGCCGATGCGGCGGGTGCGGACGGGGCGGCGGACACGAGGGTGGCGATGACGACGGCAGCGGCTGCGGCCATGGTGAGCAGACGTCGGATCAGGTGCATACGCGGTCCAACTCCCCGTCAGACCGGACCGGTCACGCACGCACCCTCAAGATCACTCTTCCCGGGGACGCGCCGGGCAGCTTGTCTGCCTGCCCGGCCAATGGAGCGGGCTCCATCCGTCCGCGCTCCCCGCCGCGCGACCTGGGAAGCGGTTCGTGGTCAGGAAGCCGGCCGGTCGGTGGCAGCCGGGCCGATCGCCCCTGCCCGAACTTCTCCCGGATCCGGTCGGCCGCCGTTTCCGCGGCCAGGCGTGTCTGCCGGGCGGTATCGAGGCTGAGTTGTTCGGCAGCCCGGGCTCCGTCGACGAGATCCCCTGCGCGCAGCGCGAGAGCGGTCAGGCGGCCGCGGTGCGGTCCTGCGGTGTCCATGAGCTGGTAGGTCAGCCGGCACACGTTGTCCTCGTGTCCGGACGGCTCCGCGAGGCGACGGGTCTTCTTTATCGAACATTTAATCGAACACGTGAATGCCGACCAGCCAGGGCGACGCCCGCCGCCGCCTCACCGTCGAAGCGGTACCCGCCTGCCCCGGCCTGCCCGACCCGACACCATCCTCGCCGTCGGCCACGCGGGGCAGATCCCCCTTGCTGACCTTGCCCGTCACCGCTTGCTCCCCTCACCCGCGCGTGGCAGCACTCGACTCACGCGCGCGTGGCAGCACTCGACGCCGTACGCGGAACCGCGCCAGGAGTTCCTAGGCGTCGGCGCCTGCCCGGGACTGGCGCTCGCCGCGGTAGGGGCCGTGCCAGTCGAGGCAGACCACGGTGGCGTCGTCGCTCAGGGGCCCGTTGCAGGCGTCGGTGACGGCAGCGGTCAGGATGCGAACCACCTCGCGAGGGTGTTCGCCGGCGCTGGCGGCCACCAGTCCCGGCAGGTCGACGGCTGACGCCTGCCGCTCCCGCATCCCGTCCGTGTAGAGGATCAGCCGGTCGCCGCTGCGCAGCGCGAGGTCCTGGACCGGGTGGGGCTTCTCGGAGGGGACTCCGAAGGGCAGGCTGACCTGCAGGGGCACCTCCTGGACGCGTCCAGCGCGCAGCCGCAGCGGCCACGGGTGTCCGGCGTTGACCAGCCGCGCCTGGCCGCCGTCGAGCGGAATGCGCAGCAGCAGGCCGGTGGCGAACGAGCCGCGGCCGTGATGGAGGAGGGCCTGGTGGATGTGGCGGGCCTGCTCGGCCAGGTCGGCCTGGGCGCGACGGGCGCCGCGGGAGGCGTTGACCAGGAGGGTGGCCATGAGGGAGGCGTCGACGTCGTGGCCCATGGCGTCGGTGACGGACAGATGCAGGGTGTCGTGGTCGAGGCTGTAGTCGTAGGTGTCGCCCGCGATGCTGTCCGCGGGTACCAGCGCGGCGGCCAGCGTGAACTGCGCGGCCTCGCAGGACGCGGCGGTGGGCAGCAACTGGCGTTGGATCTCCGCGGCGAGGCTGACCGGCGTGGTGCGCTGCCCCCACTGGTAGAGGTCGGTGAAGCGCCGATCGGTGACGACGATGTAGGCCAGCGCGTGCGCGGCCTCCTCCACCTCGCCCAGCACCTCCTTGTCCGCCCGGGACATGTACAGCTCCAGCACACCGAGCGTGTCCCCGCGGTTGGTGACCGGTGCCAGCACCCGGTGCCCGCGCCCGCCGTCCGCCGTCGCGATCAGGCGCTGGGTACGCAGAACCTCGTCGTAGACGGTGCCCACCAGCGGAATCTGCTCGGCGCCGCGCCCCTGTTGCGTGTCCGCCTTCTCCGTGACCCGCACCAGCTTGCGGCCGACCACGTCCATGAACAGGAACGACACGGATCGCGCCCCGAACCGCTCCCGCAGGCTCCGCGCCACCACGTCCAAGGAGGCCACCGGCGCAGCGTTCTCCGCCGCTGCCAGCACCTGCGCCAACCCGAACCGTTCATCCGCCACGACAGCCTCCCTTTGCTCCATCCCCTTCCGGCTTCCCCCAACAGTCCCGGGCATCACGTCAGTCCGGGCATCACCGTGGGCAGGCACCAGGTCCACGCCGCAAGGCGGAAGGGAAGCGGTCAGTACCGGGCGCCGACGGGGGCGGGGACGGCGTCCAGAGCGGCGAGAGCGGCGGCGGACAGCTCCAGGTCCGCTCCTCCGGCGTTGTCGGCAAGGTACTTCAATGTCTTGGTACCGGGGACACGGCGAAGTGACCACCACCGGACGGACTCTCCGCGACCGCCTCCTCCGGGCCCCCCCCCCCGCTGATCTCGGCGAGCATCCGGTCCGCGACGACCGCGGCCGAGTGCCGGGCAGGACGGTGACGCGGTACTCACGGCGGCCCGGCGGGGTGTCTGCCGCACGCCAAGGTGCCAAGGCGGCGCCGGCCTGATTCGCTGGTATTCACAGCTTCCTCCATGAAGGCGAGGCCCAGCCGTGAGCACTGAAGAGACGCACGCGCGGCTCCAGCAGATGCGCGAGAAGGCCCGGCAGCTGGCTGACGCAGCGGAGCACACGAGTGATCCCCAAGAGCGGCAGAGGCTCCAGGAGAAGTCCCGCAGGCTGGAATCCCGGTCCGAACAGGAGAGCGCCATGCGGAGCGGGGACATCTATCCCCTGGAGTAGACCGACCGCTGTCGCGTGTCCGATCCCGGGCGTGGGGCCGCGCTCGGAGGACTCATCGGTCCGTCGCGACCCACCGGTGACGTGGGCCGAAAGACTTCGGCCGGATTCATGGCCGGATCCCGCCTGCCGGACGACCGGCACGTCCCAGCTGGGTATCTCTCCGGCAGGTACGTCGGTGCACGCGGGGTGGGAGGAGCCGACCCGGGTGGCATGGAGGGGACCAGAGGCCGAGAGGGAACCGTCACGCCGTAGCCGGCGGCGACTCGCGATCCGTGCACTGCGCGACGAAGGCCGTTACGGCCCCAGCCTGCGCGAGGTGATGCCCGCGTTCGCGGGCGTCGCGGTGGTGGTGTGCGGGGTGGTGGCGGGGGTCGCGGAGGCCTACCGCGCGTTGGGGGCCGGTGTGCCCGTGGCGGCGCTGGTGCTTCTCGCCGTCGCCGCCCCGGTCGCGGTCCGGCGCCACCGTCCGCTGGCCCGGCGTCGTCTGGGCCACTACACACCCGAGGAGCTCGCGGACCTGGACACGGACGGGCTCGTCCTGGCGGTGTCCCGGATGCTGCGCCGGGACGGCTGGAAGGTTCTCCCGCCGCTCACCGGGCAGGACCGGCCACGGGTGCGTGCGAGGAACGGTCAGGGTCACCGCATAGAAGTGGCCTTCCGCCCGGTGGCCGAGCCGCTGCCCGACGAAGAGCCCGCGCGGTCCGCGCGCCGGAAGGGCACCTCTCTGCGGCTCGTGGTGCACCGAGGGACCTTCAGTCACCGCGACGTCCAATGGGCACGGCGCCAGGGCGACATCCAGCTCATCGACGGCCCACGGCTGAGGAGTTGGGCGCACGGCACCCCCTTGAACCGACTGACCGACGCCTCGTGATTTCCCGACCGCTCCGGGGACGCCGGAGCCGTCTCGCGGTTGCGTGCATCCGTAGGCCTCGCCTGGCAAGAAGAGGGTGTGCAGGAGCTGGCAGAAGGTGTGTGACGGGTGCGGAGGCAGTTGTGATAGAGGTCGAGCGGGTCATGACTTTGGATCATGCCCTGGCGGACGTCGTGCCGTTTCTCGCGGACTTCTCGAGGACCGAGATGTGGGATCCCGGCACCGTTTCCTGTGCCCGGGTGGACGACGGGGCCCTCGCGGTGGGTGCCGAGTGGGACAACCTCTCGGAGTTCCGCGGGCGTCGCACCTCATTGCGTTATCGGCTGGACCGCTTCGACGCAGACCGTCTGACGTTCGTGGGGCACAACAAGACGGCCACCTCCACCGACGACATGCGTTTCGAGGAGGTGGGCGGGCGGACCCGGCTGACCTACCGGGCGCGTATCGAGTTCCACGGTCTGGCTCGGCTGGCCGCTCCCCTGTTGAAGCAGGAGTTCGAGCGGCTCGGTGACGGCGTGGCCGATCGGCTGCCGAAGTCGGTCGACCACGCTCTGGGTGCACCTCCCCTCTGACCCGCCGTCCGCGGACCGGGGGTGGGTTAACCTGCCTGCATGCGGGGACAGTTCACCGGCTGGCCGGAGCAGGCCATGGACGTGTTGTGGCAGCTCCAGGGCGAACCGACCCACGCGACCCGCGAACGCTTCCGCGCGGACCGCGAACGCCTTGTCAGGCAGCCGATGATCGCTCTGCTCAACGAGGTCGCGGACACCGACTCGCGGTACGAGGACTTCTCCGTCTGGCACTACCGCACCGGCTCCTGGTGGTGGCAGCACCAGAGCGCGGTGATCCGGCTGGGCCGCAAGGTCGAGATCGGTCTCCGCTTCGACCTGGACGGCCTGCGGATCCAGGGCGCCTGGTGGTACCCGGATCCCGGTCAGGTGGACTCGTTCCGCAAGGCCGTAGCCTCCGAGGCGAGCGGCCGCGAACTCTCCGTCGTGATCGAGGACCTACGGAGCAAGGGCTACGACATCTCCGGCGACGTGATGAAACGACCTCCGCGCGGCTACCCGACGAACCATTCCCGCACGGACCTCCTGCGCCACCGCTCGCTGATCGCCGCCCGCCCCCTCGGCTGCGCGGAGTGGCTGCACACTCGCGAGGCTGTCGACCGGGTGCTGGCGGCCGCCACTGATCTGGACGCCCTGCTCATGTGGCTGGTCCGCCATGTGAAACGCGCCGGCTGACGTGACAGGAGTGCCGCCCGGAGCTGATGGAGGCGCACCCGATGCCGAACCGGGCGAGTCACGGAGGAAGCGGCGTGGCACCGCTAGCGGTGTTCGGGGTTCTCCTGGTCGCGGTGGCAGCCCGCGTCCCAGGCGCTGCGCTGGTTGCCGTAGGCGGGGATGCCGCCGAGGTCCTTCAGCGCGCGGGCCAGGTGCAGCAGGTTCCAGGTCATGAAGGTGGTGTTGCGGTTGGTGAAGTCGTTCTCCGGGCCGCCCGAGCCGGGGTCCAGGTAGGACGGTCCGGGGCCGGCCTCGCCGATCCACCCGGCGTCGGCCTGCGGCGGGATGGTGTATCCCAGGTGCTGCAGGCTGTAGAGGACGTTCATGGCACAGTGTTTGACACCGTCTTCGTTGCCGGTGATCAGGCAGCCGCCGACACGGCCGTAATAGGCGTACTGGCCCGCCTCGTTGAGCTGGCTGGAGCAGGCGTAGAGACGCTCGATCACACGTTTCATCACGGAGCTGTTGTCACCCAGCCAGATCGGTCCGGCCAGCACCAGGATGTCGGCGGCGAGCACCTGCTGGTAGAGGTCCGGCCAGGCGTCCGTCGCCCAGCCGTGCTCGGTCATGTCGGGCCACACGCCGGTGGCGATGTCCAGGTCCACGGCGCGGACGACATCGACGTGCACTCCCTGCGCCTTCATGATGGTGGTGCTTCGGTCGACCAGCCCCTGCGTGTTGCTGGTCTCCGGGGAGCGCTTGAGAGTGCAGTTGATCACCAGGGCGCGCAGGTCGTCGTACCGCGCCGGTGGTGCGTCCGTAGCGGGCGGCGAAGCGGTCACACGGTCCTCCCGAAGCTCAGCCGCCGGCCTGCGCACGGCGTTCGTCCACTTCGCCAGGGTGCGGGGCCGCGCCGGCAGCCGCCACCACACCGCCTCCGAATGGTCCCCTCGCTCCACACCCCGGTCGGCGGCCGAGGAGTGGCCCGGACAGCAGGGCGTGCCTACGTTCGTCGTATGGGCACCGAGGGCGCGACCGGGGCGCGGAACACGGCAGCGACGGAGGACGTCGCGCATCTCCTGGTGCGCTGTCTGCGGGCCGAGGGCGTGGAGTACGTCTTCGGGATCCCGGGTGAGGAGAACATCCGCTTCGTCGACGCGCTGAACGGCTCCGGTATACGGTACGTCCTGGTGCGGCACGAGCAGGCCGCCTCGTTCATGGCGGAGATCTACGGACGGCTGACCGGCCGGGCCGGCGTGTGTTCGGCGACCCTGGGGCCCGGCGCGATCAATCTGCTCCTCGGTGTCGCGGACGCCACGACCAACAGCGCGCCGCTGGTGGCCCTGGCCGCGCAGGGCTCCCTGCGCCGCCTCCACAAGGAGTCGCACCAGGTCATCGATCTCGTGTCGATGTTCGCCCCCGTCACCCAGTGGGCGGCTCAGATCTCGTGTCCGGACGGGGTGCCGGAGATGACCCGCAAGGCGTTCAAGACGGCGCAGAGCGAGCGCCCCGGTGCCGTGTTCCTGGCCGTGCCGGAGGACATCGAGGCGGCGTATCCCACTGAGCCGCTGGCACCTCTCCAGATCGACACGGTGCGTGCCGACGCTCCGTCCCCCTCTCAGGTCGCGCGGGCCGTCGAGGTGCTCACCACCGCCCGGCACCCGGTCGTGCTGGCGGGCCACGGCGCCGCCAGGGCCGGCGCGTCGGCCGCGCTGCTGCGGTTCGCCGAACGGCTGAACATCCCGGTCGCGACCACTTTCCACGGCAAGGGCGTGTTCCCCGACGACCATCCGGGCGCCCTCGGCGCGGTGGGCTTCATGCGCCACGACTACGTCAACTTCGGCTTCGACACCGCCGACGTGCTGATCTGCGTGGGCTACGAGATCCAGGAGTTCGACCCTGTCAAGATCAACCCGAACGGCGACAAGCGGATCCTGCACCTGCATCGCTTCGCCGCCGAGGTGGACGCCCACTACCCGGTGGCGGTGGGCGTCAAGGGTGATCCCTCGCAGGCTCTGGACGCGCTCTCGGCAGCACTGCCCGACGGTCTCACCTACGACCGGGCCGGCAGCGCGAGGATCCGCACCCTGCTCGACGAGGAGCTGCGGTACGGACGGGACAACGACGCCTTCCCCCTGGTGCCGCAGCGGGTGGTCGCGGACGTCCGCACGGCGCTGGACCGCCACGACATCGTGCTCGCCGACACCGGCGCCGGGAAGATGTGGATGTCCCGCCTCTACCCGACCTACGAACCGGACACCTGCCTGGTCTCCAACGGACTGTCCACCATGGGCTTCGCGTTGCCGGGGGCCATCGCCGCCAAGCTGGCCCGGCCCGATCGACGCGTCCTGGCCATGATGGGCGACGGCGCCTTCCTGATGAACTCCCAGGAGTTGGAGACCGCTGTCCGCGAGGACATCCCGCTGGTCGTCCTCGTCCTCGTGGACGAGGAGTACGGCCTGATCACCTGGAAGATGGAACTCGAACTGGGCCGCCACGGCCACACCCGGTTCACCAATCCGGACCTGGTCGGGTACGCGCGGAGCTTCGGCGCGCACGGCTATCGGATCGAGTCGGCCGAGCACCTTCTGCCCACGCTGACCCGTGCCCTCGACGACGGCGGCGTCTCCGTGATCGCCTGCCCCGTCGACTACTCCGAGAACCTGCGTCTGACCGACCGGCTCGGCGCACTCAGCGGTCCGTTCTGACCTGCGGGGGAGGCCGGCTGGTGCGAACTCCTGCTGTGGGCTGGGTGGACGACGCGAGCGCCCGTGGTGTGCGTCCCCGCACCGGTGCGGACGCGGCTCTGTCAGCGGTGATCGATAAGGTCTGCGCACCTGATCAGCTGAGGAGCACAGACCATGAGACCTCCGGCCGAGGTGGACCTCGTCCCGTGGCGCGCCCTGACCCACGCCTACGGTCCCGCCGAGGACGTGCCCGAGCTGATCAGAGCGCTCTACGAGAGCGACGAGGAGACGGTCGACGAAGCGCTGTACGAGCTGTACGGCAACATCCACCACCAAGGCACCGTCTACTCGGCGTCGGCGCCCGCCGTTCCCTTTCTCGCGCACGCCGTGCGGCACGCCCCGGCCAGGCGCGCCGAGTTGCTGATGCTCCTCGCCGTACTGGCCGACCATGATCCAGCGGACGCCGACCTGCCGCAGTGGCCCGGCAGTTCGGTCGCCGCCGTCTGCGCCGAACTCGGCCGGGAGCTACCGGAGTTGCTGTTCTGTCTCCAGGACACCGAGCGCGGGGTACGCCGGGCAGCGCTGCGAGTGGTAGCGGCCGTGGCCGACTCGCTTCCGGCGGAGCAGCGGGACGTCGTCGTGGCGCAGCTCGACGCGGCGTACGCCACCGACCCCGTGCCGTCGGTGCGGGCGGACGCCGTGGTCGTCCTGGACCGGCTCGGACGGGAGACGGCGGCGCTCGACAGCCCGCTGTCCGAGGTGAGACTGGCGGCGGCCACGCTCGCCGCCGCCCGATCCGGCCCGCCGTACGCGGCTCAGCTGGCGGATGTGATCGCCGAGGACGGTGCCGAACCCGATCCGGGGGACGACGACTTCCCATGGTCGGGCAGCGTGACCCAGGACGAGCGGCTGAGGAACCTGCTCACCGAGGACCCGGACGCCGGCTTCACCGTGGCCGCCCGCTGGATCGCGGCCGGAGACGTGGGCTCGCGTGGTTCCTGGCTGGTGGAGGAGATCGCCGCGACCTGGCGGGACCGGGAACCCGCGGTGGTGGACCTGCTGTTGTCAGCCCTGCCTCATCAGAGGGGAGCCCGCGCCCTCGCCGCCCGCATGCGCGCCATCGCTCACCAGGTCGAGGTGCTGCCCGAGGCCGACGCCGGTGTCCGCGACACCCTGCACAGGTACGCGACGGCCGAGGACGAGACCGCGGAGCCGGCACTTCTCGCTCTGGTGCACTGCCGCGACCACCGAGCCCTGGAACTGGTCCTGCGCCGACCCGGCGCTCGGCTTCTCGCCGCGGCTGCACGGTGCTTCCCGGGGGCGGCCGATCAGCTGATACCCGTGATCCGACAGGCGCTGGCGGCAGGCGCCACGGGGAACGAAGGCATCGCCCTGGTCGGTGCTCTCGCGCCGCTCGGTGCCGCCGCCCGCCAGGCGCAGCCGGAACTGGTGGCGTGCCTCCGGACCCGCCGCGCGGCCATCGTTGCCGCCCGTCGGCTCGGAGCGAACGGCGTGGCGACGACGGAGATCACCGACCTCCTTCTCGACGCCACGCAGAGCGCCGATCTCACGCTGCGCTCCGCCGCGGCCGCTGCTCACCACCAGCTGAGCGGGGATGCCGGCCCGGCCCTTCGCACCTTCGAGGGGTTGCTCTCACAGGCGGGTCAGACCCACTGGCACCTGGGCGCTCTGGAGCCGCTGGGCAGCGCCGCCGCTCCCCTGCTGCCGTTGATCGAGCCCCTGCTCGAAGCACGGTACGAGTGGACTCGATTGGCCGCCGCCGAGAGTTTCCACCGGATCACCGGATCCCCGGAGCGCTCCGTCCCCGTCCTCGTCGATCTGGTCGGCGCCACGCCGGTCGGGCTGCGTGCCCTCGGCGCTCTGGCCGCCATTGGTCAGGTCCCGGAAGAGCTCCGTCCCACACTTCGCTCCTTCGCCTTCTCACCGCTCCGCCTGATCCATGACTCGTCCCTCCCGGGACAGGACCATCCGGACGAGGAACTCCGCACCCTCGCCCGGTCACTGCTGGCAGTCGGTCAGTGAGGGGGGCTGCCTCGATCCGGTGACACTTGTGTGACCAGGGGGTGGGCACACCCGGACGACACCGTCCTCAGCTCGTCGTCGCGAGCACCGCCGCGGTCCGGCCGGGGTCCCGAGCCTCGTCCGGTCGGCGCGTCAGGTCTGAAACACGACTCCGCCGTGTCGTCCGCGGTCTCGGACGCGGCGAATCGCGGTGTGCCGGTTCAGGGTTCCACGTTCGCGTCGGGCTCTGCGTTCGCGTCGGGCGCCGGCTCGGTGGGACGCGCGGAGTGGTGGTGGTCCAGGAGCGTCAGCAGGTCCTCCACGGTGGCCGGGGCGTCGGCGGGGTGGCGCAGGAAAGTACCGCGGGCGATGCGGTAGACGTTCGAGCGGCCCTCCCGCACATGGGTGAGGTAGCCGCCTGCCTCCAGGTCCGCGATGATCTTCTGAACCGCTCGTTCGGTGAGCCGGCAGCGAGCGGCGATGTCGCGGACACGAGTCGTGTTGTCCGCCGCGATGGCGGCCAGTACCCGAGCGTGGTTGGTCAGGAAGGTCCAGCCCGCATGTGACTCTTGCGCTCGCTCCATACCCTCAACGGTACAAGTTGGTTTCACGTCTTCAAAGAGGCGAATTCTCATTCGTGTACAGGTTGACGTGAAGGGCGAGTGAGGTGAGTCTTGTCGTAACGCAGTGACGAGAAGACGTGTGCGCGGGAGCCGAGCATGTCCCATGACGTGTCCCCTTCTTCTGGCGGGTGGGTCCATGGCGAGGACGACAGTCCGTCCGAGCCGTCGCCTCCTCCGGTGCCCGTGGGCCCGCAGGTCGCCGTGACCACGGCGCGCGGGGTCGTGTCCGTCGTCGGTCAGCTGGACCTGGACAGCGCACCGCTGCTGCGACAGGTGCTGAGCGATGCTTTGGCGAGTTCGTCCGGCAGGTTGGAGCTGGACCTCGCGGGCGTCGACTTCTGCGACTGCTCGGGGCTCAACGTCCTGCTGCACGCGCGCCATCGGGCCCGGGAGCGAGGGAAGGACCTCGTCCTGCGCGCCGCCGGGCCGGCCGTGGAGAGGGTCCTCTCCCTCACCGGCACCCTCGCGCTGTTCCGCACCGATACGGCGGGATCCTGCGAACCCCCACCCGGACGTGTGAACGCGGTGGCAGTACACGACGCACGTGAGAGCGGACCGGACGGGACCGGACACGCCGACCCTGCCGGACACCCGAAGGCGCCCGCTGTTCGCACGGACACGGCCATGGCCCGTGGCGTGCTCACGTCCTCGTCGCGGCTCGCCTCCAGCCAGTCGAGGCAGGTCTTCCTGAAGGCGTCCGGGCGGAGGGACTCGACGGTGCATCGGATCGCCGGCCCAGAGGTGTGGAGGTCCGAGCGCCGGACCATCCCCGGGCCACCCGCCGACCGCCTGGTCACGGCGGACCAGACGCACGGCATCTCCGCGGCACGACCGGACGGCACACGTCACGTCGACCAGACGCCTACGTGATGAGGACGGCTTGCGCGACCGCGCGTCGACCGGCAGTTCGGGCGCCGTAGCGGCGGCCCGACGGTGGCGCTTCTCCCTACCGGGCGTGCCATTCCTCCGCGCTGGCCCTGTACACCGTTCGGCGGGCTCGGTTGAGATTGCCGAGCGGACGGAAGTGAGCGGGGGCGTGCCAGGGGCTGAACGCGAGTGTGTCGATGTGGTCGCGGGTCGCCCGGCCGTTCCGGTCGAGGATGTTCTGCGCGGGAATCGTCAGGGTGGCGACGTGGAGCCAGGGCGAGTCGTCCTCCTTCCATTCGACCGCCCCGTCCTCGATCGGGGTCAGCTGCTCGCTGACGTACCTCTGGACGTGGAGGGCGAAACGCACCGGTGCGGTGCTCAGCCGGTCGGCGAAGTCGGCCAGGAGTCCGTCGGGTGACTGCACCTGCGGGAGGGCCGCGGGGCCGGGTGTTCCGGCTGGGCTGAGGCGAAACCTGACGGGTCCGGTCTCCCCCCACAGGACGGCCCCGCGGCTCCAGTAGGACTCCAGGGCGAGACTCGCCGTCGGACGGTTGGCCCGGCGGAGGTTGTCGAGGATGCGCGCGGTCTCCGAGGGTCCGAACCTCGCCAGCATGCGCGCCTGGATCTGGTCCTTGGGTCCGGCTCCGATCTCGGCGATCTCCACGAACTGGGTCGCGTCGCGAGCGTGGGAGACCGGGTAGCTGGTCATGAGAAGGTCGTGGTCGCCGCCGCCCGGAAGGCTGATCTTCAGTGCGGCGCCCCGGAGATCGGGACGGCCGTCGGGGCTGATGACGCCGCTGGCGTTGGACAGCCGGACGGTAGCCCGCAGCCGCGCACCGGCGGTGAAGTCGCTGGCGGCCAGGTCGTCGGGAAGGTCGGTGCGAAAAGCGAGTTCGGCGTCGGACACTCCGACGACGATCTTGGCGTGGAAGGTCCGGCGGGACACCGTGGAGCCGGACTCCCGTTTGTTGGCCCGCTGGAGGCCGACGACGATGTCCGCCAGGTCGCGGAAGTGGGCCTCCTCGGCCTCGGGCGAGCCGTGGAGGTGGATCTCACGCCACCCGGGCGACGCCCCCGGAGCAGCAGGCGGACTGTCGTGACGGTCGTTCATCGTGCGTCTTCCTCTTCCGGTGGCGTGGTCGTTCAGATGAGCCGGGCATTGTGGGCGGCGGTGCCGATGACGTCGTCGAGCCGTCCGGCGAGGACCTGTCGTGCCGCGCTCAGGGTGAATCCGGCGGCGGTCCTGGCGGGTACGTGGGCCGGGACGGTGAGCGCGTAGGGGTCGACGAGGACGTCGACGACGACGGGGCCTCCGGTGTGTGCCAGTGCGGCCCTCAGGGCGTCCTCGACGTCGTCGGGGTCTTCGACGCGGATGCCTTTGGCGCCCATCGCCTCGGCCACGGCGGCGAAGTCAGGTGTGGCGAAGTCGGTTCCGAACGGCACCAAGCCGGCTTCCTGTTGCTCGATCTTGACGAAGTCCAGGCCGCTGTTGTTGAAGACGACGTGGACCACGGGCAGCCGACGCTGCACCTCGGTGAGCAGGTCACCGAGCGCCAGCATGGTGAATCCGCCGTCGCCGCACAGCGCGATCGTCTGCCGGCCGGGGAAGGCGAGCTGGGCACCGAAAGCACCGGGTGAGGCGGTGGCCATGGAAGCCCAGGAGAACGATCCGAACAGCCGGCGTTCCGGGCCGTACTTGATGTGCCGGGCGGCCCATATGACGGGAGTCCCGGTGTCGGCGAAGAACAGCGCGTCGTCGTCGGCCAGGTCACTGAGGGTGGCCGCGAGGTATTCGGGTCTGATCGGTTTGATGCGGGAGCCCTTGTCCGTGTAGTGCCGTGCTCTGCGATGGAATCGCTCGGTCTCCTCCACACAGTGGGTGAGGAACCCGGTGTCGGGCTTCGGCTCGACCATCGGCAGCAGCGCGGACACGGTCTCCTGTACGTCGCCCGCGACCCCCAGCGCGACCGGGACGCGTCGGCCGAGCCGTTCAGGACTCCGGTCGACCTGGATGATCTTGGTGCCGTGGTGCGGCAGGAAGTCGCTGAAGGGGAAGTCCGTGCCGAGCATCAGCAGCACGTCGGCATGGTGCAGCGCGTGGTGGCAGCCGCCGTAGCCGAGGAGTCCGGTCATCCCGACCGCGTTGGCGTTGTCGTGTTCGAGGAACTGTTTGCCTTTGAGCGAGTATCCGACGGGGGCGCTCAGCTTCGCCGCGAGGGCCGTCACCTCGGCGTGCGCTCCGGCGCAGCCCTGTCCGCCGAAGACCGCGACCGTGCGCGCCTGGTTGATCA
Source organism: Streptomyces sp. NPDC101237 (assembly GCF_044767465.1). Taxonomy (NCBI): domain Bacteria; kingdom Bacillati; phylum Actinomycetota; class Actinomycetes; order Kitasatosporales; family Streptomycetaceae; genus Streptomyces; species Streptomyces sp. NPDC101237. The sequence goes on along the minus strand of NZ_JBIWNY010000026.1, from coordinate 30,006 downwards.
TCTCAGCCATGGCGGAGAGGTCCTCCGTACCGGCGGGGACACGCGCCGGTCGCGGCAGCCGGATCGCGTAGTCGTCCTTCCGGGCGGCCGCGGCCGCGATGTCGCCGGGCAGTGCCACGACGGCGGGTCCGCCCCGGGTCACGGCGGCCGTCACCGCCGAGGTCACGACGGCGCGGAGCTGACCGGGGCTGACCAGGCGGCCGACGTAGACCGCCGCGGGTGCGAAGAAGCGGTACGGGTTCAGCTCCTCTACGGTCTCCGTGTCCATCAGCACGGTTTCGGTGTCGCCGGCCAGGACGATGACGGGCACCCTTTCCTTGAGGGCGTCCAGCATGCCGTTGATCAGGTGTGCCACCCCGGGACCGGCCGTCCCGCACACGGCGACGGGCTGCCCGGTCAGCTTCGCCTCGGCGACCGCGGCGAAGACGCCGAACTCCTCGTTGCGTACGTGCACGAAGTCGACCTGCCCGTTGCGGCGCATCGCGTCGACCACCGGGTTGAGCGCATCACCCACGATTCCGTAGCAGCGCCGCACACCCGCGCTGACCAGCATCTCCCACAGACCGTCTGCCACCGTCCGCGACATGGCGGATGCCTCCTTTCTCGTCCCGTCTCGTCGGATTCGCTCAGCGTTGGCCGGTCGGTGCGTCGAGGACTCCGGCACGCGGGTTCAGCGCCCAGTCGAGGACGTGGTCGGCGACCTCCTCCCATCCGGATTCGCCGCAGGTGAAGTGATCGCGGCCCCCGAAGACGGTGTGGGCGGTGACGGCCGTCGAGTGCTTCACGTTCTTCTCGTAGTTCTGTCGCTGGACGGCGGGAGGCAGGATGTGGTCGCTGCCACCGGAGACGAACAGCAGCGGGGCGCGGTCGTCGTCGGAGAAGTCGAAGGTCGTGGCCGCGTGCGGGGTGAGCGTCGCGAGGCCGCCCTGGAAGAGGATGCGGGCCGGTGTCGGAACCGCGTAGCGCTCGTAGGCCCGCCGGGAGTCCTCCTCCGGCAGCGTGTTGGTGAAGGCGTAGTGGAACTGCTCGGCCGTCAGGGGAACGGCCCGGTGCACGTTGGCCGGGTTCTTGAGGACGGGCAGGACGGAGCGGAGCTCGGAGAGGGGCATCGCGTTGACGCCCTTGACCGCGGCGCCGTCGATCGACACTCCCGCCGCGCCGAGCCCGGCGCCCACCAGGAGCTGCGCGAACGTCCCGCCGAAGGAGTGCCCCATGATGATCGGCGGGGTGTCGAGTTCTGCGACGACCCGGGTGAGGTGATCCATCACCTCCCGCACGCCGACGCCGGCGAGGGCGGACGCGTCCTCACGCAGCGCCGACACGCCGGCCTCGCCGGGTTCTATCCCGGGGTAGCCGGGCGTGAGCACGGTGAAGCCCCGCTCCTCGTACCTGGTCACCCAGTGCTCCCAGGCGAGCGGGGTCATCCACAGGCCATGGATCAGGACGATCGTCCGCGGTGCCGAATTCATGCCGGCGTCCTTCCGTCGGTGCGGCAGCCGACCGGGGCGTCTCCCGGCGGTTCGGTCCTGCCGCGGTCAGCATGTCTCCGCGCCCGCTGTGCACGGGCCCAACGATCGGGCGCGCCGTCGTGCGTGACGACGACCGGCGGCCGACTCGACGAACGGTGATGCCGGCGGATTCAACGACCGGCGAGACCCGCGGACCCGGCGACCTCGGCGGCTGGTGCCGTCCGGAACCCTCCGGGGCCGTCCGGTCCTCGAACGAGCCGGTCTGGAGGACGGCGATCGTCGCAGCGTTGGCCCGCGGGTCGTCGTGCCGTTGGCCCGCGGGTCGTCGTGTTCACTCCGGTCGAGCCGGAAGAACCGCCCCGGCCGTGTTCTCCCACACCACGGCCAGCCGGGCGAGTTCGCGATGCGCGTGCCGGTCCAGGTCCAGGCCCGACAGCCTCTCTATCCGGTTGATGCGGTAGAGCAGGGTGTTGCGGTGGGCCGGGAGCGCCGCGGCTGTCGCCGTCCGGTTGAAACCGTGCGCGGAGAGACTTCGCAGCGTCTGCGACAACGTCCCGGAGGGGTCCTCGGTGTCCAGCGGGCCCAGGACCCTCCGTACGATGTCCTCCGCCAGGCGGGGCGAGTTGGCGAGCATGAGTTCCGTCAGGTAGTCGTCCACGCGGACCCGTCCGCGGCGCCCGGCACGGGCCGCGAGAGTGACGAGATCATGCATGGTGCCGACGGCCTCCGCGAGCGCGCCGTCACCGGTGACCGGCTCAGCGGCGAGGATCAGCGTCCTGTCGGCGAGGAATCCGGTCCAGTCGAAGTCCGGCCTCGTCAGGCCCGCGACGCGGTGCCCCTCCGCGTAGGCGAGAGCACCCGCGGACCGGATGCGCGCCGCCAGGCCCGCGTGTGCCGCGGCCGAGCCGCCGTCGATGGCCGCGACGAAAGGACCATGCGGCCCGGCCAGGTCGAATCCCAGGCGCTCGGCCCTGTCCAGATCCTCGATGGTCGTCGCCGCCCGGGCGCAGACCCGCGCGAACAGGGTCGCCGCGCGGGAGTTCCCGCCCGCGGACGGAAGGTCGCGCTGGTCGGCGAACGCGCGCGTGACCGTCGTCAGGGCAACGTCGAGGAACGCCCACGGCACGTCCAGGTGCGGCAGGAGGTACGTCCCGCCTTCGGGCGGGACCGCCTCGACCAGGCTGCCGCGCACCGCCCGCGCGGTCCCGCAGCAGGCACGTATCACGGCCTCGGCACCCACTCCCTGCCGTGCGGCCTCCCGCGCCGTCTCGTACAGCTCGGAGAGCAGGTCGTCGTCGGGTCCCTGCCCGTCCAGCAACCAGCTCCTCACCAGTTCGAGGCTCCGGCGGATGACGTCCCCCACGACTCCCGTCCGGCAGCCGCGCCCGGATATCCGGCCCGCCGGAGTGCCGCGCAGGTCACAGGCCACTTGCCGCACGAGCGACTCGCTGTCCAGAGAGCGGAGGATGGCGCGCAGCGGCCCGACCGCCGCGGGGCCGATGCCGACCCGTGGCATGGCGTGCATGAGCGTTACCTTCCGGCGGCCCGGTGCCGTGCGTCGTCGGACGACGCGTGGCGGAGCAGGATCGGGAACACGGGCGGCAGGCGGCGGCCCGCGCCCGGAGTTCGAAGATGGCTTCCGGCAGGGCGGTATGGCCGGCGGCAGCCGGGGCGGGACGCGGCCGGTGCCGTGGTCGTCCCCGGGCCTGACGCCGTTCGGCGCGGGACGGAGAGGGGCGCTCGGCAACTCGCCGTCACAGCATGGCCGGTGGAGGGAGCAGGAAGTTCCACGCGCTCAGCACACCGCTGACGAACGCCACGAGCGACGCGGGCAGCAGCGCGTACAGTCCCTCGGGTGTGCCGGACGCCAGGACGGCTCCACCGACCACCATCAGCACCATGACGACGATGCCGGTGTCCCGGCGGTCGAACAGGCCGGCCAGCCGCGCGTCCGCGGGACCGGGCCCGCGCTTTCGCCGCCCGATGACCAGCAGACCGAGCCCGCCGCACAGCCCCGCGGTCATCAGCTCGGTGCCCAGCGCCCAGCCGGGCTGGCGAGGCGTCAGCAGAAGCGTCGCCATGGCCAGCGGCGCCATGAACAGCACGAGGGTCTGCGCCGCGATCGCCCGCAGGCCAGGATGTCTGGCGATCCGGTCCGCGTTCAGGGACACCGCGACGAACAACAGGCCGGTGAGCGCACCACTGGCCCCACCGGTCATCACGCCGAAGCTCTCCCAGTCGACCAGACCAGCCATGTCCTCGCACTCTCCCTTTCATGACCGCCACGACGTCGTCGGCACAGCCGCGACGAAGCCGTCGGCGCATCTTTCCCAGCACACTCGTCCGGCCCCTCCTGGCCCCCACCCGCACCTGCCGGAACCCCGGTCGGCGCGTCGCGCGAGGCCGCACCGGCGCACCGGCGCACCGGCCCACCGGCCCACCGCCGAAAAGCGCTTCCGGCCTGGCCATTGAAAGCCCTTCGCTCTTGTGCGGGGGCACGAAGACGGCGCCTGATTTTGGGAGTTCGCCCACGAGAGCCGTCGATAGCTTCGCGGCATGAACAAGAGTCCCGTCGCCCGCCTGGGCAGTTCCTGGATCTGGCACCTGCTTTACGGGCTGGTCTCGATCGGCGCAGGCATCACCGCCGTGTCATGGCCCGGCCCCACCCTCGTCGTGCTCGCCGTGCTCCTCGGCGCACAACTCATCGCCACCGGGCTCTTCCGCCTGGTGGGAGCAGCAAGCCTGGGAGAGACAGGCACCGCCCGCACTCTCACGGCGGTGCTCGGTGTGGTGAGTCTGGTGCTCGGGCTGTACGCCGTCCGGCACCTTCTCCTCACCGTGCTCGCGCTGGGCCTGCTGATCGGGGTCTACTGGATCGTGGACGGCTTCACCGCGGCGTTCGCGGCCGTCGACCACCCCGGCCTGCCCGGGCGAGGATGGATCGCCTTCATCGGGCTCCTCAGTGTCCTCGCCGGCCTGACCCTGCTGGTCTGGCCGGAGCTGTCGCTGCTGACCCTGTCCTTCCTCGCCGGGCTGTGGCTGATCATGCTCGGCGCCATGCAGCTAGGGCTGGCGCGACGAATCCGGTACACGGTCAGAGCGGCCTGACCGGTCCCGTACACCCTTCCCGCAGACCTCTTGGCCCCGCCCGGCCTCCGGGCTCGGTCACGGCCCGCGTCGCGGCCACGCCTCGGGGGCCGCGAGCCGTTCCACCACCACCGCGGTGCCGGCGACTCGTGTCGGTCCCGGCGCACCCCGGCCTACTCGAAGGGGTCCGGACGCCTCGTCGCCGACTGTACGTCCGCGGCAAGTTTCTCCCAGGTCACCGCTAGCAGGACGAGGGTCCGGTCGCGCTGGTCCCTGAGCGACAGACCGGTGATCTTCTCGATCCGGCCCAGCCGGTAGAGGAGGGTGTTGCGGTGCACCGGCAGTGCGGCCGCGGCGGCCGTGCTGTCGAAGCCGTGAAGCGCGAGACTTCGCAGCGTGTCCGCGAGATCCACGGCTTCGGCCCGCTCCAGTGGGCCGAAGACCCGTCTGACCATGCGGTCGGAGACGCCCGGGGAATCGGCGAGGAGCAGTTCGGGCAGGTATTCGTCGGCGTGCACGCGGCCCCGTCGTCCGGACCGGGCCGCGATGGCGACCAGCGCCCGCAAGCCGTCGACCGCCGCGCCGAGCAGGCCGCGGGTGACGGGTGGGTCCTGCGCCAGGATCAGCCGCGCGTCCTCCAGGAACGGCGCCCAGCCGAACCCTTCCGGTGTCAGACCGGTCACCCGCAGCCCTTCGGTGAACGCGAGAACCCCGGTCGCGCGCAACCGTGCGGCAAGGTCGGCGTGACTGCCGATGGAGGCACCCACCAACCGCGCGGTGAACGGGCGATACGGGCCCACCAGGTCGAACCCGAGCCGTGCGGCACGGTCGCGGTCCTCGATCGTGACCGGCAGCCGTGCGCAGAGCCTGTCGAAGAGGGCACGAGCACGCCGGTCGCCTGCCGTCGAGGGCGCGTCCTGCTGGTCGGCGTAGGCCTGCGCGAACACGTCCACCACCAGGTCGAGGTAGTCCTCCGCGCAGCTCCACACCGTGTCCCACTCGGTGAGGAGCACCGCCCGGTCCTCGTCGGCGGCCAGGTCGAGCAGCGCCTCCCAGAACATCCGTGCACCACGCCGGTAGACGAGGATGCTGTCCTCGATCGGTTGGCCGGCGACGGCACGAGCGCGCAGGAACTCGTGCAACTCCGCCCGGACGTAGTCGTCGGGCGGCGAACCGTTGATCATCCATCGCAGCAGCAACTCGACGTTCCACCGCACGACAGCCGTCCGGTCCACCGGCCACTCGAAGCTCGTATAGGCCGTCAGTTGGTCGAACCCGGTGGCCATGCGACGGACCACCACCCCGACGTCGAGGCGCTCCAGAACAGACCGCAGATCACTGCCTGCCGGAGCCGCGTCAGGCGGGAGATCCCCATTCACAGGCGAGATCCTGCCACATCCGTGCGTCCTGCCGAACGAGCGTCATGTCCCGTCTCGGGCGGACCGCCGACGGCCGACCGCCGACGGGCCGAGCTGTCAGCCGACCGTCCCGAGACTTGGGATCCGTCCCTCAGACGAGGTAGTTCGCGCGTCCCTGGTCGTCGAGTTCGAAGGAACCCTCAGGGATGATGCAGAACTCATTGCCCTCGGGGTCCGCCATCACCAGGAACCCGCCGTCGGCGTACTGCTCCAGCCTGCGACCGCCGAGCGTCTCGACCCGCTGTTGCTCGGCGGCGGGATCGGGAGAGGTGATGTCGAAGTGCATCCGGTTCTTGCTCGACTTGGGCTCGGCGGTTTGCTGGAAGCCGAGCCCGAGGCCGCCGTCCCGCCGCAACCAGACGTATGGACCCATCCGGGCTACGACCGGCCTACCCAGCAGTTCGGACCAGAACGTCGCGAGCCGCTCAGGGTCTGCGGCATCGACGATGAGGGCGTTGATCTGCAGAGGTGAGTCCGTCATGCCCCGATCCTCTCAAACAGGCTCAAAGTCGTTCGTGAACCTGCGAACACAAAAGGTCGCCCAGGTCGACGTGAAGGGAAAGGCCCCGCCAAGCCACCCGCCGGCCTCGTGGACCACCCCGAAGCACGACGTCGAACGATTTGCCGCCTTTCACTCCCCCCTTCGTACCGTCATGCGGCGCGCCGCTGTTGGCACCTTCCCGTTCGACGACTCGATTTCCCAGAGACGACATTTCACGAGAAGGTGTGATCTCCCCCCACGGAAGGATCCCACTCATGCGCCTGAAGCGCACCGCAGCCGCCGCCACCGCCACCGCGCTCGCCCTGCTCCTTCCCACCACCAACGCCAATGCTGCGGGCGTGGCTTGCGGTGGCTCCGTCTCCACCGGAGGCATCGCCGCCAACGGCTGCATCAGCGCCGAAAAGGGCAAGGAAGGACGCGTCTACACCCGCGACATCAAGGCCCACGTCGTCCTGACCAACACCAGCCGGCACGCCGCCTACGTCGACTACGAAGCCTTCTTCCGCGTCGTCTCCGGCGGCCACTGGGTGAAAATCGGCAACGGACGCACTCTCGTCCCTCGCCGGGCCACTACGGGCCCCACCGAGGTCGGCAGCACGACCCGCGTCTGCTTCGTCGTCAACGCCAAGGTCGAAATCCGCGTCCACGTCAAACCCGCCGGTGGCGCCTGGAGCAACTGGACCGGTGCCGCGACCTCCCAGTGCCAGACCTGACCAGCTAGGCCGCCGGCGCACGCCTTTCACGTGAGGCCCCAGGCAAAGACCTTTCTTGGGACAAGGTGCCGGCGGCCTCCGCGTGTTGCGGGCGGGACACGGCCGTCGGCCGTGTCCCGCCCTGTCACGAGGACGATCCCGCAGCACAGACCGCGGTACGGGCGCCGAGCCTGCGATGCGGACCCAGCAGGTTGACGTCCCAGTACGTACGGTCGTAGCCCAGCCCCCAGGCGACGAAGTCCCGGCTCGTCATGGCCTTGTAGAAGCTGTTGTCCGGGCTGGGGTCGGTGGCCATGTGCATGAAGTAGTCGTCGTTGTCGTAGCCGGAGAACATGAATTCGTAGATGCGCTCCGAGAAGACGCCCGCGTTGCTCAGCCGGGTGCGCAGGTTCCGGCCGTCGCTGCCGACCGAGGTCAGCCTCTCCATGCTCGCCATGTCCCGGGCGTGGCTGCGGCCCACGTCGTCGGCGCGGTCGGAGACGAGGAGGGGCGGCAGGTTCAGGCGCGTCCGCTCCTTGTTGATCTCGCAGGTGATGTGGTCGACGTCCGGGTAGTACTGACGTGCCGCTGCCGGGGCGACGGACACCGCCGCTGTCCGCGCAGCCGCGGGATGGGGGGTGAGCAGGGCGACGACGGCCGCCGCAACGGCGACAGCCGCCGCACCGCTTGTGCGCTTCACGAGGGTTCCTCCCGGGACACGACCAGGCCGGCCCACCGCCGGCAGCCGCCACGGTGCCAGCCGCCCGGCCCCGGCTGTCCACAGCCACGCAGGCAGATCACCCGCGCGGACTTCGCGCGGCACCCGTATGCCCCCCGGCCGGGCAGCGACCTTCCCCCTCCCATTTGGCCGACGCCTCGCACCGGCCTCAGGAGATGACGCCAGAGTCGAGCAGCGGCTTCAGCGGTGGTTGGGAGAAACCAGAGCCCGGGTGCCGTCCTTCTCACGCGCTCGGACGCTCCGGGAGACGCGGTCGGAAAACGCCTGGACCGTCGGAACCGCCTCGACCATGATCCTCAGGTGACCACCTACCTCGAGTCCGAGCGCCTGACCCTGCGCCCCTTCGCCGCCGCCGACGCCGACCTGCTGATCGAGCTGGACAGCGACCCGGCGGTGATGCGCTATCTGAGCGGAGGCGCTCCGACTCCGGCGGAGGAGATCCGCGACCTCGCCATCCCCAGCATCCTCGCCGGCTACGAGCGTTGGGATCACGACCTCGGCCTGTTCGCCGCGTACGAGAAGGACGGCGGCGCGTTCGTCGGCTGGTTCTGCCTGCGTCCGCTCCGCAGCGGCCCGCGCGAGGAGGCTGAACTCGGCTACCGCCTGCGCCGGGCGGCCTGGGGCCGGGGCTACGCCACGGAGGTCTCGCAGGCGCTGCTGGCGAAGGGGTTCGCCGAACTTGGGATACGCATGGTCTGGGCCGAGACGATGACCGTGAACCGCCCTTCGCGCAACGTTATGGAGAAGCTCGGGATGACGCTCACGGAGACCATGGACACCCCGGAGGACATGATGGCGGTCGAGGGGGCCGAGCACGGGGGCGTGCGGTACGAGATCACGAAGGAGCAGTGGGAGCGGCGGCAGGCGTAGGCGGCGCGAGGCCGGTGCCGCTCCGAAGCATCGTCCGTGGTCGCCGATCGGGTGCCGGTCACGCCGGCGCACTTGCGACGCGGTCTTCCGCACTCGGCCCTGGCTGTCCTGTTCGGAGTGGACACCTCGGCGGTGTCCGCCTGCGACAAGCCGGACTCGTGTCCGACCGGTCAGCCGCCGGGCCGTGCGCCTCGGGCCGACCGAAGACCTCGTTCTCGCCGCTGGTGTCCACCGGACGTCCTGCTGAGCCCACGCGAAGTGCTCAGCCGAGCCTGTGCAGATTCCCGTCGCTCCCACGCCACGAGGCCGCACGACCCCTTGTTAGGTATTTAGCGAAGATGCTAAACAGGGGTCATGGCAGAAGCTCAGGACGAGACAGGGGTCTTCCGCGCCCTCGCAGATCCGACCAGGCGTCAGATCCTCGAGGACCTCAGAGACGGTGAGCTCGCGGCCGGCGCGATCGCCGCCCGGTTCTCGATCAGCGCACCCTCCGTCTCACGGCACCTCGGCGTGCTCAAGACGGCTGGGCTCGTGACCGAACGACGCGAAGGAAACCGGATCCTCTACACACTGGCCGAGGACCGCCTTGCCGCCGGTATCGGCCGCTTCCTCAGCGCCGTGTGCCCCGAACAGATCCTGCTCCGTCACACCGCATGGCGTCGGCCCGCCACCCGGGGCGAGGAGGCATGAGACAGCCGCGCCTGGCCAGCCTCATCGAACGACGGCTCCTGGTGAACTACCGGATCGTCCCGGACGCCGTGGGCCCTCTGCTCCCCCAGCCGCTGCGCCCGCACCTGGTGCACGGCCACGCCGTGGCCGGGATCTGCCTCCTGCGCTTGGGACACCTCCGGCCCGCGTGGGCACCGGCGGCGTCCGGACTGCGCAGCGAGAACGCGGCCCACCGTATCGCCGTCGAATGGGACGGACCCGACGGCGTCCAGACGGGCGTCTACATCCCGCGCCGCGACAGCGCCTCACGCCTCAACGCGTGGGCTGGTGGCCGGTTGTTCCCCGGCGCACACGGCCGCGCCGACTTCCACGTCCACGAGACACCCGGCCGGATACACGTCGCACTGGCGACACGCGACGGCGACACCCGCGTGGCCGTCACCGCCGAACCGGCGGGCGAGTTGCACGGCAGCCGTCTGTTCGCCGACCTCGCCGAGGCATCCCGGTTCTTCCGAAGCGGGGCGAAGGGCTTCTCGCCCGCCGACGGCGACCGCCTCGACGGCATCGAACTGCACACCGGCACCTGGCACATGGAAGCCTGCCGCATCCACAGCGCCCAGTCGTCCTACTTCGACGACCCCGAACGCTTCCCACCCGGAACCGCCACCTTGGACAGCGCCCTGATCATGCGCGACGTTCCCGCGCACTGGCGGTCCCTGCCCGACACCACTCCCGGACTCAGCACCACACCCGTCGGCTGACACACACGCTCCACGAGGCCGATCCCACGATCGGCCACTGCCTGATCTGGGGTTCCTGGGGGTGCCCCCCAGGCACGGGGCGAGGCTGTGTCGGTGGCGGTCGTATGCTGCACGCGCATGAAGGACTTCGGGGGTCAGACCGCCTACTGGGGCGGTGTCGGCGCAGTGAAGACATTCACCCATCCGGTGCATCACGGCTGGCTGGAGGAGGTGAGCACTCACGCCCGGATTCTTGACTACGGTTGCGGATACGGCCGCGTCGTGGCGGAGTTGAACGATCGCGGTTTCTCCGACGTGGCCGGCGTGGACCCGTCTCCGGCGCTGATCGAGCGAGGCCGCAAGCTGAGGCCCGACCTGCGTCTCAGCGTCCTCGAATCCCCACCCGACCTGGCCTGCGCCTCAGCGGCCTTCGATGCCGTCCTGCTGTTCGCGGTGCTGACGTGCATCCCCGACGACGAAGCTCAGCAGGCGGTCGTCGCCGAACTGAGGCGCGTCCTGCCCCCTGGCGGGCTGCTGTATGTCAGCGATCTCGTCCTGCAGGGCGACCGGCGAAACCGCGACCGCTACGCCGCCCACACCCAGCAGTTCCACACCCCGTACGGCGTTTTCGCCACGGACGACGGTGCGGTGCTCCGGCATCACGACCTCGCCCACCTGCACTCGCTGCTGTCAGGCTTCGACCTGGTGAGGGAACGCACGATCGAAGTCGCCACGATGAACGGCCACCGGTCCACAGCGGTGCAGTTACTGGCTCGCAAGCGGTGACGGACACAGCATTCCGCCGGTAACGGACCGCCGTCCCATCTTGCCGCAGCCGCTCGGCGGCGCTCACCGGACTACCCACCGACTCCCCGTCGCACACCCGCCGGCCCCACCCGCTGCCGACATCCGCCGACTGCCCACGGCGCAGTCACAGGCACACCCCTGCCGGCTTCCTGCGAACCGCCTCCGCGTGCCACGAGCCGTGTTCCCAGCCGGCCCGGCGGCGATGCCGCGCCCCGCACGTGGCTCCCCGATCTCGGGGGGGGGCGGGCGTCGCGCCCGTCGCTACGCCTGCGGCCTCCTCCGCCCCGTCACGGGTCGACGTCAGGCCACGCCGCCTTGTCCGTGCCCGGCCGCGAGACGGGAGAACGTCCTGACCAGTGGGGGCCTCTGAATGCCGCGGATCAGCCACGCAACGACGTGAATGCCGAGTTCGGTGCGGGGTGCCGCCTGCCGGACCCGGCCGGGGAAGAGCCGCTGTGCGTCATCGACTCGCGGCCGCATGGCGGACTCGTACGCGGTGAGCGCGTCCGAGAGGCGGTGCGGCAGGCGCAGGACGTCGGCCGCGGCCAAGGCGTCGGCCATCTCCGCCGCTCCGCGCAGGGCGAGGGCCGTACCGAGACCGCTGAGAGGGCTCGCGCACCAGGCACTGTCTCCGAGCAGCACCACCCGACCGTCGGACCACGCCGGCACCCGGATCTGGTCGAAGGTGTCGAGCGCGAAGTCGGGTGCGTGCCGGGCGGCTGCAAGCAGTTCCCGGGTGCGCCAGCCCATGTCCGCGAACTCCCGGTCGAGCAGGGCGAACTGGGCCTCGCGGTCGTGCCGCGGGGGTAGTGCGGTCGCCGCGAAGGTGAACCCGATCTCCTGCTGGCCGGGGTGGCCCGGACGCGCCTCGACGGCACGGCTGCCCGGTGCGTTGTGGGTGATGAACCACCCATCGACCGACGGGGTCTTGGGCGTCTCGTCCATGGTGAACCAGGCGTGCGCCAGGCCCAGAGGACGCCGGAAGACCTCCTCCGGCCCGAAGCGCAGCCGCCGTACCCGCGAGTGCGCGCCGTCCGCGCCGATCACCAGGTCGAACTCGGCAGGCGGTGCGTGGCGGAACCGTACGGACACACCGTTGGCGACGTCCTCCAGGGCCTCCACCGTCTCGCCGAACAGATGGGTGACCTGCGCGCCCGCCGCGCCGTGCAGAACGCGGGCGAGGTCCGAGCGCAGCAGCTCCTCCTTCGACACGTAGCCGTTGCCGTCGAACGCCTCCACCGGCATCGCGGCCAGCCGTCGTCCGTCGCCGTCCACCCAGGCCGCGCCACGCTGGTCGAGGAGATGGTCGAGGACCTCGTCGAGCAGACCCAGTCGGGCGACCACCTCACGGCAGTCACCTCGCAGGTCGACGGCCTGACCGCCGCCGCGCAGCGCAGGAGCGATCTCCGCGACGGTGACCTCCCATCCGGCACGTCCCAGCATGAGGGCGACCGTGTCTCCCGCGATCCCGCCACCCACCACAAGCACCCTAGGCATGACCCCACCTTCCTTAATGCGAATCTGTCGCTTGAAGCGTAGACCGCGACACCCCTCTAACGCGAATGGATCGCATTAGAGGGGTGCGGATTCGGTCACGGGAGCGGGATCCTCTGGCGACTAACGCGAGAGTGTCGCGGTAGGCTGGGGTTCATGACGCAGGCATCAGGGACCGTCCGGCCCGGAGGCAGATCCGCCAGGACACGCGACGCGGTGCACGCGGCGGTCCGGTCACTGCTCGACGCCTCCCGCGACGGCACGATCACCGTGGCCGAGGTGGCGGAGCGGTCCGGGGTGCACCCCGCAACCCTCTACCGGCGCTGGCGCACGCCCGAGGGGCTGGTTCTCGACACGCTCTTCGAGGAGCTGAGCCGGCGCGCTCCGCTACCCGTCACCGGCGACCTCCGCGCCGACGCACTCGCCTACACCCGCCAGTTGCTCGCGGACCTGCGCGCCGACCACAACCTGCTCCTCGCCAGAACCCTCGCCGCCGCCATGCGCACCGGCGGCCTCGGATTCGAGGAACTACGTCCGTTCGTCGAACCCCGCCTTCACCAGATCCAGGCGATGCTCGCCGCCAGTGGCACCACCGAACTGGACTTCCAGGACGTACTCGAACTCATCCTCGCGCCCGCCTACACCCACGCCCTCCTCGACAGCCCCCTCCCCTCGGACAGCGACGCCGAACGCCTCGTCGACAACCTCATCGCCGTCCTCACCCACCGCAGAACCCGCACCTCGACCATCGGCGGCGACAGCAGCGTTTAGGGCACAAGTACGGCTCGAAGATCCACCTGGTCACCGAACGGACCGGTCTGCCCCTGTCCGCCGGGATCTCCGGGGCGAACCCGCACGACAGCCAGGCACTCATCCCGCTGGTGAAGGGCGTACCGCCGATCCGCTCCCGCCGCGGACCGTGGAGCCGGCGGCACGCCAAGCTGCATCGCGACAAGGGATACGACTACCACCACCTGCGCCGGTGGCTGCGCTCTCGGAAAATCACCACGCATCGCCCGCAGAGGCGTCGAGTCCGCCCAGCGGCTGGGCCGATTCCGTTGGACCGTCGAGAGGACGGTGGCCTGGCTTGCCGGGTGTCGCCGACTGCACCGCCGCTACGAGCGCAAGGCCGGACACTTCGTCGCCTTTGCCGACATCGCCGCCACCTTGATCTGTTACCGCAGGCTGGTGACCTGGCCAGCGGTGGAGCGGACCAGCATTCCCGCGGTTAACGCCAGTTGGCCGCCTTGATCACGGAGACGGCGGCGTCGAGGACGGAGCGAGAGGTGGTATCGATGGTGAAGTCGTCGACCGCGGCTCGGCTGAGGATTCCGTCCAGTTGAGCGGAACGGTCCAGGTGCCACCGCAATGCTTCAGGCTCGCCGTCGTGGCGGCGGGTCAGGCGTTGGTGGACGACCGGCAGCTCGGCCCGCAGCCAGCACACCGTGAGACCAACACCTACGGCATCGGCCAGCCGCTTCCGCTCGTTTCGGTGCTCGACCACGCCTGCGAGTACGAGGCGCCTCGCTCCTGCCTTGAGGTAGTTACCGGCGATGCTCTGCAAGTTCCGCAGAAGCATCTCGAAGTTGAAACGGTCACCGGAGGGAGCGGGCCACGACCGTCTCAACCAGTCAAGGTCGAGTACGGCATGAGGAAGCCCGGCGTCGGCGAGCAGGTCACCCACTGCCTCGGCAACGGTGGTCTTGCCTACACCGACGGTGCCGTTGATCAGGAGAGCCTGGGCGCCCAGCGCGCCGTCTGCGTGCATGCCGGCATCGTATGTCGACGGGCGCGAGCCTCGGATGCGCACTCACGCCGAGCGTCGCCGACGGGAAGTGAAATCCCAATCGAGATGACCTCCTATCAGCGCGCACGCGGTCGGGACGGGTACAGGGCGTGCTCGGCCCGAGCGGCGGCACCCGCACACGGCTCAGGAGGACCTCAAACTGCGGGGAATCGCCCCGCTGCCCAGCCATGATCACGATCGACATGGGCTTCTGCCCCTGTTCGACCGCCAGGTGCAGCTTGGTGGTCAGGCCGCCGCGTGAACGTCCAAGCCCGTGGTCGTCCGGCTCCGTGGCGACCCCACCAGGCGGCTCCTTCTGCAGGTCCCCCTTCCCGCGCATCGGCGGCGTGCTGGTGGGCCCGGCAGACGGTGGAGCCGATGTTGAGATCCCAGGTGATCAGGTCCTCCGTGTCTGCCTGTGCCTGCAGGACAGTGAAGATCCGATACCAGGTGCCGTCCCGCTGCCAGCGACGAAATAGGTCCTACACCCGGCCCCAGGGACCGTACTCTGCGGGCATGTCCCCACGGGGTCCCGGTGCGGACCTGGAAGCGTATGCCGTTGATCAGCTGCCGTCGGCTCCATGCCGGTGGCCTGCCAGGCTTCTTACCCTTCGGCAACAGCCATTCCAGCACCGCCCATTGCGTGTCCGTCAGATCTCCACGTGCCGTCCGCTGATCACCACAGACCGTGATCTACTTCTGGCCAGGATGCCGATCAACGAGAAGCCGAGGTTATGACCAATCACTGCTGCGAGGTGATGACCAGCCGCGTGAACGTGCGCTGCGACCAGCACGACGACCCTTTCGCCTGCCCGGACGCGCTAATTGACTTCAGTGCCAAGTTTCAAGAGTACGGGCTGATCATCCACGACGGCGGCACGTCGAGCATCACGATCGACTTCTGCCCCTGGTGCGGACGACGCCTCCCCGAGTCGCAGCGGGACCGATGGTTTGCCGAACTGGAGCGCCGCGGGATCGATCCGTGGGCGAACGAGGTGCCTGCCGAGTTCCAGGACGACCGCTGGCTCGCCTCTTTGCACCAGGAGTAACGCACTGGAACCTCCGCCGCCTCCTTGAACCGACTTCAGCGACGAGACGGCCTGGCGAGGAGTGCGTGCCGCCCCGTCGGCGCCGTGGGGCACCGGTGGCTACGGGCCCCACGTCCACATCGTCGACGATTCGGTCTGGGCCGGTGCCGCACCAGACAACGTGATCGCCGCCGTATCAGCGGACGAGGATCTGAGCGTCGTCTTCCTCGCCGACTCCGTCACCATGCGAGACCGCGACCAGTCACTGCTGGCCGTGGCGGTCCTGACCAGGGAAGAGTGCGAGAGCGACGAAGAGTTCGAGGCATACGGCGGATCGGTACGCACCGTCCCCGCCGGCATCCACGACATACACGCGAACTTGTCTATCGCCAACCTGGACTTCGCCGACTTCGCAGAAGCCGCCCGAACCGATGCTTCAGGGATCTACCGATCCTTCTAGAGCCCCGCCCGCGCCTTCCTTCCCGGGGCGTTCCGCCGGCAGGCGGGGCGGGGCGCCGCGCACGCCACGGAGGTTCTCGCGACCAGCCACCCAACTCCCCCTTGCACGGCGGGTGCCGTGGCCTCCCGTCATGCACGATCCAGACCGCGCCACGGGCCGTCGGGCACCAGGGTGCCGAGCACCGCCAGCAACTGGGGCGGCTCAACCGGGTCCGACAGCGTGCTCAGATCCGACCATGCGATCCAGAGATGCGTGTCCAGGTTGGCCTGCTCATCGGGAAGCAGGCCGGTCCGCACGAGCGACGGCCTTTCGTCGGCGAACTGCGCGACGAAGAAGTGCTCCGTCCCGATGTACCGCTTCCCGTTCCACCGAACGTCGCGGTCGACCGGCACGGACCCGTCGCGCACCGCAGCCGGATCCAGGCCGGTCTCCTCCGCCAATTCCCTTCGTGCCGCGGCCAAGGGCGTCTCGCCCGCCTCGATACCGCCACCGGGCGGCTCCCAAAGACGCGCCCCGTCGAACGGGTCACGCCAGCGCAGAAGAAGCAGGCGATGAGCGGCATCCAGACAGATGACTCTGGCAGCGGGCCGGTGCGTCGTGTTCACCACGCTGACGCTACGGGACGTCCGAAACTCCCATCCAGACCTGGGCCGCATCGACCAACACCCCAAGCACGCCCCAGTTGGGCGCACGACGGTCGTCACCCCCAGGCGCACGCCTTCCGGACGAGGATTAGAACTACGAGTAACTCCCGCATGATTCCTTGGAATTGACTGTGGGAACTGAATGATCCGGGGGGTTTACCCGGCGCCCGCGAAGAGTCGGGCGCCGCCGTACGATCGGAGACCGATCAACGATGTCCAGTCCAGTACGGAACAGAATACGGACGGCCGTGCTCGCGCTCTCGGCCATGACGGCCCTCGCCCTGGGCGCGACCGCCACGACCGGCGCGGCGGCGGCCCCCGCGGCCGCGAAACAGGGACCCACCTCGGTGGCCTACGTCGAGGTGAACAACAACAGCATGCTGAACGTCGGCAAGTACACCCTCGCGAACGGCGGCGGCAACGTCTTCGACGTCGCCGTGATCTTCGCGGCGAACATCAACTACAACACGAGCACGAAGTCGGCGACCTTGTACTTCAACGAGAACGTGCAACGCGTCCTCGACAACGCGGCCACGCAGATACGGCCGTTGCAGCAGAAGGGCATCAAGGTCGTCCTCTCGGTGCTCGGCAACCACCAGGGCGCGGGCTTCGCCAACTTCCCTTCCCAGCAGGCGGCCTCGGCGTTCGCGAAGCAGCTGTCGGACGCCGTGGCCACATACGGCCTCGACGGCATCGACTTCGACGACGAGTACGCCGAGTACGGCAACAACGGCACCGGCCAGCCCAACGCCAGTTCGTTCGTGTACCTGGTGTCGGCACTGCGCGCCAACATGCCGAACAAGATCATCAGCCTCTACAACATCGGCCCGGCCGCTTCGCGCCTGTCCTACGGCGGCGTCAACATCTCGTCCAAGTTCGACTACGCCTGGAACCCGTACTACGGCACCTGGCAGGTCCCTGGCATCGCACTGCCCAAGTCGAAGCTGTCGCCCGCGGCCGTCGAGATCGGCGGGACTTCGCAGAGCACGGTCGCCACACTGGCCCGTCGCACCGTCAGCGAGGGGTACGGCGTCTACCTGACGTACAACCTCGACGGCGCCGATCGCAGCGCAGACGTCTCGGCCTTCACCAGGGAGTTGTACGGCAGTGACGCCCGCTACACGCCGTAAGTCGACCATGCTTCCCGGCATCCGACGTCCCCTCGGGACGCACCCCGTCCCGTAGGTCCACCCCTCGGGCAGACCGCGTCTTCGACAACGATGTCGAAGGCGCGGTCGCCGCGGGCCCAAGCCCTGCGCCGACCCGCAGTGCCAACAGCCCCTTCGATTCCGCACGGTTCGTCGACACGGGCGTGCTGTGCCGGACCGGCAGGTCAGGGAGAGATGGTCCAGCGCGGGGCGGTACGGGCCCAGGCCCGGTCCCATGGTGCGAGGTTGTGCCGCTCCAGCCGGTGGTTGGCGTGACCGTATGCCGTGGCGCCGACCAGGGGGACGGTGAGGGCGGCGACGAGGGCCCAGCCCAGGGAGTGGGCGCGGACCTGCTCCGCGGGGCGGGGCGGGGCGGTGATCTCTCCGGCGGTGTCCACTCAGACACGGACGGTGCTGGCCGCGGGCAGCGAGGGTCGAACGTAGGCCCGCGCGGTGCGGGAACGTTCGTGAGGGTCGGTGAAGCGCACGGTGACCGGATACCTGGCCTTCTCCGCCTCGTGCGAAACCGTCGACACCTTCACGGGCAAGGCGGACCTGCTCCGCGACGAGACCATCGGCCCGAGCCTCGGCAAGGAGTTGCGCCAGGGCGCGCTCATCGCCCTGACCTTCGCCCTCGTCGCCCAGCTCCGCTGTCTCGCGGGACGCTTCCGCTGGTTGCTGGGAACCTCGGCGGTGGCCGCCCTCGTCCACGACGCCGTGATCCTCGTCGGAGTCTTCGCCTGGCTCGGCAAACCCATCGACGGCGTCTTCCTCGCCGCGCTCCTGACCGTCATCGGCTACTCGGTCAACGACTCCGTCGTCCTCTTCGACCGGATCAGGGAACTCGTCCGCCGCGAGCGCCCAGCGCCCTTCGCCCGCGTCGCCGACCGGGCGCTGCTCCAGACCCTGCCCCGTACCGTCAACACGGGCCTGGGCGCCGCGTACATCCTCACGGCGCTGGCCGTCCTCGGCGGCGAAACCCTGACGGACTTCGCCCTCGCCCCCTGATCGGCCTGGCGGTCGGCACCTGCTCTTCCCTGTTCACGGCGACGCCTTTGGCGGTGGAACTGCACGGTCGGGCGTAAGAGCCCGGCCGAGGGCGTCCTCTCACTCGGACGGATGGCCTCGGCAGTGACCAGGCGTAAGGGGTTTACGCCTTCACGCCACGGTGACTGTCGCTGCGATCCGCCTGCGGCTCCGGTCCTGAGCCCACCTCGCGCCGGAGAGCTCGTCCAAGGACGCCGGCCGGAGACCGCGACGGTTCACGTCGGCCAGGTTCCAGCTCGCGGCAGTGGCCGCAAGCGGCACCCACCGGCCTTGCTCGTCAGTCCACCTCTTCGGTGGATTCGGACGAGCTGCTCTGGGACTGCCGTGCTCGGGCGAGCCGGTCGGCAACCTCCTCCGCGGTGCCGGAGCCGGGCATCAGACCGCGTACGGGCCCCTGTGCGAGAGGGAGCACACGCTCCCTCCGGTTACTGGTCCGCTGCTCCTGGTGGCCCTCCAGCCCTTCGGCGGCGGCCTTGGGCGTCGAGATGGCCAAGCTGAGCAGGCCTACCGCGGTGAAGAAGTCCGCGGGGATGGCCTTGCCGGTCATGGTCTTCCACACGTCGCTGGCGAAGGTCGTGCAGTTGTGCAGGGTGAAGTTGTAGTTCTCCCGGGACCTGTCATGGACGAGCTGGTAACCCTTGATGATGTCCCGCAGAGGCACGTTCTTCGACTCGTGGTCGGTGGGAGGATGCGCGACCGCGACAGGGTCGGGACACCGCACGCCGCCCGGCATGTTGCCCAAGGCCGCGATGTTCCGGTCGACCGGGAAGAACCCGAAGGTGACACGCTTCCCCTCGGACCCGGTTACTTCCATCCAGGCGTGACCGCCGGCCAGGGTGCGGTCCGAGCTCACGTTGAACGTGACCTTCAGCTTCTTGTTGAGATTCTCGTCCCGCAGGTCGTGCATCAACAGTTCACGCAGGGGCGCCAGAGCGGTGTTCTCGGGCAGGGTGGGAATCGGCTCTCGGACCTGAGCCGGCCGCTGCCGCGCCGGGGGCTGCTCGACTCTCTCCGGCGAATCGGAGTCGGATTCCGGGACCACCCGCCTGACACGGCGGAACGGCAAGCCATCTCCCGCGAACCTGTTTGCCCTGTCGACGAGTTCGTCCAGGTCCGGGCCTCCCTCCAACTGACGCCGGATCTGTTCCTGGAGTTCTCGCCGCTCCGGGGAGCTGTCGGAGTCTCGGCCGTTGCCCTGCTCGGGACCCGATTCGTCGGCTTCGTAGTCTCTGCTGTCCCTGCGGCCGCGCGGGTCTTCCATACGCTGCACGACCGGTTCCGCTGCGGCGCGTTGCACGGTCCCGCCGTGACCGTGCGAACCGGGCAGCGTGAGATCGGGTGCCTCGCCACGGGCGACTCGCCTGCCGTTCGCGGCGGAGGAGACCTCGAAGGCGTCGCGCGGGCTCGAGACCTTCGCGCCCGTTCCGTCGTCCGTTCCCGCGACCGGTCCCAGGGACTGTTGGCGGACGTGGTCGAGCTCGTGGTACATCGTCTCGTCGTTCACGGGTTTCGGGCCGATGTAGATGTCCGGGCCGCTGGTGTAGGCGCTGGCGCCCATCTGCTCCGCCGACTGCTGTGACACCGGGTCGTCGTGCACCCGTACATGGCTGAACGGCATACCGTAGGCCTGCTCGGCCTTTTTCTGGATATGCGGCGCCAGCGGGTGGCCGGGGGTGCGCTGGGCGTCGAAGAGGGTGGTGCGCCGTTGGACGACGGGCTGGTCATGCCCGCAGGCGGGGCCGTGCTCGTGCAGCGACCGTTGGATTGCCCGACTCAGCTCCGCATTGCCCACCGTGTCCTGCGGGACCCCCGTGGAACGCTGGATCGCCTGGGTGACCGCGGCATTCCCCGCCGCCGCCTGCAGGGCCTCCACGGAGGAGAGCGGGGTGGTCGCGGGCGCGGGCGCAGAGGCGGAACGCCGACTCGCGCCTTCGGCCCCTGCCGAGTCTTTGCCGTGATCGAAGTACACCTGGGCTTTCTACTCAGAACGTCGCTCCGCCACAAGGGTCTGCCGGGCAGACCTTGCGCAGAGCAGCGGCCGAACGGGCATGGTTTGTCTGCCCGTTCGGCATCCCTGCCGGTGCTGCCGATGATGCCGGATGTCCCGCGGCGGCTCACCCACGACCGCGTACGCACCGGCACCACCACGCTGTTCGCCGCCCCGGACGTGGCCGCCGGCAAGGTGATCGGCTACCCGCACCGCCTGCACCGGGCCGAGGAGTTCATGAGGTTCCTGATCAAGCCCGACCAGGAGATCCCGGCGGGCCCGGACGTCCATCCGGTGCTGGACAACTACGCCACCCGCAAAACTCCGGCCGTCAAGACCTGGCTGCTGGACCACTCGCGCTTCCACCTGCACTTCACGCCCACCGGATCGTCCTGGCTCAACCTGGTGGAACGCTGGTTCGCCGAGCTGACCGACAAGCAGACCCGACGAGGCGTCCACAAAACCGTCCATGCCCTGGAGAAGGACATCCGCACCTGGATCGCCGCCTGGACCACCGACCCCAAGCCCTACATATGGACGAACACCGCGGACGAGATCCTCGAACGCCTCGCCGGCTATCTGAACAGAATTCCCGACTCAGAAGAGCGGTGCTGCGGTCGATTACAGTGGCGCGATGTTCGAAGGAAAGCTGGTAAGGCTGCGTGCGCTGCACTCCGAGGATGCTGAGCATCATCTTCGGTGGCGCAACGACCCGGAGGTGGTGCGCTGGGCTACGGCCGGCGACCCGTCTTTCGGCCCAGTCACGGCGGAGGCGATCGATCTCGGCTTCGAGACCATGCTGCGCCTGAACCCGAGGGAGTCGGCCGTGTTCACGGTCGAGGACCTGGCGGACGGAAGCGTGATCGGCATGGCCGATTACCGGGATCTGGACCCGTACGCCGGTATGGCCACGCTGGGAGTGACCATCGGCGAGCGGGAGTTCTGGGGTCGCGGCCATGGCGCTGACGCGCTGCGGCTGCTCGTGGACCACCTGTTCGGCGCGTATTGCCTCAGCCGGCTGGAGCTGGACACCTGGAGCGGCAACGAGCGTGCCGTGCGCGCCTTCACCAGGCTGGGTTTCCGTGAGGAGGGTCGCCGCCGGTCGGCCGTGCTGTTGGACGGGAAGCGCTACGACAGCGTGCTCTTCGGGATGCTCCGCGAGGAATGGGCGAACCCCGCGTGACGGCGCAGATGATCTCTGGGGACTGCCTGCGGACGTGTGGGCGAGGGCGCCCAAGATTATTGTGTGACGAACGACCTGGACACCCTCGCAATGATGCAGACCCGGCTACAGCAAGCGCCTGCGCAAGGTCACCGGACTGCTCCGCCGGGTCACCCGGATCCTGGCCGAGAGCACCTCGATCTGGAACGACGACGTGTGGATCGCGGACTCCACCCCCGTGGAATGCTGCCGTTCCCGGGAGACGGTGAAACGCTCCGAACAGGCTGGATGGGCCCAGTACGGCTACTGCGCCAGCCACAACCGGTTCTTCTGGGGCCTGCGCCTGTACCTGGTGTGCACCCTCCAGGGACTGCCCGTCGGCCTCTCGCTGACCGCAGCCAAAGCCGACGAGCGCGAGACCCTGCTGGACCTGCTCGCGGCCGAGCCGCACCTTATCGCGGCCCCGCCCGGACAGACACCGATCGGTGACAAGAGCTACTTCGGCCGGGAACTCGCCCAGCAGGGGATCCGGCTGCTGCGGCCGACGCGAAAAGGCGAGCGGCAGCGGCCCGGCGGATCCCTGTTCAAGCCGCTCCGGCAGGTCATCGAATCGGTCAACGAGACCTTCAAGGGACAGTTCAGCCTCGAACGGCACCAGGGACGCACACCCGCCGGTGCATCGCCCGCGTCATAAAACGCGTCCTCGCCCTGACCGCCGCAATCCGGCACAACAACCGCACCGGGCAGGCCACCTTCCGCTCGCTCACCCCATACGATCACTGACCCCTGGAATTGATCATCTAGGCGGACGGACAGCTCCGATCGACTGACCGACCGACCAAAGTGGCACGCTTTAGGGGGACTCGGTACGGTCCCCCTCGTCCCGCCCTCCCCCGGACCTCGCCCGTGTCGCCCCGCATCTGTGCGGCAGACCGCTCCCGTGCCCGCGCGCTCCGTGCCGTGGCGACTGGGCCCAGGTGCTGGGCGGCGCTGTCCAGCAGTGCGAGGTCCGCCTTGGTGTGGGCGATGGCGGCGTCGATCAGGACGGCGACGGGGGCTCGTCGGCGTGGGCGCGGTGCCGCCGTGCCAGGCCCGCGACGGCCGCTTCGGACAACGGAGGGTTCGGGTCGGCCGGATGCGCTTCGGGCGCCGCCGGCCGGGCCGCCCTGCTGCGGGTGGAGGGCCTGCACGGCATCGGCCCCCTGTTGACTGAACTACGGGGAAAATTTCCCCAGGTCAGGCCTGCTTTTGCTAGCTTCCCGGCATGCTCAACGGGCCGGTAGTTCCTAGGGATCTAGCAGGATTTGTGTTGCCCGATTCGGGGCGGCTGGAAGAGACAGGCGACCGGTACGGGCCCTACCGAATCCTGGACCAGACGGGTGTTGTGGTGACGCCGGTGGCCCTGTGGTTCTCGGAGCTCCAGGCGGCGGGCAAGCCGGAGGCGACACTCCGCTCGTACGGCAACGATCTGCTGCGCTGGTTCCGGTTCCTGTGGGCGTTCGACGTGGTGTGGGAGCGGGCGACACGGGTTGAGGCGCGGGACTTCGTGGGGTGGATGCAGGAGGCGGACAAGCCGGTCCGGATGCACTGGCGTCACCGTGCGAAGGAAGCCGCGGGTGAGACGGTTGCACTCCCTCAGCCGCGAGTGAGTCCGGCGCCCGGTTCGCCGAACCCGGTGACTGGCAAGCCTGCCCCGGGGTTGAAGTACGCGGCGTCGACCCGTGCGCACTGCGAGACGGTGTTGCGCACCTTCTACGACTTCCACTGTGAGGAGGGAACCGGGCCGCTGCTGAACCCGTTTCCCCTGGACCGTTCCAGGCGGGGCGGCAGGGCTCATGCCCATCACAATCCGATGGAGGCGTTCTCGCACGAGCGGCAGGGTCGCTATCGGCCGCGGGTGCCGAGCAGGATCCCGCGCCGCATCCCTGATGCCCTGTTCGACGCGTTGTTCGCGGCGTTGAGATACAACCGGGACAGGGCGCTGCTGGCGGCGTGGGTGTCGACCGGGGCCCGGGCCGACGAACTGCTGACATGTCGCCAGGAAGATGCCGATCCGGGGCAGCAGCTGATCGGCGTGATCCGTAAGGGCTCGCGGGAGTACCAGGAGCTCCCGGCGGCGCCGGATGCGTTCGTGTGGCTGCGGCTGTACCAGCAGGAGGCGTGGGAGCGCGGTGTTCCTCGGGGGCCGCGGCTGCCGCTGTGGTGGACACTGCGCCGACAGTGGCGTCCGTTGACGTACCACGCGGCGAGAGCGATGCTGCTGCGGGTCAACGAGTTGCTGGGGTCGAACTGGTCACTGCACGACGTGCGGCACACGGCGGCATACCGGATGGCGCGTGACCCGCAGCTCCCGCTCACTCATGTGCAGTGGGTTCTCGGCCATGCGCATCTGTCCACGACACAGATTTATCTCGCGGCCGGGCTGGAGGAGATCCTGCACGAGGTGCGGGCGCACCATGCTCGGCAGGCCGAGCGCCGTCTGGCGCCGCCGGTGCCTCCGGCCTCCGGGTACAACCCGGCCAGTCTCGACGTGCTGTTCCGGCGGCCGATGTGGGCACGCCGCGCCCGCCCACCATCAGCAGTCTGGCTCCGGCGCGTCCCGGCACGGTGTCTTTGATGGGCGGCAGCCACCGGGTTTTGACGGCGGCCTTTCCTCCGAGGGATGTGCCCGTGTCCTGGGAGCACAGTGCCGAGACGTTCGATGCGACCTGCGAGCGGCTGGTGCAGGTGACGTTCAGTGACTCGGTCCAGCGGACGAGATCACCGCCCAGTGCGGGGTGAGCAGGCGCACGGGGCGCAACGAGATCCAGTGCGGCAGCGTGTTCCTGGCGGTCGCGGACGTCTATCGGCCCCGGCTGGAGTGGCTGGCCACCCGCTGGTCGCCGTTCGTGACTGACATCGTGGCCCAGCGGCGCGATCCGGACGGCTTCGCCGCGCTCAAGACGGCGGCCGGGACTCTCTGGGGCACTCCGGTGTGGCGCAGGGCCGCCTACCAGATCGCGTTGATGGTGATCGGCAAAGGTGGTGGCATGCGGGACATCACGACCGGCGACTGCCTGCAGTTGCGCCACATCGAGGTCAGCGTCCTGCGCAAGGCCCCGACCTCGCGGACGCTGTTCTACACGCTCCTGAAGGACCTGGGAAACGTCCCCCCGGACGCGCCCGCGACGCTTCGGTCGGTGTCGACGTATGCGGGCCAGTCCAGCGCCGAGGAACTGGTGGACCGCTACCACGTTCAGTGCCGGCCGGTACGCGATCTGTTCGTCGAATATCTCAACGAGCGACGTCCCGCACTGGATTACAACACCTTCGAGGATCTCTCCCGGACGCTGGTGGCTCGGTTCTGGGCCGACCTGGAGCACCATCACCCGGGTATCGACTCCCTGCGCCTGAGCCCGGAGACGGCCGCGGCCTGGAAGGAGCGCATCCGCACCAAGACCGTCCGCCGCCGGGCCGCGGACGGCCAGATCGTGGAAAGCACCGCGCCCCGCCTCAACCCCGGCACCCTGCTCACAGCCGTACGCGCCTTCTACCTCGACCTCGCCACCTGGGCTGCGGCCGAGCCCGCCCGCTGGGGTCCGTGGGTGGCCCCCTGCCCGGTCAGGGACTCCGACATCACTCCCCGCAAGCACAACAGGCGAGTGAAGGCCCGCGCCGACCAGCGCACCCGCGAGCGCATGCCCACCCTGCCCGTCGTGCTGCGCACCGCCGAGCTCCTTCTGCGTCAGGCGCGGGAACGCCTGGTGGCGTTCCGGGACGCCCCGCTGGGAGCCCGGTTCACGGTCAAGGGAGAGGCCTTCACCAAACCCCGGGCCAGCAATTCCGGACTGGAACCGACCCTGGCCACCGACGGGAGCGGGCGGCGCCGTTACCTGGTGGCGGACGAGAACCGGGCGTTCTGGGTGTGGGCGGCGATCGAATTCTTCCGGCACACCGGCGCCCGCATCGAGGAGATGCTGGAGATCAGCCACCACAGCATCGTCCATTACACCTTGCCCACCACCGGCGAAGTGGTGCCGTTGCTGCAGATCGCTCCCTCCAAGACCGATGAAGAGCGCCTGCTGCTGGTCAGCCCGGAACTCGCCGATGTCCTGTCCGCCATGGTCACCCGCGTGCGCGACGCCGACGGCACAGTCCCGCTCGTCGCCGCCTACGACCAGGGCGAACGTCGGTGGAACCCGCCCCTGCCCCTGCTCTTCCAGTGGTGCAGCGCCGGACAGAACCGGCCCGTCTCCGCCCAGACCATCCGCAAGGCCCTCGGTGAGACGCTTGCCGCTTCCGGGCTCACCGACGCGGCAGGCGATCCGCTGAACTACCAGCCGCACGACTTCCGAAGGATCTTCGTCACCGACGCCATTCTCTCCGGCCTGCCCCCGCACATCGCCCAGGTGATCTGCGGCCACAAGACCATCACCACCACCATGGGCTACAAAGCCGCCTACCCCACCCAGGCCATCGAGGCGCACCGCGCCTTCCTCGCCCGCCGCCGGGGCCAGCGCCCCGCCGAGGAGTACCGCACTCCCACCAGCGCGGAGTGGGACGCCTTCCTGGGCCACTTCGAACGCCGCAAACTGTCCGTCGGCATCTGCGCACGCGCCTTCGGCACCTCCTGCATCCACGAGCACGCGTGCTTCTCTGAACTTCGCTTGGAAGCCAGTCAGTTCAGGCGACCTGATTGCTGGGGGCTGGTCAAGGCAGGAGCGGTCGGGTCGCGGCCCAGGCGACAAGTCGCTCACGGACCGGGCCGGGAGTCAGGTGGCCGACCAGGCTTTCCAGATGGGCTGTCAGGTTCTTGTGCCGCCTCAGCTCGCGGATCCGCTCGATGGGAAGGTCGCGCCAGCCCTCGGCGAGACCGGCGGCCTGTGTGGGCGTGAAGGTCAGTGTGTCGAGCGTGTCGGACGCCAGCGCCTCGGGACTCCAGTCGGGGTCCGTGTCGTCGGGGCTCAGTCGGTCGATCACCCACGTCCGGAGCATGAAGTCCTGCTGGGCCACCCGCGCAGAGCGCCCCTCGGCGTTGTCGAGCATGCGCCGGTTCGCGAGCAGCGACAGCTTCGCCCACTGGCGACGGGCTTCCAGGGGATGGCTGGAGTTGTAGGCATGTCCCTGCGCGGCGACGCGTGCCGTCTCGAGTTGCTGGCCGTGGGCGTCATGGATGAACGTCTGCAGCTGGTCGAGCGTCCACGTGCTCATATCGCGGGCCGGTTCGTCTCGATGTGCATCGCTACTCAAGGTCCCCACTCCTGGTCGTAGGCATGCCGAGGCTGATGGTGGCCTTCTGGGACTGCCTGTCGATCTGGGCGAGCTTATCCTCGGCGCCGGCGAGGCTGACCTTGAGTCCTTCGACCTCGCCGAGCCAGCCCTCGCGCTCGGCCTCGGCGATGCGGGCGACGAGGTTGTCGCGGATCTCCTCCAACCGGCCGCGCTGGGCCGGGTCCGGCCGGAGGAGCGAGCAACGAACACAAGCGTGTTCATGAACACAAGGGCTTGACCGTTGCGTTTGCGGTCTGCAGTTGTCGGCGCGTCGCGTGCTTCGTGGTGATGGTCATGAAGACCGCCCGAACAGCACGTCCAAGGCTTCCGGGTCGTAGCCGGGTGCCGGAGGCGGCGGCACCGACTCGGCGTGCCGGTCCGCGCGCCGGGCGTGGTGGGCCAGCACCCCGGCCACGACCTCGTCCTGGCGGGGCGCGAGGTAGATCTCGGTCGTGGTCAGATGCGCGTGCCCTAGGACCCACTGCACGTCGGCCAGCGTCAGCGCCGGGTCGCGCACCATGCGGGCGGCGGCGCTATGACGAAGGTCGTGAAGGGTCCAGTCCGCGCCGAAGGTGGCGTTTACCCGCTCGAACATGCGGTGGGCGCCGTGGTAAGTCAGCGGCTGAAACGGACGCCGCAGCGTCCACCACACCGGCTGCATACGGCCCCGCGGCACCAGCCCGTGCAGCTCCTGCTGGTAGAGCCGCAGCCACACGAACGCGTCCGCCGAGGCCGGCACCTGCTGACGGGCTCGGGAGCCCTTCCGCACAACGCTGATCAGCTGCTGTCCCGGGTCGACGTCGCACTGCCGCACACCGATCAGCTCCGAGGCCCGGACACCCTTGGAGATCCAGAACGCGATCATGGCCCGGTCCCGAGTCGACCGCAGCACCGCGAACAGCGTGTTGAACCACTCGTCCGGGATCGAGCGCGGAATCCTGCGCGGAACCGTGGGCCGGTAGCGGCCCGTTCGCTCCGGCGTCCAGGCGTCCATCGGGTTGTGCTGTGCGTGCGCGCGGCCGGAGCGACGCGCCAGGTCGAGCGGGAACGGGTTAAGCAGCGGTCCGGATCCGGCATCACGGTGCAGGTCGTAGAACCTACGCAGCACCGTTTCGCTGTGGGCGACGGTCGACGGCGCATAGCCGGGCCCCAGGGTGGTTTTCCCAGTCACCGGGTTCGGGGCGCCGACGGTGCGGGTCGGCCGCCGCTTGGCCGCGGTCGCGCGCGGCTTGACCGTCAGCTGGACCCAGCAGCTGAAATCCCGAGCGTCCACGCGCGTCGCTCGATCCCAGGGCACCTCGACCGCGTGCAGGCACCGCCACCACCGCAGCAGATCCATGCCGTAGGAGCGGACGGTCGCCGCCGCCTTCCCGGCTGCGAGCAGCTCCTGGAAGAACACCGCGACCGGCGCCGCGGCCGCGCCGTCGGCGTCGACGAGCCGGTAGGGCTCGTACCGGTCGCTGGTATCCACCAGCCGACCACACCGGGGAACGGCCAACCGCGACAGATCCCGCTCGGGCACACGATCGTTCATCACGACCGCAGACCGTACTGGGCCACAACCCCACCTGTGCCCTGAACTGCACAATCAACCTGGTTCGTTCAGTCAACGGGGCGTCCGGTGCGCGCTCCTTCGGCCGGACCCCGCCCAGCGGCCACGGCTGGC
Organism: Streptomyces sp. NPDC101237; assembly: GCF_044767465.1. NCBI lineage: Bacteria > Bacillati > Actinomycetota > Actinomycetes > Kitasatosporales > Streptomycetaceae > Streptomyces > Streptomyces sp. NPDC101237. The sequence goes on along the minus strand of NZ_JBIWNY010000026.1, from coordinate 1,341 downwards.
GGAGATCAGCGACAACCTGCAGGCCCGGATCTCCGAGGCCGAACGCGAAGGCTGGCTCGGCGAGATCGAGGGCCTCCAGGTCAGCCTGGCCGGCGCCCGCGACAAGCTCGCCCAGATCGACGCCGAGGCCGCTCGCCGCAGCACGACGATCCATCTCGGGTTGCCGGCCTTCCCACAGATCGCGGGCCGCATCGGTACGACCTCAGCATCTTCCGTACCGGGGTGACAACAGAAGGATCAGCCCGTTTGAGCGATGTGCGCTTTGGACAGCTGGCCCGGCAGGTCCCTAGGTCGGTCCCGGCCGGGCACTGACCCGTCAACAGGCTGGCATCCGACAATCAGCAGAGGACTTCACTGAAGTCGCTTAGCTCTTATGAGTGATCAGATGAAAGAAGCGGGCGGTGTGCTTGTATGGATGCCTGGCAGCCATGGCGAGTTCTAGACGCTCAAGATCTGCATAGAACGCCGGGTCGTGCTTGCGTGCGTCATCGACGATGTAGTCACCGACGCAGCGGACGCCATAATGGTGCACATTCTGGCAGCCCAGGTCCTCCAGCATCGGGATGATCTCCTCCGCCGTACTGAGCGTCAGCTGCGAGTCGAACATCTGCGTGTGTCCCTGGTCGGTGTTCAGCGCGGCCAGCGCAGCGGCAAGGTCCATCTCACGGACTGCGGCAGTCAGGGGTGCCGCGTGCCGGTTGCTCGACATCACGGAGAGCAGCCCGCCGGAACGCAGCGGGGCCAGGGTGGCAGCGAGCGTCTGGCGGACGTCGTCCATGTACTGAATAAGGTTGTAGCAGAGGACTACGTCGAACTCTCCGGAGACGAGCTCGGCGGGCAGGGCGTTCACTCCGGCCTGAACACAGGTGATCATGCCCGCCAGCCCCTGCGCCTCTGCCTGTTCGGCAGCCGCGGCAAGCATGGCATCGGCGTAGTCAACGATCGTGACGTGGTGCCCGTGAGCGGCCAGACGGATGGCGTCTCCGCCATTGCCGCCGGCGACATCGAGGACCCGCAGGGGACCACCGAGTAGATCGTCGAGATGGCGGGCGAGGTTCGCCTCGGCGATCGCGTAGCGCAGACGGCCCCAGGGCGCGTCCTGCCATTCCTGCCACGTGGACATGGCGGTGTTGAATTTCTCAGCAGTCTCAGCCATCCGGCGACAATAGTCGGTGCCCTGGGGAGAGTTGGATCACGGCTGCTGATGCGGCCCGTTCCGTCGGCGCGTCAGCAGCACTTTCGTCCCGGCTAAGGGCTGTCCCGTAACTGCGGTTGCGGACAGCCGCGCCCCGTCAGGTGCTCGCGTTCTTCCATAGATGTCGCTCTTCCAGGGTCCCGAAT
>NZ_JBIWNY010000025.1:8213-132456 GCF_044767465.1 Streptomyces sp. NPDC101237 | reverse complement strand
ATTCGGGACCCTGGAAGAGCGACATCTATGGAAGAACGCGAGCACCTGACGGGGCGCGGCTGTCCGCAACCGCAGTTACGGGACAGCCCTTAGCCCCACGCGCCACGCTCAAGTCCCTGTACACCCTTTGCTCACGCATCCGCTGCGAATCGGCTCCGGATCGGCCGTGAGGAGCCTGTGGGGAGAAGCGATGCGGGTGATCTCCTCGTGCTGCGGTGGCCGAGCCTCTGACCAGGCACTTTGCGGATCCGTCAACGCTGGGGAGAATCGGATGTAACTCCCCGCCGTCCGCCTAGCGCGACGGACCTGGCACGTCCCCCGTCCCCCGATTCCCGCCGAGGCGACCGCCCCTCCGACACATAACAGAGAGTGGCGCGACGACGAAGCCCCAGGCCCGACTGTGAGGCAGCCCACGATCCTGCGGCTGAACACTTCCAGGACCGCCGCGCAGTAGACCTACCCTTCCTTGGCGCGGTGCTGCGTGATGTCGGTGACCCACAGCTCGTCGGGACGCAGCCGATGGAACTTCCGGTTGACCAGGTCGTCGGCGGTCACGATGCCACGCAGCCGCTTGATGCGTATTGGTCCGGGCAGTCCGTGGATCCCGGCCTGTGTCATCAGCACCGACACGGTCCTGGTGCGGACCCGGATGCCCATGCCCATGCCCATGCCCATGCCCAGGGTGAGCTCGGCGTGGAACAGGCGCTAGCCGTAGGTGCCGCGGTAGGCGACGTGAACCTCTCGGATCAGCCCGGTCGGCCAGTCCCGGCGTAGCTGCCGTGGAGTAGTCGGTGTGCGCTTGTGCTTGTAGTAGTTCTGCCGGGCGACGCCAACACTTGTCGACCAGTGCCCCGGCATCGACGGGTCGGTCGATCACCGGGTAGAGCCTTTTGGGGCCGGCTTGTCCTCGCCGAGGAACTTCGCCGTCTGCTGGACGATCGCCAGCTCGGCGTCCAGCTCATGGATCCGGCGGCGAGCGGCCCGCAACTCAGCAGACTCGCTCGACGGCGTTCCCGGGCGCCGCCCGTTGTCGATGTCGTCCTGCCGCAACCACTTGGACAACGTGACGGGATGGACGCCGAGCTCCACAGCCCTCTGTTTGGCCTGCTTGCCGGCGCGGACCAGCGCGATGGCACGTGCTCGGAACTCGGGAGGATAGGGACGAGGCATGACTGCCAGCCTTCCGTGAAGGGCTGTCAGTTAGCCACCAGAACTGGAACCTGAGAGGTGGAGCAGGTCAACCCTGTCACCCAAACCTGCACCAGACCCTCCGCCGGGGCACCCTCACGGACATGATGCCCTGCGGTAGGTCCCTTGCGCGAGTATTCCCGGACGTCTACTCAGGCACGAGAGGCACACGCCCCAGGCCGGTGAACTTACCAGCCGAGGGGTGTCTGCCTGAGGAGGATCTCCACGCCAATCCCGTAGCCTTCAGTTTGTGACCTCCAGAAGTACATCACCTGCCAGAAGAACACCCCCGGTCACAACAGCAATCCATGCGATCACGGCAAGGAAAGTCGGCTGCAGGATCCAAACCGGCGACGGCAAGGCGTTCGCTCCAAGTTGTCTGCGGCGCAGGGCGAACATCCGTACGCCAGCAATCACTGCGACGCAGCCCAGGATAATTATTTGCATCTCAAGCCTCGCTATTCAGTAGGGACAAGAGGGCCACTGATAATTCGACGCCACGCTTTCATGGTTTCCGGAGCCCCCCGACCATGCACAGTAGATATAAGATTCGGACTCAGGGCAACCAATCAGCCCGATGCGCCCGATCTTCTCCGCCGGTGACCACGTAGGTCACCGCCTCAGTAAAGCTCGAACCCAACTCCCAAATGGTGTGCGTCCCCACGGCAATAACCTTACCGTCAGCCGCAATATAAGACCTAAATTGCACGGACCACATTCCGAGGGGCGAGTAGTTCTGGCCAAGTCGTTGAGACAACAGGACAGCTTCGTCAAGGGCATCGATGCAGGCGTCCACCGGATCGACCCGCAGGGACGACGCAGGAACACGATCTGCGGAGCTTTTGATCGCCAATTCCCCGAATTCTTCCCATACCCGAAGGGCGGTTGCATTCAACTGGAACCCGGCCCCCTCAAGCAAATTAACCGAGGAAGTAATGTCAATTCGCCTATGCGGAAACCATCCAGCCACAACCAAAGCCCTCACGACTGAAGGATGGCCGCCTCCGAACATTCCGCTCAATTGCTCCACGTCCCGAATGTTTTCCTGATCACGACCTGACACGATTCCTCGCACGGGTCGAATGGCACACCACTCTCCAATGGAGACCCCAGGGGCCTTACTCGCAGCGTTCTGAAAGATCCCCCGAATATAGCCGAATCACCTTCTGCTCTCTGCGCCTCATTCATAGCGCAGATCTCCGAGCAGGTATCACGCCCATTGGCACCCAGGACGTCATCGAGCGCACTACCCGGTTCAATTTCAGTATCTCCCTGGGTGCGCCCCCAATAGGACCTTCCAGAAGGTGACGTGTACTCCGTGACAAAGTCAGGGGTTGTCGCCTGATTATGTCCGCGATTTGCGTTGGCGTAATCCTCAAGCGTATGTCCATCTTGAGCTGGGCCAGGTCTCGGATCGGGCCCAGCCTGGGCCGGATTTGTGGGGCAACCAGTATTGTGCACCAAGATCGGCGTGCCGCCCGCCACGACATAGTACGTGTGGAGTTGTTGAACCGTGAGGTTCCAGCGGTTGGCTGTGCCGGGTGTGGTTCGGGTACCGACGACGTACGCGTGACCGTTCGTCGCGGTGTTCAGCGCGTCGCCTCGGTGGAGGTCGCCGGCGGGGACCCAGGTGTGTGCGGTGTCGTCCCAGAAGGGGTGGTTGGCCGTGGTGTGGAGGGTTGCGGTGTGACCGTTCGTGTCACGGATGGTGACGTCGAGCAGGTCCTTGTCGTGGTTGATCCATACGTGCTGAACCGTGCGAGCGCCCTTGTGCTTGCCCGTCCCGGCATCGGCTGCTTCGACCTTGTCGCCGGTCTTGATCTTGCCGATTGCCTTGGTCTTGCCGCCTGCCATCAGGACAGGCGTCTCAGGCGAGAAGCTGCACTGGCTGCGTTGGCCGCCGCCCGATCCCTCGGCTGTGGTGCCTGAGTTGCCGGTACTCGGCTCGTCCGGCCCGGCCGCGGACTTCTCTGATGCCGCGGCCGCGTGCTGGGAGTCGGACTTCTTGGGGGCTGCGGCGTTCGATCCAGCGGAGTCGCTCGCGGATTCCCTGCTCGCGCCGGAGGACGCGGCTTCGTCGCCCGCGCCGCCGGTGGCTTCGTGGGGTGCGGTTTCCCCGGAAGCCTTCGGAGCCCCGTCGGATCCACCGCCAGCGGGTGGTGATTCCCCTTCCTCTCCTGGTATTCCTTCGCCGCCGGCACAGCCCATCGCCGCGCAGTCGACGCCGCCGGCCAGGCCGGCGACAGCTACGCCCGCTTCACCGGCGGCGAGTACGCATGCGGGGGCAGCCACCACGGTCGCGCTGCAGGCGGTGACGGCGGCTACGACGGCCACCGTTACAACGACGACGGCCACGACGACCGCGACGGTTTCGACGACGGGCAGGGCCTTCTTGAAGTAGTGCCCCGCGCAGCCCCAGAAGCCGGAGCAGCCGCTGCTGTGGCGGTGCTTGGTACCGCTGGAGGTAGTGGTGGAGGCGTACGCCTTGTCGTTGGCGGAGGCGCACTTGGCGTCGCAGCCACCGCCGCCACCGCCGTCCATGGCCAGCATCAGACCACTCGGGTCCGAGGCACTTGCCGGGTTGTCACCGGCGTAGGTGTAGCCGCCCATCTGGTTGGGGTCGCCGGCCTCGAAGACCGGGTCGGGGGTGAGGAAGCGGCCGAGGACGGGGTCGTAGTCGCGGGCGCCGAGCAGGTCGAGGCCGGTGACGGGGTCGGCCGGTTGGCCGAGAAAGCCGTGGTTCTCGTCGGATGCCACCCAGGACGTGGGTTTGGTACCGCGAGGATTACCGAAGGGGTCGAAGGAGCGGCGGGTGACGGCAAGGCTAGAGGCGTCGATGGCAGTGACGGAGGTGCCCTGGCCGTTCGGCACCTGGTAACTGACGGTGCCGGTGCTGGAACGGGTGACGGTGGTGCCGTCGGGGCCGGTGATGTTGCGCAGGCCGGTCCAGGTCTTGGCCGCGACGTTGAGGGTGATCTGCTCCGCGCCACCGAAGAGGTAGAGGATGCGGGTCTTGTCGGTGCCGTCGACCGCGGCGGTCTGTTCGAGCAGGCCGCCCTGGGCGTCGTAGACGTACTTGCTGGTGTTGGTGTGGCTGCCGGAGGTGGTGGCAACGGTGGCCGTGCGGCCCTCGGCGTCGTAGGTGAAGGTCTGGCTCTGGCCGGCCGGGACGGCGCCGGTGGCGGCGTTGGTCCAGGTCTGTCCGGTGCCACCGCAGGCGGTGAGGGTCAGCTGGGTGCCGGTGGTGGCGGAGGCCGCCGGGTCGGTCAGGCACATCGCGGTGTTGGCGTTGCTGACCAGGGTGCCGGTGGTGGTGACCTTCCACTTCTGGGTGGCGTCGGTCTTGCAGGTGTCGATCACCACGAGGGTGCCGCTGGTGGTGGCGTTGCCGGTGGTGTCCAGGCACATGCCGAGGACCTTGACCGTGCCGTCGGTGCCGACCGTCCACTTCTCGCTGGTGGCGCCGTTGCAGGTGTTGACCTGCACCTTGGTGCCGGCAGTGGTCGAACCGCCTGTGTCGTCGACGCAGCGGGTGCCGCCGCCGGAGATGGTGAAGGAGCTTGTGAGCGGCCCCGTGCTGGTGACCTTCCGGCTGATGGTGTCGCCGGCGTTCGCGTTGCTGTAGGCGGGGTCGGTGTAGGTCGGGGTAATGGTGGCGGTGCCGCCGGGATTGGTGAGGGTGGCTGTTCCCGCCTGGTCGGGCAGGGTGGCCGGGGCGGTGCCGTTGGTGCCGGGGTAGGTGACGGCCTGGGTCATGTCGTTGAGCGCATTGCCGGTGGTGTCGTGGCTGACCGTGCCGGTGCGGTCACCGAGCTGGTCGTAGGTGTAGGTCTGCCAGTACGGAGCCGGGCCGCCGACGGTGCTGGCCTTGATGGGGGCCGTGGTGGTGGTCTGTACCCGGGCGGTGGTGCAACCGCCGACCGCGCCGGGAGGGCCGGCATTCGGATCGGTGATGCCGCCGGTGTCCGTCCAGTCGGCATTCGGATCGGTGAAGCTGGCGGTGTCCGTCCAGGCGGCGGTCAGCCGCTGGAAGGAGTCGTAGGTGAAGCACTGGGTGTCGTGCTTGGTGTTGTCCTGCAGGTCGTCGACCGCGGTGAGCTCGCCGGCCTGGTTGTACCGAAGGTTGACGACATCCAGGGCCGTGGCCGAGGTCTGCAGCATGCTGCTGGTCTGGGTGATCCGGCCGGTGGTGGAGTCGTACTGGGCGAACGTCCCGAGTTCCTTGCCGGTCCGGCCGTAGTTGGCCTGCAGCACGCGCCCGAAGGCGTCATGGGCGGTCGCGTCGAGGTAGGCGGGTGTATTGGCGGAGTTGATGAAGCCGCCGATGCCGTCGAGATTGCCCTGCTGGGTGTAGCCGTAGTCGATGTCCTCGGCGGGCAGGTTGCCGTCGGCCTGGAAGTGCGTGGTGTACAGCAGCCCGATGGTCGGGGTGTAGGTAGCGGTGGATGTGTAGGTGACGGTGCCGGATGCCGGTGCGCTGGTCTGTCCGGCGGCGGCAAATCCATCGGTGGCAGGAACCGTCAGCGTGGTGGCCAGCGGCTGGTAGGCGGTGTTGTAGCCGGTGACGGCTTGCTTGTAGGCGGACCCGGATGCTCCTCCGACGTAGCGGGTGGCCGAGGTCTCATAGCCCTTTGCCAGCGTGTCGTACTCATGGGAGACGAGCAGCGTTTTCTGGTCGGGGGTGGAGGACCAGGCGGCGGAGTACTCGGCTGTGGGGCGGTTGTCCCAGTCGTAGGTGAAGGAGAGGGCCTGGCCTCGTGCGTCGGTCGTCTGCAGGACGTTGCCGGCCACGTCGTACTTGTCGAACGTGGTGGTGCCGGTGTTCGGGTCGGTCTGCGAGGTCTTCTGGCCGAGCAGGTTGTAATGGTAGGACCAGGTGTTGCCCGCGTTGTCCTTGATCGTGTCGACCTGGCCCGCGGGGGTGTACGTGTATTTGGTGGTGGCGTCGGCGGCGGGGACTGCGCCCGCGGTGCCCTGCTTCCACAGCGTGGTGGTGCCGTTGGAGGCGACGACGGCCGCGGTGGAGTCGTTGCGGACCTGGAAGGTGGCGCCGCTGGTGGCGGTCAGGCCGGTGCTCCACAGCTGGGCGACAGCCGTGGTGTAGATGACCAGGTTGCCGTCGGTGCCGAACTTGGCCCAGGCGCCGGGGTGACCACCGGTGCCCGAGGACCAGATGGTGGCACCGGTCGACAGGGCGGACAGTACGAGGTTGCCGTCCGATTGCATCGTCAGGCGCACGCTGTCGGATGTCAGTGAGGTTCCCGACGGGATCACTGAGCCGCCCTGCAGGGTGACTGTGGTTCCGGTGTTCTTCACTACGGTGCTGGTGGTCTGACCGATGGCGTTGGTGAAAGACGCGGTGGAGCGGCCTCCGGTGGGTGCTGTGGTGTCGACCTCATCGGCTCCCGGGTAGCTGGAGGAGGTGTGCCACTGCTCGGCAGCCTGGTGCCAGAGAGTTTCCTTGAGAGGCCGGCCCTCGCCGTCGTAGGCGGTGGTGGTCTCCGAGGGAATCTGGTTCTCGTTCGCGGCGTACAGCGTGGTCGAGGGGGAGTTGACCGGTTCGGAGTACGGGGCGTAGGCGGCCACCTGCCAGCCGTGCGAGTCGTAGAACGTGTCCGAGATGATCCGCCCGGAGCTGGAGTCGCCCATCGCGGTGGTCTGGCTCTGCCGGGGCTGCAGCATGCCGTCGTAGATCGTGACCGCGGTGGAGTACGTCTCGTCGTCGCGCAGTGTCTTGGTGGTGACCGCGGACGGCGCGCCCGGCTGGGTGACCTTGCCGTCGGGTGCGGGAACGGCGCCCGGGTTGATCGAGTAGTCGAAGGTTTCGTCCGCGCTCTGGCCCGCCGCCTTGTCCCGTCCGGGCAGCCACACCGCGGTGCGCCGGCCGAGGGCGTCGTAGGTCATGTCGGTCTTGCGGCCGTTGGCGTCGATGTTCTCCAACGGCAGCCCACGCAGCGCGTCGAGGGTGGTCTTGACCTGCCAGTTCTGGTCATTGATGGAGATCTCGACCGTGGCGTTGGTGTTGCCTCCCGCACTGTTCCAGGACGGGGTGAAGTCGGAGTGCGTCTTCTGTCCGGTGGCGTCGTAGGAGTCGGTGACCCGGCCGGCGCCGTCGTAGGCCATGGCGGAGGTGGGCAGCCACTTCTCCGTGGTCCCGCTGAAACCGGTGGCGGTCTGCGTGCCGGTGGTCTGACCGGTCGAGGTGACCTGGCCGAAGGTGCCCAGCCCCGTCAGAGTCCCGTCGCCGGCGTAGTAGATCTTCTTGTCCGTCAGCAGGCTGCTGTCACCGAGTGCGGTGGAGCAGTCACCGGCGACCGAGGTGACCCGGTCCGGGTAGGACAGCATCATCGTGTTCGACGCCGGAGGGCTGGCGTACGTGGTGGTCGCGCACTTCTCCTGCTTGGGGTCGACGCCGTCGCCGTGCGCATGAACAGTGGACAGTCGGCCTTCGCTGTCGTAGGCGGTGTCGGTCGTGGTGTGCCGCCAGGTGCCGTTGCCCAGGAGTTCATAGTCGAGGGAGCTGCTGGACTTGATCTGGTGCGCGGTCAGGTCGGGAAGCGTGGACAGCTCGGGCCTGGTATCGCCGGGATTGTCGTCCTGGGACCAGTCCGTCCAGGGGGTCTGCCCCGCGGTGGCGGTGGTGGTGAACGTGAACGGGCCGTTGATGCTGACGGCGTCCACCGTGCCACCGGCCTTGGTGTAGCTGTCCTCCTCGAACTCGGTGCCTGCCAGCTGATCGGCGTCGGTGACATTGAGTACGGTGTTACCGCCGACCTTGGCGTCGACGCTGACGGAGCGGCGGGTGCCGTCGGCCTTGTAGTCGCCGTCCATGCCTTGCAGATACGTCGTGGTCTGCTGGGTGACAGGTTCCGGATCCTGTCCGGTCTGCACGGTGACCGTGCGGAAGCCGCGGAACTGGTCCCAGGTCCGGTACTGGTCGTCGGTCAGGGCCGAGTCGTCGCGGTGCCAGGCCGGGCCCGAATAGCTGTAGCTGGAGATCTGGGTCTCGGAACCCGCCGGGTTGGTCTTGGCATCAGGCTTGTACTGGCCGGCGATCGTCAGGTCGGACGTAGCCACGCTGTTGACCGTGACCTTGTTGAACCAGTCAGCGATCGGCTTCGAGGCACCGGGAACGGTCCAGTAAACGGGGTAGCAGGAGTTGGTGTTGCTGTCAGCGTGGGAGATCGTGAGCGTCTTGCCCTCGCACGGCGCGGAGTTGTACTCGACGGCGATGGACTCGCCGGTCTCCGTCTGGATGCTGGAGATACGCGGGCGGTACAGCGGCGGCGCGGACGGGGAGTCGTCGTTGACCCGGTTGTCGATCTCGGTGCCGGTGAAGGACACCTGGTTCAGAGCGATGTCGCTGTTGCCGTTGTTGTAGGTGTCCTTGCCGGTGTGCCGGACGGACTGCAGCCACATCACGGCCTGCAGCATCCCGGCGTCCTTCGGGTCCACCGTGGTGCCGGTGACGGGGTCGACAGTGCCGCCCGCATCCGAATAGACCTGCCCCAGCTTGTAGGAGTCGACCGCGGTGAGCTCGTCGGTCGCCTTGACATGCACCTTCGTGGTGATGGAGTCCAGTCGGGTGGAGGTCCAGAAGCTGGGGCCGGCCGTGATGCACACATCGTCGGGGACCGTGGTGGCCCCGTCCGGGAGCTTGGTCTTGTCGGTGGAGTCGCAGTGCAGGTCCCACGGCACGTCCGGCCAGTGGGTGGCTGTGCTGTCCTTCAGGTTGCCCGCCGAGCAGTCGGTGAAGGTGCTGGTGGTCTGGCAGCGCTGGGCCAGACCGAAGTCGACCTCGGCCGCAGGGGTACGGCCGGCCTGCTCGTCGGCCAGCGTGTAGCCGTACGAGATCAGCGTCAGCGCGCCGCCGCGAGTGTACGAGGTGAGGGTGCCGGTGTCGTCCGGATCATCGGTCGCGGCCGCCTGGCCGCCGCCGAGGTCGTAGTAGTTGGACTCGGTGGTGTAGTCGTAGCGCTGCACGAATCCGCTCGGCGACACCACGAAGTCCAGATTCCAGCGCCAGCCTTCGGGCTTGTCGCACTGGGACGCCTTGCCCTTGGCGTCGTCGTGACAGGGATCCGTGGAGCGCGGGTGCAGGACGGGCACACCCCACGCGGAGTGCGTGGAGGCGTCACCAGGATTCGCGGGCATCGTGGCACCGGTGCCCGGATTGTTCGGGGAGTGATCGGCGCCGAAGTAGGCGGCCGTGCCGTCCGTGGTCAGCACCCGGTAGTAGACGCCGTCGTGCAGCCCGTTGGCGGCGCCGGACAGCTCCTGTACGACCGTGCCGTCGTCGCCCTGGATGCGCCACTGCTGGATCTCGCCGGGCACACCCGAATCGACGCCGTCGGGCACCAGTACACCGGAGTGGGAGCCGAAGGAGAGCGTGGCGTTGTCACCGCCCCAGCACTCGTCGGCCGAGCCCTTGACGAGCTTCTTCCCGTCGAGACCGAGGAGCGAACCGCAACTGCGGTAGCCGCGCTCCACGTAGCCGACCTGGTAGCTCCAGCCGTCTCCGATCCACGAGGACTGGGAGTTGCGTGCGGTGGTCTCCCCGTCGACCGACTGGGAGTCATAACTCAAGCCGACCGAAGGTGCACTGCCGCCAATTGCGGCCGGCACAGAGATCGGGTACGCGTAGGTGAACGACCCTGTGGCCGACTCCTGCCAGGTGCCCGCTCCCGACAGGGTGGTGGCGCCGTAGTCGCCCTGTGAACCGGCCGCTCCCGAGGTGACTGCCAGTGCTACGGCGCCTGCGTCGGCGGACACCATCGGAGCAGTGCGTGCGGACATCGCGCCAAGACCGTCTGTGCCCGCCTCCCCGCCGGGGACGGCGGTCGTCGTCGGCTCCGGGTCAGGCCGGCCCGCGGACGTTTCCGGGTCCTGCGTGCCCTTCGTGTCGTCGGAACCGTTCGCGGTGACGGAACCATCTGCACCCTGCTCCTTGGTCCGCTTGGGGCCAGTGGGCTTTACGCCCAGGGTGACCGTCGCCGTGAGCTGATCGGCTGCGGGACGGTTGGTGAAGGTGATCGGCGTGCGCTTCTGGCACTCTGGGAGCTGAGGAGTGGTGAGCGCACAGGCCGGCAGTTTCACCAGCTGCAGACGCGAACCGTAGCCTCCGCCATACGCGTTGGCGATCGAGGCGTAGTCGACGACGACCTTCACGCGGCCCGGTGCCGCTCCTGCCGAGGCCGGAGCGAGTCCCAGCAGCATGCCGTTGGCGCCGGCCTTGAGTGCCTGGCTGTGCGACGCGGCCTGCACGCGCACTCCACCGATGTCGCTGCCCTTGCCGTCCGCTCCCAGCCAGACCGGCAGATTCCCCGCCTTGACCGGCTTTCCCGCCTTGGCGCCGAGAACGACGTCGGCAGCGGCTTCCTTGGGCCACTGAGGCTCCTGCGCCCGGTAGTTGCCCAGGGGCTTGTACCCCTTGGGATGTGCCGGGGACCTGCCTCGCAAAGAATGGTGGCCCACGGCGAGGGTGACGGGGAGCTTGTTCGGCTTCCACACCTCACCGTCGAAGTGAAAGCCGCCGTGGTGGCCGAACTCGTCGTCCGTGTGGCCCGGGAAAAAGCCCGGAGTTCCCAGTCCCGTGGCGATCGTCACGGGCAGCAGTAGCGCGAATAGCGCTACCGGTATCGCCCAGAGTCCGAGTCCGCCAAGGAATCTGCGATGCCACAGGCTTGAGAACCAGCGACGTCTGCCACTCACGTGTACCCCTCCGGAGCATGCCCCCTGAGAGGCCCCCACCTTGCACGATGACCCAGTTGGGTGATCGACCGGAGGTTAAGAAGACCGCGCTCGCAAGATCAATGGTCTTTACCTGTCCATGGCAAGACCATGCACGACCTTGGCAGATTCTGTGAGACTTCCATGTCGGAATGATCAATGACTGCTCATGGCCAGGCCCCTTCGTCTAGTCGCTGAGCTGCCTCGACCCCAACCCGTCCCGGATGGCAGGGCATCGCTGCAAGCCCCGTCGCCCTGCCTGCGATGCGAAGGAAGCTCAGCCCCCGTGGTCAGACCGACACCCACACGCGCAGGCCGCAGACGCACGAAAGTACCCCGCAGACTCGCCCTGCTCGTGGCCAGCTTGGGCCTGTTGACGGCTGTACCGTCGTTGCCGGCCGTCGCGGACGACACCCCCGCCGCACCCTCCGACCCGATGCTGGCCGCGCAGGCAACCGCCATGTCCACGGGCCAGCCCGTCACCGTGGACGCCCTCACCACGGAGATCTCCACCACCGAGGCGCTGCCCGACGGAACGTTCACCAACACCACGAGCGTGCTGCCGACCCGCGTACGCAAGGACGGCACCTGGGTCCCGGTGGACGCGACACTGGAGGACAACGGTCACGGCGGCTACGCGCCCAAGGCGACCCCGAACGGCGTGACCCTCTCCGGAGGCGGCGACGGACCGCTGGTCACCGTCACCCATTCGGACGGCCCCAGCATGACCCTGACCATGCCGTTCCCCCTGCCCACGCCACAAGTGAGCGGGGACACCGCGCTCTACACCTCGGTGCTGCCCGGTATCGACCTGTCGGTGTCCGTCACCGACCAGGGCGGCTTCAACGACGTCCTCATCGTGCACAACGCCGACGCCGCCGCCGATCCCCGGCTCGATGAACTCGTCCTCGCCACCCACACACACGAACTCACCCTGGCCACCACGGACTCCGGCGGCATGAGCGCCACCGCCACCAACGGCGACCTGGACTACACCAGCCCTCAGCCAGTGATGTGGGACTCCGGCACAGCCTCCGGAAAGCTCCAGCGGGCAGCGCTCACCCAGGACGGACCCACTGCCGACACGGAGTCCTCGGTCGACGGTCCCGGCCCTGGAGCCACCACCGCGCCCGTCGAGATGACCGCCACGAGCAACGCTCTCAAGCTGACGCCGGACACAGGCATGCTCAATGATCCGGGCACCGCCTACCCGATGTACATCGCCTCGCTGTACACCAACCCCGTGGGTTCCGACGCGGGCCACTTCACCGAGGTCTACTCCAGTTCGGCCTGCGACAACTCACCGCAGTACGACAAAGCCCAGACCAATGGTCAAGGCGTGGGCTACCAGCAGTGGGGCGGCGCCTGCGGCAGCGGTCTGGAGCGTTCCTACTGGGCGATCGATACCAGCAAACTGCACTCATCGTTCGTCGTCTACGACGCCTACGTGAAAATCTCCACAACGTACGCGGCAAGCTGGGACTGCAGCCACAACCAGCCGATCACACTCCACACCACGAACGCGATCAGCTCCAGCACCGACTGGCTGTCCCGGCCCGGAACACATGACACCGCCTTCCCGCCGGCCACCGACACGGTGCCCAGCGGATACAACCCGAGCAGTTCCTGCAGCAACAGCACCGCCACCATCCACGTGACCGACCAGGCCCAGAAGATCGCCGACCAGGACGGCGACGGATACGACGCCAACGGGACCCTCGGCGCCGCGACCAACACCTGGACCATCGGCCTGTACGGCGACGAATCGCAGACCTCCGGCAACGACAACTACCTGCGCATGTCGAAGACGCTGGCCCTCACCACCAAGTTCGACATCCCACCGAACGTGCCCACCAACCTGAGTACAACACCGCCTGCCACAGGTGCTTCGGCCCCCTGCACCACGAGCGGCGTGGGCTGGCTCGGCGCCACCACGTACTCCGACGCCGGCAGTGACGTCACCCTGCACTCCAAAGTCACCACCCAGATGTCGGGTGAGAACGTCAAAGCGCACTACTACGTCTGGGACCGATCGGTCGACCCGGACGGCGACGGCAACGGCACAGCGGTGGTCACACGGGCCAGTGCCTTCCTGGCCAACGGCACGGACGCAGCGGTCAAGATCGGCACGACACTCAAGGACGGTCACCAGTACGGCTGGGACGTCTACGCAGAAGACGATTCGACTTCCGACCTGACCTCCGGCAAGTCCGAACACTGCTGGTTCAGCACGGACTTCACGCCACCGCCGACACCACAGATCAACGACAACCCATCGTTCCCCCGCGTGGGAACCGGCCCAGCGACAGACAACGCCGAACCCCACAAGACAACCGACTTCACCGTGGCCGCCGCCGACAGCCCAGCGACCGACACCAGCTGCGTACCGGCCCCTTGCAAGTCCAGCGGCATGGCTTCCTTCCTGTGGCAGCTGGACTCACCCCCGACCGCCACCACACCCAACGACGTCTCGGTCAGCGGCACCGACAGCCAGGGCAACTCCACCGCCACCATCCACGTTCCGGTCGACCACTGGGGCGTGCACACGCTCTACGTCGCCGCGGTCGACAAGGCCGGCAACATCTCCACCAGCCCCTCCAGCTACACCTTCGCCGCCCCGTGGGATACCGCCACCAAGATCAAGGACGGCGACATCACCGGCGACGGAGTCCCTGACCTCCTCGCCACCACGAAAACCGGCGATCTGAACCTCATCCCAGGCGACCAGGACCCGGCCCAGGCACCCGCCCCGGTCCAGAGCGGTCCGATCACCGACCCCCAAGCCACGCCCTCGGTCACCGGTCCCGTCACGGTGTCCACCAA
Source organism: Streptomyces sp. NPDC101237 (assembly GCF_044767465.1). NCBI lineage: Bacteria > Bacillati > Actinomycetota > Actinomycetes > Kitasatosporales > Streptomycetaceae > Streptomyces > Streptomyces sp. NPDC101237. The sequence continues at coordinate 118,716 of NZ_JBIWNY010000025.1, read as the reverse complement.
GGAAGAGTCACCTGGAGGTGCAGGGTGGAACAACTTCCTGATCGCTCACCGGGGCAACCTTCACGGCTCGGCCGGAGACGACCTCTTCGCCTACAACAACAGCAGCAAGAAGCTCTATATCGTCAAGAACGACCTTGACCCGGTCAATGACTCCGCCTTCCCCAGAAAGCCCTACTCCACCCTCGGTGGCTTCATCAACAATGCGACGCCCGTCGATGTGCTCAAGGAAGGCTGCCAGCCGGCCGACGTCATCGCGGACGACACCCGCTGTCGCAGTACTGACTACGACAGCAAAACCTGGAACATCGCCCAGCTCATCGCACCTGGCAACGTCAACGAAAACCCCGATGGCTACCCCGCCGTCATCACCGTCGAGAACAACGAACTGTGGCTCTACCAGTCCGACGACGGCAAACACCTGAAGAACCCGCTCCTGCTCGGTGACGGTGACTGGTCCGGATTGACCCTCATGGCCCCTGGCACCGTAGGCGGAACTCTCACCACAGGTGACGACGGAACCGGCACCGTCAAGAACGGCACCTTCACCCTCTGGGCCCGCGACGACAACTCGGGCACGGTTTACACCTTCCCGATCAGCGTCGACCAGACCACTACGCTCCCGACGCTCCTGCACGCCCCCGTGCGCAGTGCGCTGACGTCTGTACTCACCACCTCGACCGGCGGCGCTCTGTGTCTTGATGACGCGGGGGCTGACACCGCGGACGGAACCAAGATCCAGGTACACACGTGCAACGGGACTCCTGCGCAGCAATGGGCGCTTCTCAGTGACAGTTCTCTGCGTGTCCTTGGCAAATGCCTCGACATCACCGGAGGAGTCATGACCCAGGGCACCCTACTGCAGCTGCACACCTGCAACGGAACGGCCGCTGAGAAGTGGACCCGCGGACCGAACGGAAGTCTGCAGAACCCACAGTCCGGCCTGTGCCTGGACGACCCGCAGGCCAGCACCGCCAACGGCACCCAGGTCCGCCTGTACACCTGCAACAGCACCCCGGCCCAGAACTGGGCCGGCAGCACGCCCAGCAGTTGGAGCACCCACGCGGCCGACGCCCTTGCACCCGTTCTCCGCAAGAGTGAATACCCCAGAGTGGCATCCCCCGGCGACGTCAACTCCGACGCCGGAAACCCGGACGGGAACCCCGACCTGTATGCCATCGACACATCGGGCCAGCTGACCGAATTTCCCGGAACCACACCGACCGGCACCACAGCCACCTTCACCGCTCCTGTAGTGCTGGGCACCGCCGTCAACACCGCAGCCCATACGTGGAAACTCGGCGAAGGAACCGGCACGACAGCGGCCGACTGCGCGATGCCGACCCCCGACGACTGCAGCGCCGGCCTCTCCGCCTCGCTCAGCGGCGCCTACGCCTGGAGCAGCGACTCGACTCGAAGCAAGTACATGAACCTCAACGGCACGACCGGCCATGCCAATACGGTCGGGCCCGCCGTCGACACCTCGCAGGGCTTCACCGTCTCCGCCTGGATCAAGCTCAATTCGCCATCCGCCAACTCGACATTCGTCTCGCAGGACGGCGCCGTCAACAACGGCTTCCAGCTGTACTACTCCTCCGGCGCCCAGGCGTGGGCCTTCGGCAGACACAGCACCGACGCCAGCGGAGCCGTCTGGCACGCCACCTACGGCAGCAAACCCGTCATCGGCCAATGGACACACCTGGTAGGCGTCTATGACGCCTCCAACCAGGAGATCCGCCTCTACGTCAACGGCAAGCTCACCGCCACCAACGACTGGACCTACACCCCCTGGCCCGCGACCGGGCCCCTCCAGATCGGCCGCAAACTCTCCTCCGGCACCTACGGCGAATACGCCAACGCGGGCATCAGCGACGTCCGCCTCTACCCCACCGCCCTCTCGACCGCCGCCGCAGCGGCTGTCGGCGACATCCCCGAGGTCACACAGCTCAACTGACCAACACCGCAGAGGGGCGTCCCCGGAATCTCCGGCGACGCCCCCTGCCATGAGAAATCAGCTGGTCGAATCTGACTCCGAACAGCAGAGCCAGACAGGCCCCCTGGGTATCCGCCCTCGAAAGAACCCTCTACGCAGGGTGACCCTGTAGCCATCCAGCCAGCACGGGTACGGCGCCGCTCCCTCCCGGAACCAGGACCTCCTCCGGAGAGAATCTCCTGTTCGCCCCGACTCTCGTCGGCACGATCTACGGCATGAACTTCCGGGAGATGCCGGAGTTGCACTGGGTGTGGGGATACCCCTTCGCTATCGTCCTGATGGCGATCGTATGCACCAGTCTGTACTTCATCTTCAAGCGGAAAGACTGGCTCTGAGTAACTGACGACCCAGGGCCCGCGCCAGGGCGTCACCGGGGCACGTCACCGGGGCGTACCCGAACGCCAGAAGCCTCTTGCAGACCCGCTGGAGAGAATGCGGGGAGAACGGCGCGCGCATCGCTTCGGTCGGCCCTCCCCGGACTCGGAGTCACTACGAGGTCGGAGTGCCGGGGCGTCCCGATCTGGAGTGGCGCCACCGCGGAGCCGAACACACTGGGCGCGTCGCTCGCTGGAATGCCAGGACCGCGGGTTCGGCGTCCCCCTGACGGGAACCTCACGGCCGCACCCTGCTCTCGAACAAACCCGGCCCCATGAGGGGGACGGCTACGAGTCCGTGTCCGTGAACCCCCACGCCACAGCCGCCCGAGGCCACCGCCCGATCGACGACGAGCGAGGGGCGGGGCCGGGCGGGGCCGGGCGGTGACAACCTCGGCCGGCGGCTCGTTGCGGTCAGCCTCAAGGCCGAGAGCGCGATCTTTGTGGAGCACGGGCCGCCGGGCGGGCTGCAGTTCGTGACCGGAGCGTCAGGAAGTGATGCAGACGGTCTGTCGAGATGTCACACGGTCAGCAGTGCGGGTTTCGCGGCGCGGTCCATCTGAAGAAACGCGTCCGGGACTGGATACTGGCCCAGCACGAAGCGCAGGATGGCGGCGTGCATCGCCTCGACCGGGGCGATGCTCGCGGCGGTGGTGATTCCCGCGTGGCTGCTGACGTGGCCGGCTGCGAAGAGGTAGGTCTGTGCGGCCTGGTCCTCCAGCGAGAGAGCGAGACGTGCGACCTCGCCGACGTTCCTGGCCCGGCCGAGCGCCTTGAGCGTGGCGGGCTGGTTGGACAGCGGCACTCCTTGCACCGCGGGGCGCCCCGCGCCGGTCAGCGCCGCGTTCCACGCCCTGGCGTGCGCGGCGTGCTGTTTCATCGCGACCGTCGCGAACGTTGCCACTGCGGGTGGCACCGCGCCGAGCCTGCCCGCCCGGGCCGCTTTCAGGGCCGAGTCGTAGGCTCCGACCGCCTGGTGCTCCAAGGCCACCGCGAGAGCGACGACGCGCAGGTCTCCGCTGTAGGGGCTGCTCTTCGCGGCCGGCGTGTACGACCCCTCGGCCGCGGCGGCGGACCCCGCCCCGGCGCCCGCCGCGACCGCAACCGAGGCTACGGCGACGGCTGCTCCGGCTCCCGCGAGGAAACGGCGGCGGTCGACGTCACTGGCCCGCACCTCCTCGGTGAGCGCCTCGACGCCTGCGCGCATCGCGGGCATGGACTCCTGGTGTGCCTCCTCCATTTCACGGGTGAGGCGCCCGAGTTGCTCCTCGCTGATTCCCAGCTCCCAGCCCTGCTCGGTGATGTTCACCTGACGGCTCCCTCGGTGATCGGAGAAGCGTTCTTGACGGAGTAGAAGGCACTCGGGAACCCGACGGAGCCCGCCGCCGCGGGCAGCGCGGAGACGCGGGTCGGCACGGCGACCAACTGCGGCTTCCCGGCTTTGAGAAGCGCTTGTACTGCCAGCAGGACTGCACGGTGCTGGGCTTCGACCGGCGCGATGGAAGCGAACAGCGTCCGCAGCCGGGCGTCGTGCACCTGCCCGGTGTTCTTGGTGTACGTCTGCGCGGCGACGTCCTCGAGGGTGATCGCCAGCGCGACCACATCGGCCGGCCCCTTGATCTTGGGCAATGCCTGCTTGACGACGGCGGCGTACCTGGGGTCGGGCGAGTGCTGTGCCTGCCCGCCCGCGCGGGTGACCGCCGAGTTGAACGCGCGTGCGTGCGCGGAGTGCTGGCTGATGGTGGTGCCGATGAACGCGGCCACGGTCTTGTTGCCGTGCCGGATGAAAGGCAGGCCCGCTGCCTTCCGGTATACGTCGACGGCCAGATTCTCCAGTGATGCCGCCGTCTGCAGCGCCATGATGTCGTTGCGGGAGGTCCGCCCGTCCAGCTGGCCGAACTCCGTTCCGGCCCATCGCACAGCACTGCTGTTGAGGTCTTGCGACTCCTCGGTCAGCTGCCTCAACAGCCGGTCGTCGATTCGGTTTACGCCCATCACGCCCCATTCCTCATTTTCACGGCGTCCGCGCTCGATCGCGGTCGCCTTCCAGGAGGGGATCCGGAGCCGACTACGGGGCAGATTGGCCGTTTCGGCATGCTTCACCCTGATGGGTGAGTAAATGTCTCCCGCCTGGGCGGGGGCGTATGCGCGACCGATCCGCAGGGGCGGGCGGTTTCGGATCGGGGGTGAGCCGGCCGGGAAGGGCGACATTCACCCCGGAGGCTGCATCGCGTGATCACCTTGGTGCTGACCGGTTTGCCGGGCGGGCTGATCACGGCCGTGTCGCCATGCCGCCTCAGACCGCTTCAGGCCCCTGGGACGGTTCCGTGCCCCGACTCAAGGGGAGAGCCCGGACCATGCCTGCCAGGCGGTGCGGAGTTCGGTGTGCCAGTGCAGACGTGGGTCGTCGGCCGTGCGGGAGGCCAGCGACTCCGAGGCCAGAACATGGATCGTGCGGGGGCCGTCCGGCCAAGGTGCGGGCCGCGGAATCCCGGCTGAGGTGCAGGTGAGTTGGCGCAGGTCGAGGGCGACCACCGTCGCGCCCGCGCACCGGTCGGTCAGTTCGGCGCGCAGGGCGTGCGTGGTGCCCGCGGTCAGCGGACCGGCGACCGCGCACCACAGGCGCGTGCCACTGACGGCGAGGGCGCGGACACGGAAGAGCGCCGACATGTGCTGTGCTCCGTCATCTCTTTTCACCCGCCTGGCGGGGCCGGTTCGGGTACAGCGGTGAGGGGCGGGGCGCATGCCCCGCCCCTCACTCTTCTCCCCGTCACAGGAGCCTGGGGCCGGGTGGTGTGACAGTGCGCACCCGGCTGTGCTGATGATGCGTCAGCTGGACGGCATCAGGACGGTGTCGATGATGTAGACGTTGGCGTTGGCGGTCTTGACGTTGCCGCAGACCACCTTGGCGGAATCGTTGACGGTGTAGGACTCGCCGGAGCCGGACGTGGTCAGCTTGTCCTTCTCCAGCGTGTCGAAGGAACCCTTGTCCAGGTCCTTGGGCGCCAGCTGCCGGCCCACGACGTGGTAGGTCAGGATCTTGGTCAGCTGGGCCTTGTCGGCCAGGACCTTGTCCAGGGTCGCCTTCGGGATCTTGGCGAAGGCGTCGTTGGTCGGCGCGAACACCGTGATGCCCTGCGCGTTGTTGAGAGTGTCGACCAGACCGGCCTTCTTCACCGCGGTCACCAGGGTGGACAGCGCCGGGTTGTTGGAAGCGGCCGTGGCGACCGGGTCCTTGGACATGCCGTCGAAGGAACCGGCACCGGTCTTCGGCACACCGGAACAGGCCGGACCGAACGGCTCGTCAGCCGTGGTCGCACCGCCGCCGCTCATGCTGCCGTCGGAGGCCGACGCCTTGTCCGACGCGCTGGACTTCGCCGAGTCACCGCTGCTGTCGGAGCAGGCACTCAGGGCCAGCGGCAGCACGGCGGCGGCGGCAAGGACGACCGCGGTACGACGGATACGAGTCTTCATGATAATTCTCCAGTTGTTCGCACGGCACGTGCCGTCTGCAGACGGGGAAAGAAAAGTCGTTCGAAGTTATCCGGGTCGGCTGGGAGTTCGCGCGCATCGCCTGAATTCCGGACTGCGGAATCCGTTGTCTTCGACGGCGTCGTCGAACTCTTCGTCGGCCACGTGGGTAATCCGGATCCGCGGACTCCCCGGATTGGCCGTCCGCCCGATCTGATGAATTTTTTTCTCGGACCCATCCGCAGCCGGACCTGCTACGGATATGTACCCGCGGGAATCAACCACGACCGGCGGGAATCCCGCCGCGCCGGCTACCGCATCGCTGCGGCAGCCACGGATCATCACCGCGAGAAGTCGCTGGACACGGATTTCCGGGAGACGGGCGCCCTGCACATGCCGGGCACGGCGGTCGGCGGGGTGCCGCCGCCGGCGCACCCGGATCCCGGGAGGCGCCGGCGGCCGGCGGGGTCAGCCGGTCACATGCCCCGGCCGAGGTTGGCGCAGGTGTTCCCGAAAGCCGGGTTGAGCAGAGCGATCACGTTGACCGAGTTGCCGCAGGCGTTGACGGGGATGTGCACCGGGATCTGGATCACGTTGCCGGACAGCACGCCCGGAGATCCCACAGCGACCCCCTGGGCGCCCGCGTCGGCGGACGCCACGGCGGCGCCGCCCAGCACCACGGCGCTGGACGCGACCAGCAGGGCAGCACCGCGCATCACACGAGACATCATGTTCTTCTCCTTCACAGAGCCGGCATCGGCGGATTCGACCGCCGTCCGACGCGCTGTTCGCCTCGGACGGCGGTAATCCGAGCCCGCGTCGCCCAGAGACTGGTCTCCCGGCTCGCTTTCACCCGAACGGCGCAGCAGGCGATCCGCGCGCGGGGTGGTCGGGCACGGCCGTGGTGAACGCAGGCCGCGTCCGTGTCCGCACGCCCGTCCGTCGCTCCCGGAAGGCGGGCCGGTGCGGGACTCACTAACGTCGTGCGCGGCCGTTGCGGCCATGAGAGGAATTCACGACCACGGGGAGCGTGTGTGTGACCACCGCCGGATCACCGGAGGCCGACTTCCCGGACCCCTGGGCAGGCCCCGACTACGGAAAGGCGGTCAATGCGAGAGCGGGCGACCTGTCGCTGCGGGACAGGGAGGGCTGGAGTCTGCCTCTCGACGTCAGGCGGTGGACAGGGCGGGCGGATGCCGGGGACCGGTCGGTCGTACAACGGTGTGTGGGCCGGGTGCTGGACATCGGCTGCGGTGGCGGCCGGCTCGTCGAGGCGCTGGCCTCGTGCGGGAGAGAGGTGCTCGGGATCGATGTGTCGCCCTCAGCGGTGGCCTCGACGCTGCTGCGGGGCGGCGCGGCACGCAGCGGGTCGGTGTTCGATCCCCTGCCGAGGGAAGGCTCGTGGGACACGGCGCTGCTGATCGACGGGAACATCGGGATCGGCGGCGCGCCCCGCATGCTTCTGCGCCGGATCAGAGGCCTCGTCCATGGTCACGGACTGCTGATCGTGGAGTGCGTCGAGGGTGACGTGGACGAGTGCCGCCGTGTCCGCCTACACGCCGGGCAGCGGCCCGTCGGGGCCTTCTTCCCGTGGGCGACCGTCGGCTCTCCCGCCCTGATCCGCTACGCCCTGACGACGGGCTGGTCCGTCGCCGAGCAGTGGACCACCCCGTCGGCGGAACGTCACTTCGTCGCTCTGCGCGCCCGACCGTGAACCCGCCCCGCCTTGCGCCGGGGATGCGGGCCCGAGGCTGAGCACACGGCAGCGGTGATCAGCAGCCACCGAGCCGGGAGCGCCAGGCCGCACCGCGCTGTTCATGGCGCTGCGTGCCGCTCGCGCCCACGACGCCCGGCTGGTGGTCACGCACGGCGACGAGCGGGCCCGCTCGGGCCCGGAGCGGGTCCGGCTGCCCGCGTGCTGACGATCCGGCCGGGTGGTGATCCTGACCGGCGCGTTCAGGCCGTTCCGGCGGGGCGGTCCTCCGTGTTCCGATCGCGGCGGGCCCGGGGCTCGCCGCCCATCTCCAGGGTGAAAGGCACCGGATCGCTGTCGGATCCCCGGACCATCTCGCGCATCTCCCACTCCCCCGAGCCGTCTCTGACGAACTCGGCCACGGTCGTGGCCGTGGAGTCGGCGACGCCCGAGAAGTCGTCGGCGAGCAGTTCGGTGTAACGCTGGACGACCAGTACCCCGGCGTTGTGGATGTCGCGGAAGGTCCGGCGTCCGCCGTCCTGGTGGATGACCACCCCCACCACGACCCGTCCGTAGGCCGGCGCTAGGCGGTCCGGCTCCAGCACCATCACCTCGACGTAGCCGAATCCCTGGCCTGTCTGGCTGTGCCGGGTCATGTTGATCGTGCCGTCAGGTGACCGGCTGTCGTAGTGGACGACGTAGACAGGCCGTCCGTAGGGGTCGTCCACGGAGTACGTCGCCGCGACGATGTCGAGGTGTCGGGCCGCTTCCCCCAGGGGACTCGGATCCCATTTCAGCCGTACCTCGACCTTTCCCAGCCCCTCGCCGACACTGCCCACCGAATGTCCCCTCCCACACCGAACCACGGAGGACCCCACGGTCCCCACCGGTGAAGTATGGCCCGTGACCAGCGAATTGATGCTTCCTTGACGCCCTCGCCTTCTCCCGGCCCGACAGCCGGCACGGGCCCAAGGTCACCACCGTGACGGACACCACCCGCTACGGCAAGGCCGAGGCGAGGGCACAGGACCGGACGCACCCGCGCCTCACGCACCGCCGCCCCTGCCTCGACCTGGCCGAAGATCGTCCCCCGTGCCGGGAAACGCGGTCGGCGTCGACTGCCGGCCGCCCGGGGCGCGCTGCCTGCTCCTGATGACCCAGCCTCGCGATCATGCACGGGCCGCCCTCGCCGAGCGCCTTCGGTGATCCGTCAATCGTTTGCTCAGGCGGTGAGTTCGGTGATGCCGAGGGCGAAGTCCAGGTTGCCCACCCCGTGGTTGGCGAGGCCCACCGTGACCACGCCCGCTCCTTCCAGCCAGTGCGCCATCCTCAGGCCGCCGACGTCCAGCGGGCGCATCCCGAGGGTCTTGACGAACGCCTCCACACGGGCCTTGGCCTGCGCGTCGTCGCCCGCGATGAAGACGTCGGGCCGGCCCTTCTCCAGGACATGACGGAAGACGGTGTTGAACGCCTTCACCACGGTGGCGCCGGCCGGGGCCGCCTTGGCGATCTCCTGCGCGATCGAGGTCTCCTCGCGGTGGGCCAGCCCGTCGAACGTGCTGTTGAAGGGATTGCTGATGTCGACGATGACCTTGCCCGCGAGAGCGTCTCCGTACTGGGCGACGACCGGTACGACACCGTCGTACAACAGGGCCACGATGACGATGTCCCCGGCCGGGGCGGTGCCCCATTCTCCCGTCGTGGCGCCGCCGCCGAGAGCCTTGGCCACATGCGCGGCCTTGGACTGATCGCGGCCCATGACCTCGACGGTGTTGCCGCCCGCTATCGCCCGCGCGCCGATGGTGCGGGCCATGTTCCCGGTGCCGATGATGCTGATGCCGCTCATGAGATGTCCTGTCCTGTGCTGGTGGTGGGTTGTTCGGTTCAGATGGCGGTGGTGCCGCCGTCGGCGACCAGTTCCATGCCGTTGACGTAGCTGGAGTCGTCGGACGCGAGGAAGAGGGCGGCGCTGGCGATTTCGTCGGGACTGCCCATCTGGCCGCGGGGGATGAGGGACTCGAACTGGCGCTTGGTGGCCTCGTCGAAGAGTTCCGCCTGCTTGGCGGTGGCGACCTGGCCGGGGGTAAGGACGTTGACACGGATCCGGCGGTCCTTGAGCTCGTTGAGCCAGACGCGGGCCCATGCCTGCTGGACGGCCTTGCTGCCGGCGTAGACGCTCCAGCCGGGGAAGGCGCCGAGCGAGGCGTTGGAGCCGGTCATGAGGATGGAGCCGCCGTCATTGAAGAGCGGGAGGGCCTTTTGGACGGTGAAGAGGGTGCCCCGGGCGTTGAGCCCGAACCAGGTGTCGAACTGGGCCTCGGTGATCTCGCCGAGCGGGGCGGGCTCGCCCCCGCCGGCGCTGGCCCACAGCACGTCGAGGCTGCCCTTCTCCCGCTTGACGGTGTCGTAGAGGCGGTCCAGGTCGTCCAGGTCGGCGGCGTCGCCCTGGACGCCGGTGACGTTGCGGCCGATCTGCCTCACGGCCTCGTCCAGGGCGTCCTGGCGGCGGCCGGTGATGAAGACGTGCGCTCCCTCTTCGACGAAGAGCTTCGCGCCGGCCAGCGCCATGCCGGTGGTGCCGCCGGTGATGACCGCGACCTTGCCGTCGAGCTTTCCCATGGTCGTTCCCTTGGATCGGTGGTGCCGTGTGTACGGGGGGAGACGGCGTTATGTACACCGCCCTGTGTGGTTAAGGTACGGGGCGGGCGGCCGGAGCGCAAACTATGTACACCGGTCGTTACCCAGCTCGGGTACCATGGACCCATGACGGAGTTGGAGAAGGGCCCCACGGGCCGCCGCCGTGGCCGGGGCGCCCGCGAGCGCATCCTGGGCGCGTCCCAGAAGCTGTTCCGCGAGCAGGGCATCAACCGCACCGGCATGGACCAGCTCTGCGCGGCGGCCGAGGTGTCCAAGCGCACGGCCTACCAGCACTTCGGCGGCAAGGACGAACTCGTCGCCGAGTACCTGCGCCGGTTCGACCCCGACGTTCTGTCCAACGTGTTCGACCGCACCGACCTCACACCCCGTGAACGGCTCCTCGCCGCCTTCGACATCCCAGCCACCACGCCCCTGTGCCCCTACATCGGTGCTGCCGTCGAACTCCACGACCCCCAGCACCCCGCGTCCCGGTACGCGCGCGATTACAAGAAAGCCGTCGCCGTCCGGCTCGCCGATACCGCCCGCGAAGCCGGCGCCGCCGACCCCGAACAGCTCGGCGAACAGCTCGCGCTGCTCCTCGACGGCGCCGCAGCCCGCACCCGGGTCCTCAATACCGACGCCTTCCCCACCGCCGCCGCCATCGCCGCCGTCCTCATCGACAACGCCATCGCCGGCACAGCCGCCGACGACCGGCGACCGGAGGAATTGCCAAGCTGACTCGGTACTCCGCGGCCGCGCTGAACGCGCTGACCGTCGGAGTCCGGGACGGTCGGTGTGCGGCGCTCGGCCAGGCTCTCGAAACCGTGTCCGCGGCGCGTCGACCCCCTGAACGCCGGTCCGGGCCGATGGCGCTGTCCGATCTGATGCGGTGGCAACCGCGGTAGGAGAAGAGGCGATCGGCCCGACCCGAGCCTCATCGTCGCGGATACCCGGAGCATCCGCGTGGCCGTCGGCGTCCCGTCCGCTACCACCGGCGAGGACGCGGCGAATCGGGTGCCGGGGCGCAAGAGATGCGTGGTCGCGGGTATCGGGTCTCGTCGTAGAGACCCTCGTCCTGCCGGCGTCCGCGCATGACGACGCCGCCGGTATCGCCCTGCTGGACGGGGTGGCCGCCCGGACGGCAGTCCGACCCGTCGGCCAGGACCCCTCGCCCTACCCCGACCGTCAAACCGACACCAGGCCGCGTACCGCACTCTCACGCGAGCGCCGCACGGCGATCAGTGGTCGGGTCCCTGCCCGGGCGCCCCCGCGACGCGGTGCGTCAGCTCGGACCGAGTCCGGCGGTTTCGAGTTTGCCCCATATGCGGATGAGGGCGGCGATGTCCTCGTTGTCGAGAGGATCGACGAAGTACTTCTTGACCGTTCCCTCGAAGGTTCGCTTGATCGTCTCGGCGAAGTGCCGTCCGCTCTCCGTGAAGCTGATGAGCGATACCCGTCCGTCTCCCTGATCGGCGCCGCGCTGCAGGTGCCCGGCGTCGATGAGGTCCTGGACCAGCCGTGACGCTCTGGTGGGGCTGACGCTGACGAGCCGGCCGGACAGGGCTCGGACCGACTGGGGCTCGGTCTCCAGGAGCCAGCACAGGATCTCGACGGTACTGAAGGAGATCTTGTGCCGTTCCATCAGCACCGCATGGATCCGCCCGGTGACCGTGGCATGGGTGAGCAGGAGGGCAAACCATCCCCTGACCTGGTCCGGGGAGATGAGTTGCGGGTTCGATGCGGGAGCCTTCACAGCCGTCAGCATACCACCAACAGAGTACTCACAACTAAGTGCAGACACAATTGCGTGCGCGCGCACCTACATGTTAGCGTCGCTTTATGGCTTGAAGAGTTCCCCTAGGGGAGTTCGAGCCCACGGAGGAGTGCGCTTCCGGCCACTGGCGTTGTCCCGCCGGCCGCGCATGCCCCCCGGAGTCCCGCTTCAGCGGCTCCTGGCTTCGGGCTGAAGTGTCCTCACGGCCGGAGCCCGCGTCCCCGATCGACCCCGGGTCGACAGAAAGGCAAGTTCACCATGTCCAAGTTGGATGGCAAGATCGCAGTAATCACCGGAGCCACGTCCGGGATGGCGCTGGCAACGGCCCAGCTGTTCGTGGCCGAAGGCGCGCACGTGTTCATCACCGGGCGGAACAAGGACCGACTGGACGAGGCGGTCGCCGCCATCGGCCACGACGTGACGGGTGTGCAGGCGGACTCAGGAAATCTGGACGACCTCGCCCGCCTGGCCCAGACCGTGCGAGAGCAGCACGGACGCGTCGACGTCCTGTTCGCCAGTGCCGGCCTCGGCTCGGTGTCCGACCCACTGGGCAGCATCACCCCGGAGTCGTTCGACGCGATCGTGGGCGTCAACTTCCGGGGCACCGTGTTCACCGTTCAGTCCTTGCTGCCGCTGATGAGCGACGGTGCGTCGATCATCCTGAACGGCTCGACCAGCGCGACCAAGGGCGTCCCCGGCGCCGGCGTGTACTCGGCCAGCAAAGCGGCCGTGCGCTCACTCGCGCGCACCTGGGCCGCGGAGCTGAAGGACCGGGGCATACGGGTGAACGTCGTCAGTCCCGGCTCGATCGACACCGCGCTCTTCAGCACCGTCACTCCCGAATTCCGAGAGCAGATCACCTCCCTCATCCCTCTGGGGCGGCTGGGAACCAGCGAGGAGATCGCGGCTGCCGCGCTGTACTTCGCCTCCCCGGACGCCGGCTTCATCACCGGCGCGAACCTGGTCGTCGACGGCGGGTTCAGCCAGATCTGACGCCCAGCGGCTGAACGATCGGCCCCGGCCCGCCCCGACAACGGATAACCGAACCCAGAAGCACCGAAAGAGGATTCGTCCATGAGCAACGTCAGCTTGATCGGACTCGGAAGCATGGCCCGCGCCATCGCCGCCCGCGCGGTTGAGGGCGGCAACGCCGTCGAGGTCATCGGCCGCGACGCGGCCAAGGCCAAGGAACTGGCCGCCACGCTCGGCGGCGGCGCAACGGCCGGGACATTCGCAGCGGCCCCGGCCGGCGACCTCGTCATCCTCGCCGTGCCCTACGCCGGCGCCGTGCAAGTCGTCACCCAGTACGGGCAGTCGCTGGCCGGTAAAGTCGTCATCGACATCTCGAACACCTTCAACGCCGACGCCACCGCGCTGGTCACCCCGGACGGCACATCCGGTGCGCAGGAGATCGCCAAGGCCGCCCCGGCAGACGCGCACGTCGTGAAGGCGTTCAACACCGTCTTCGGCCACGTCCTGGCAAAGGGCGGACCGCTGGACGTACTCATCGCCGGCGACGACCCGCACGCCAAGGCGAGCGTGTCGGCATTCATCGAAAGCCTCGGACTGCGCCCGCTGGACACCGGCGGCCTCGCGATGGCGCACTGGCTGGAGGCCGCAGGTCCACTCCTGATGGGAGTGGCCGGCCATGGCGCGGGATTCGACATCAGCCTCAGCATCAAGGCCTCGGGCTGAAGGCACACCGGCCTGCGGGGCAAGCCCCGCGCACCGGCAACCGGCGACCCTCTCGGGCAGGCGCGGGTTCGGCCTGCCCGAGACGCCGGGCAGCCCCCGCGCCGTCCGACATGCAGGCAGGCAGGCAGGCAATCGGCCCTGAACCGCTGCGGCCCGCGCGCCGCGCTGAAGACGGTGGCCGAGAAGCTGACATGGGTTCGGCCTGGACGCGGCTCAGGAGGGTGCGGAGAGTCAGGCACGTTCCGTCGAGGTCGCCCGGCTCAGGGTCCACACCCCGAGGCCGCTCAGCACGGCCGGCAGGACCAGGGCACGGCTCACACTCACCGGCAGCCGGCGGCGCGTGGCCCGGTGCGCCGTGGTGCCCGGCCGCACCACCGGCTCCGGATGTGCCTGACCTGCGGTCATCTCGTGTGCCCCTCACTCGGATGTCCGCCTGGTGTGCGCGCTGTGTGCACACTTTAGCCTGACGACAACGATTGTTGTCACGCGCTCGGAACAGGCCCTAAGGTGTGCCCATGCCAGGCATCCACTTCTCCTTGCGGATGACCGACGCCGAGATCGGCGACCTCGCAGCCATCGAGATCGACGAACTCGTCACGCGGCTTGTCCCGGAGGTATTCGCACTCGTACAGGGCTCCGCCGACCACACCTCCGAACAGGCGAGGGCCCTGGCACAGCTGCATCTGCTCACCTATCTCCGCCAGGCCGTGGACACGCTGGAGGTAAGGGCCGCTCACGCCGCCGCCGACGCCGGCGCCGGCTACCCCCAGATCGGCCGGGCCTCCAACATGACCCGGCAGGGCGCCCGGCGCCGCTGGCCCGGCCTCCTCCACCAGTCGACCGACGCACCACTTCGCCCCACCAGCCCCAAACCCGGGAGTCCGTGATGATGACCGCCCCTGCCCGCCCCTTCGACGTCCTGCTCGTCGAGGACGACGAGGCCGACGCACTGCTCATCCAGGACGCCCTCCAGGCGCGTGGAGCCCGTCGTCTCACCCAGGTCCAGGACGGCGTCGCCGGCCTCGAATACCTCCGCGACCGGGCGAACCCCCGCCCCGACCTGATCGTCCTGGACCTCAACATGCCGCGTATGAACGGCCGTGAGCTCCTCGCCGTCATCAAGGAGGACGACGACCTGCGCACCATCCCGGTCGTCGTCCTCACCACCTCCGCGGCCCCCGAGGACGTCAGCGGCGCCTACCGCAAGCACGCCAACGCGTACGTCACCAAGCCGGTCAACCTCGACGACTTCGAGCGCGCCGTCCAGAGCATCGACACGTTCTACCTGGAGACCGTCACCCCGCTGCCGCGCTCCTGAGACGACGTCCCCCGATACGCGGCATCGCGAGTGTGAGGAGGCTGCCATGAGCGGTCCGACGAAACCCAGGGTCGACGTCCCGGAGGGCGACGCTCCCACCGAGCTGACCGTGCGGGATCTGGTCGTCGGGGACGGGGCCGAGGCGAAGCCGGGCATGGTGGTCAGGGTCCACTACGTCGGGGTGACCTTCGCGACCGGGAAGGAGTTCGACGCCTCCTGGGACCGGGGCGAGCCGTTCAAGTTCGCCCTGGGCGGCGGCAAGGTCATCAAGGGGTGGGACCGCGGGGTGCGGGGGATGCGGGTCGGCGGCCGGCGCGAGATCGTCGTTCCGCCGCGTCTCGGCTACGGCAGGGAGTCGCCCTCGCCGTCGATCCCGGCGGGCTCGACCCTGGTCTTCGTGGTCGACCTGCTGGACTCGTACTCCGGGCCGACCGGGTGGAGCAACTCCTAAACGCCCGGCGGCCTTCCCCGAGGCGTGGTCACGCGCTCGGCGGGCCGGCCGGTCCTGCCGGGTCGGTTCGAGCCGCCAGACGGAACAGCAGGACCAGGGACGGCAGGATCAGCAGGCCCGCGACGCAGGCGACGCCGACGAGCACCGCGAGGGTGGCGTCCGGGGCCGCCGCGTCCGCGAGCGTGACATGGGTGCCCAGAAGATACGGGAACTGGGCCACACCCCATCCGAGGACGATCAGCGCGACCGCTGCCGCCGCCGTGGCGCGCAGTGCGCGCGTCCTGCGGGTGTACAGGAGCAGGAGTCCGGCCAGGCCTCCGAGCGCGGCCAGGAGGACCAGGGGAAGCGCCCGGTGGCTGAGGTCGTGGAACAGCCGGGGGACGTCCGCGCGCAGCACGAAGATGCCGACGACGCTGGCGGCGCCGGTGGCAGCGCCCGCCACGATGCCGCGGTGCCGGAAGTACCGGGACAGGTGCGGGTCCTCGCGCTGGTGGGCGGCCGCGGTGAGGTAGACGGCCGCGAGGTAGGCGCAGGCCAGCACGGCGAGCACACCGCCGAGGACGCTGGTGGGGTTGAGCCAGCTGGTGACCGCGTCTCCGTCGCCCTCCGCCGGGACGCGGCCCGACGCGAGGGCTCCGGCGATGGCGCCGAAGCAGAACGGCGTCAGCACCGAGGAGAGGGCGAACACGGCACCGTACAGGCGCTGTTCGGGAGTGCGGATGGACGCCTTGCGGAAGGCGAAGCCGGCCCCGCGCAGGACGATCCCGAGCACGGCGAGCCCGAGCGGGACGTACAGGGTGGTGGTCATGGCGGCGAAGGCCGTCGGGAACCCGCTCCAGAGGAACACCAGGCAGTAGATGAGCCAGGTGTGGTTCGCCTCCCACACGGGTGCCAGCGAGGAGTCGATCAGGGCGCGCGGTGCCCGGCCGCGCGCTGCTCCGCCCGCGAGGAGGTCCCACAGTCCGGCTCCGAAGTCGGCGCCGCCGAGCACGGCGTAGGCGATGACGCCGATGAACAGGAACACCGCTACCAGGTCGACCATTCAGGACACCGCTCCCCCGACGCCCTGGGGGTGCGGGCCGGCCGGGTGTTCCGGGCCGTAGGGGACGGACACGGCCTCGTCGCCCTGCCGTCGCCAGCGGTTCTTCATGGACCGCAGGACCCACACCGCGGCGGTGCCGACGGCGAGGTAGATCGCCAGCACGCCGGCGAAGAACGGCCACAGGTCGCCGTGCGTGGCCACGGCGTCGCGCGTCAGCAGGTGCCCCACCACGATCCAGGGCTGCCGGCCCACCTCGGTGACCACCCAGCCGCTCTCCAGGCAGACGATCGCGGTGAGCGCGCACAGGGAGGCCGCGCCGAGGAACCAGCGGCTGGTGGCGAGCCGTTCGCGGCGGCGCCACCACAGCCACGCGAACCAGAGCGCCACGGCGAACATGAAGGAGGCGGTCCCGACCATGATGTCGAAGGCCCAGTGGACGATGTTGGTCTGCGCGACGGTCGGCCGCACCTCCACCGGCACGGCGTCCAGGCCCTGGATGGTGGTGGAGGGCCGGAAGCCCGCGAGCACGGACGCGAGGTCCGGGATCCTGAGGCCGCCGACGACCTTGCCGTCGATCAGCAGGCCGCCCAGGGTCTCGGGCACGTGGGCGCCGGTCCGCGGCAGCATCTCGATGACCGCGAACTTCGCGGGCTCCTTGTCGAAGACGTACCGGGCGATCGTGTCACCGACCACCATCTGCGCCGGCAGGGCGCAGGCGGCGACGGCGAAGCCGGTGAGGAAGCCCAGCCGGTGGTAGCGGTCCCCGCGTCCGCGGAGCATGCCCACCGCGTAGACGGCCGCCACGGCGAAGCCGGCGACGATGTACGCGGCCAGGAACATGTGCAGGAACTCCCACCAGAACGCGTCGTTGAAGAACACCTCGGCGGGCCGTACGGCGCTCACCTGGCCGTTGGTGAGCGTGAATCCGCCGGGCTTGTTCATCCAGCTGTTGGCCGCGACGACGGCGGCGGTGCCGCCGAGGCTGGCGAGCGGCACGGGGACGCCGGACCAGAAGTGGGCCCAGGGCGGCATCCGGTCCCATCCGTAGATGTACACGGCCACGAAGATGGCCTCAAGGAAGAAGAACAGGCCCTCGATCGCGAAGGGGAACCCGAAGGCGGCTCCGTAGTTCTTCATCAGGTCGGGCCACAGGATGCCGAGTTCGAAGGAGAGCACGGTGCCGGTGATCGCCCCGACGGCGAACAGGACGGCGGCGACCTTCGACCATCTGCGCGCGAGGAGAAGGGCTTCGGCGTCGTTCTTGCGCAGGCCCCGTAGATGCACGATCAGCATGAATGTGGTCAGGGCGACGCCGAAGGGCACCAGAATGATGTGGAAGCCCAGCGTGAACGCCATCTGCTCGCGCGCCGGGAGCAATTGCCCGGGTTCCGCGAGCGCGAGCGCGGGAGACATGTGGAGCGGGCCGGGTGTGGTCATGAGAACAGGTCCCGCCTGGGGATCGAGGCTCGACTCGACGCTTTCGGGAAACGTCGTTTCGTCGAACGGGTCGTGAAAAGGACCGGCTCGGGAAATTGCGGCGCTTTCCCGGCGTCGCGCCCGCCGTGGTCGCGGGCGCGTCCGCCGGGTGGGGGCCGTGGACCTCGTGTCAGGCCATGCCGGCCATGCCGGACGCCCAGTCGTCCACGATCTTCGACGGGTCGAGGACGATGGGCAGTTCGGTCAGGCCGCGGAAGGCGGGGAAGGGCACCTGGAGCCACTTGGCCTCGTCCGCCGGCATCGCGAGGGAGAGGTCGGGGAAGCGGCGGAAGAGCGTGGCGAGGGCGATCTGCATCTCCATGCGCGCCAGCGGTGCGCCGAGGCAGAAGTGCGGGCCGGTGCCGAAGGAGAGGTGTTTGCTCTGCACGCCCGGCCGGGCGATGTCGAAGGTGTCGGGGTCCTCGAAGGCGGCGGCGTCCCGGTTGGCTGAGGTGACCGCGATCTGCACCAGCGACCCCTTGGGGATGAGGGTCCCCGCGATGGTGATGTCCTCCAGGGCGTGCCGGAAGGTCGCGTTCTCGACCGAGCCCTCGAAGCGGATGATCTCCTCGATCGCGTTCGGGAGCAGGTCGGGCGCCTCGATCACCCGCTTGAGCTGCTCGGGGTGGGTGAGCAGCGTGTAGACGGCGTTGCCGATGAGGTAGGCGGTCGTCTTGTGGCCCGCGAACAGCAGCACCCACAGCGTGGACAGCAGTTCGCCGTCCGTCAGCGACTCCTGCTCGTCGCTCGTCTGGATGAGGACGCTGAGCAGGTCGTCCTCGGGGGCCTTGCGCTTACGGGCGATCAGGACCTCGAAGTACTCGCGGAGCGTGTTCTCCGCCTCGGCCAGACGGTCCTTGTCCTTCTTGCTGAAGCCGGTCCGCGCGACGACGCTGCACCACTGCTGGACCTCCTGCCGCTCCTCCTCGGGGACGCCGATGAGCTCGCAGATCACCTGCAGCGGCAGCGGGAAGGCGAACGCCGACAGCAGGTCGAAGGGCTGCCGGGTGGAGCAGTTGTCGAGCAGCGTGTCGGTCAGCTCCTGGACCCGCGGGCGCAGCGCCTCGATGCGGCGGGGCACGAAGGCACGGCTGACGATCCGGCGCAGCCGCGTGTGCTTCGGCGGGTCGGCGAACAGCATGTTGTCGTCCAGGGCGATCGAGGAGTCGCCGAAGATGGACCGGTAGGCGTCGATGGCCGCGTACATGTCCTTGCTGATCCGCGGGTCGGCGAGGGCGGTCTTCGCGTCCTCGAACCGGGTGATCAGGTACGAGTGCACCCCGTGCGGCGGGGTGATGCGGACGACCGGCGCGTTCTCCCGCAGGTGCCGGTAGAGGGGGTGCGGGTCGGCACGGTACGCCGGGCAGCCGCGTGATGCCGCGTCCACCGCGCGGGCTGTCTCGTCCGCGGTCTCCTGCTCCTGCGTCTGGGTCATCGACGGCCCTCTCCTCTTCCCACGGTTTCCCACGGTGGCACCGGTCGGCTGCACGCCTGCCATTCATAGACGCCACGCGGAAAGGGAAAACGCGATTCACCCTGACGCGGGCCCGAACCACAAGTGCGGTACGGCTGCGGAGAAACGGAGTGTGCCGTCCGGGGGAATGCTCGATTGCCGACCCCGTGGGCCTGTGCGAGGTTCGGACCGAGGGCCGCCATGAATGCGCATCGCTGCCCGAACTACCGCTGGGTCGCTGGAGGAGGACGGGCCGTGGAAACGCGCGAAAAGGAAATGGTGCCGGTACTGATCGTGGGCGGTTCGCTGGTCGGACTGTCCGCGTCGGTGTTCCTGGGCAGGCTGGGCGTCGGCCATGTGGTCGCCGAGCGCCGGGCCGCCACGTCCGAACATCCCCGAGGCCGGGGCAACAACATGCGGACGATGGAACTGTTCCGCACCGCGGGGCTGGAGCCGGACATCAGGGAGGCCGCGGCCGTCCTGTCCGGCAATCACGGCATCATGCAGACGGACAGGCTCGCGGGCGGCAACAGCCGCTGGCTCTCGGCCCGTCTCACCGGCCGGTCCCAGCCGCCCGAGACGAACGTCTGCTCCACCCGGCGGTGTGCGTGCAGCCAGAACGACCTGGAGCCGGTCCTGCTCTCGCACGCCCGCGCGCTGGGCGGGGACGTGCGCTTCGGTACGGAGCTGATCTCCTTCGCCGAGGACGGCGACGGCGTGACGTGCGAACTGCGGGAGCGGGAGAGCGGCCGGACGTACTCGGTCCGCACGGCCTACCTGCTGGCGGCCGACGGGCCGCGCAGCCCCGTCCGCGAGCGGCTGGGCATCGGGCAGAGCGGCGGCGGCGACCTGTTCCACAACGTGAGCGTCACCTTCCGCAGCAAGCTCCTGCGCCAGGTGGTGGAGGACCAGCGGTTCCTCGTGTGCTACCTGAACGGCGCCGAGGGCGAAGGGGTGCTGCTGCCCGTCGACAACGAGGAGAAGTGGGTCTTCCACGTCCCGTGGTTCCCCGAGCGCGGCCAGACGCTGGAGTCCTTCACCGACACGCGGATCGCCGACCACATCAGGGCCGCGGCCGGCGTACGGGACCTGGACGTCGAGGTCACGGGGCGCGCCCCGTGGCACGCGGCGGACCGGGTCGCCGACAGCTACCGGCAGGGGCGTGTCTTCCTCATGGGCGACTCGGCCCACGAGATGCCTCCCACCGGGGCCTTCGGATCCAACACGGGCATCCAGGACGCGCACAACCTCGCGTGGAAGATCACGGCCGTACTGAACGGCTGGGCGGGCGAGGGCCTGCTGGACACCTACGAGAACGAGCGGCGCCCGGTCGCCCTGGCCACCAGTGCCCGCGCCATCGAGCAGGCCGCACGCGAGCAGCACCCCGGATACGCGGCCGCCCAGGGCGGGGGCCAGAGCACGGACCTGATGACCGTGTCGCTCGGCTACCGCTACGTCTCCACGGCCGTGTCCGGCGCCGACACCGACGCGCCGATCATCCCGCAGACGCTCCGCCTGCAGGCTGACCCCGGCACCCGGGCCCCGCACATGGCCGTCGTGCACGACGGTGCCGACAGGTCGACCGTCGACCTGTACGAGCGGGACTTCGTCCTCCTGTGCGGCCTCACGGACGGACCGTGGCCGTCGGCGGCCCGGGCCGCGGCGGCCCGGCTCGACGTCCCGCTGGTGTCCTACCGCGCGGGCGCGGGACCGGACTTCGACCTCGACACCTCGCCGGCGGTGGCCGCCGGCGAGGACTGGGCCGCCGCGCACGGCGTCACCCCGCAGGGCGCGGTGCTGGTACGCCCCGACGGCATGGTCGCGTGGCGCTCCGCCGGCCTGCCCGCGAACCCCGAGGACGAACTGACGCGCGTGCTGCAGGGCCTCCTCAGCCGCTGACCCGCTCTCCGAGCCCCCGAACCGTCCCACCACAGGGAGCACCTTCATGTCTCAAGCCGCCGAGACCACCGACACACAGGCCCCGGGCGACATAGGCCTGCGCGCCGCGCCGGGCGACGACGACGCCCGGCACGAGCGCATAGACGTCCACCATCACTACACCGCGCCCGAATGGGTGAACTGGGCCGAGAGGAACGGGATCGCGGACCGCGACAACCTGCCGCCGTGGACGCGGTGGGACGAGACCGCGGCCCTGGACCTGATGGACAGGACCGGCACCCGCACCAGCGTCCTCACCGTCGCCATGCTGGGGCGCTTCCAGGACGCGGCGACACGCAAGGAGAGCACGCGTGTCGCCCTGGAGGCCGCGGGCGATCTGACGGTCCGGCACGCGGGCCGCTTCGCCTTCTTCACCCCGGTCTTCCTCGACGACGCCGAACTCTCCCGCTGGTCCGTCGCCCACGGCATGGACCGGCTGGGCGCGGTGGGCGTCAGCGCGCGCACCAGTACGGGCGGTACGTACCTGGGCGACCCGAAGCTCGACCCGATCATGGCGGAACTCGACGAGCGTTCCGCCGTGATCAGCACGCACCCCATGCAGGTGAACTCCTGCGGCGGCCCCGAGGGCGTACCGCCGTTCGTGTGCGACTTCCTGATGGACACGACCGCGGCCGCTCTGAGCCTGATCATGAACGGCACGCTGGACCGTTTCCCGCGGCTCACGTTCGTCCTGCCGCACGGCGGCGGGTACCTCCCCTACATCGCGGGCCGGATCGAGGTCTTCGGACGCCAGCTCGTCCCCGCCGTCGACCCCGGTCGCGTCCGCGACTACCTGCACCGCTTCTACTACGACACGGCCGCCCCCATGTCCCCGTCGGCCACCCCCACCCTGCTGGCCGCCGCGGGCTCCTCCCGCATCCTGTACGGAAGCGACTGGCCGCCCACCCCCACCCGGGTGGTCACCGACGTGACGACTCCCGCGCTGGACGCGGATCCCGCCCTCGGCGAGCGGGAGCGCCGGCACATCAACCGCGGGAACGCCCTGCGTCTGCTGCCCGCCCTGGCGCGCGCCTGACCACACCCCGCCCGACCCCGGCCGTGCGGCTCGACCCCCGAGCCGCACGGCCGACGCGTGTGCGGGGGTGCACGGAGTAGCAGCGGTGGCAGCCCGAACCGGCCGTACCTAGGCTCGCTAGCGAGAACGAGCCCGCGGGAAGGACAGAGGATGCCTCAGGCAGACGAGGAAGAGATCCGCGTCAGCGCGACCGGTGCGGCGGAGCGGCCCGGCGGGCTGCGGAGTGCGCTGCGGTCCGCGGTCAGGGAGACCATGCTGCTGCCGGTGTTCCTGGTCCTCACCGTCATGATGGTCGCGCTGTGGCTCATGGGAATGCCCTTCACGCAGGCCCTGACCATCTCGACGGCGGTGAAGATCTCCATGGTCCTCTTCGAGCGGCGCCGACGGCCGCACGCGTCCAAGACCTGACACCTGCGCGGGGACGGTACGACGCCCGTGCGCCGAGGGTGAGATGCCCGCTGTCGCGCGTCCCGGGCACGGCGCCCGCGCGTGGACGTCGAAACGCCCGCGTCCCGGAGGCCGGATGCTCGCGCACCGGCCGCGTGACGCGGGCTTCGTTCTGCCGTCTCCGGCCGCTGTCAGGCCCCGCGTCCGGCCATCTCGCCGGCGCCGTTCTCGTCGTGGCCGCGCGGTGCCGCCGCGAGGTCGTCGCGTCCGGGACGGACCCGGCGCTCCCGCAGGTCGGCCACCGCCAGGACGAGTGCGACGAGGATGATCCCCACGGCGGTGAGCAGCCCCAGCTGAAGGGCCGTCGTGGGACGATCGTGGTTGGCGACGTGCGCGAAGTAGACGGAGCCGACGACGGCGATGCCGACGGCCGAGCCGATGCGCTGGCCGGTCTGCAGTACGCCGCCCGCCGCACCGGCACGCCGTACCGGCACCAGCGTGAGCGTGAGGGTCGTGTTGGGCGAGACCGTGAGCCCCGACCCGATGCCGGCGACGACCAGCGGCAGCGCCATCGCCCACCCCACGCCGTCCCCCGGCACCAGCTGGACGGCGGCGACGACACCGAGCAGCCCGACGGCCACCCCGCTCAGGCCGATGACGACCAGGCTGCGACCGTGGCGCATCACCAGCCGGCCTCCCACCGCCGCGCCGACCGCGGAGGCGGCCGCGAACGGCAGGATCGTCACGCCCGTGGCGAGCGCGCTGTATCCCACGGTGTTCTGCAGGAACAGGGACAGCACGAAGAAGATGGTGGTCAGCCCGGCGAAGAACATGAGGCTGATGAGCGCGCCGAGCGTGAAGGAGCGCAGCGAGAAAAGCCCGAGGTCGACCAGCGGCGCCCGCCCGAGGCGGGCCTGCGTCCTCTCCCAGGTCCAGAAGGCGCCGAGCAGCAGCGCGGCCAGGGGGATGAGCAGCCACTTGGCCCGGCCCTGCCACTGCTGCTCCTGCACCAGGGGCAGCAGCAGGGCGAGTACGCCCGCGCCGAGCAGCAGTACGCCGATCGGGTCGAACTTCTCCCGCCGGTCGTTCGGCACCGGCAGACGCGGCAGCACGCGGTGTCCCGCGACGAGGGCGGCGACACCGATCGGCACGTTGACGAAGAACACCCAGCGCCAGCCGTCGGCCGTGCCGAACGCCTGGATCAGCACTCCGCCGACCAGCGGGCCCACCGCGGTGGACACGGCGACGACGCTGCCGTGGAAGCCGAACGCCCGGGCCCGTTCGGCGCCCTGGAACATCTGCTGGATCAGCCCGGAGGTCTGCGGGGCGACCACGCCGGCGGCCGCGCCCTGGATCAGCCGGCACACCACCAGCCAGGTCGGGCCGGTGGCGAACCCGCACGCCACCGACGCGGCCGTGAACACGGCGAGGCCGAACAGCAGCGCCTGGCGTCGGCCGCGCAGGTCACCGAGTCGTCCCGCCGGTGCCAGCGCGAGCCCGAAGGCCAGGGCGTAGCCGGACACCACCCAGGACTGGGTGGCGTCGGAGGCACCGAGGCCGCGTTCCATGGAAGGCAGCGCCACGTTCACGATCGAGACGTCGAGCAGTGAGATGAACCCCGCGGTCAGGCAGACCCCGAGCGCTTTCCACCGCCGGTCGTCGAGAGCGGGCCGGGCCGTTTCTGTGGTCATGTGATCACGCTATGCAGCCGCGACCGGTCCCACCAGCCGGGCGGCGGCCGCCCGGCGGCCCTCGGTTTCCCGGACGGGGCCGCGCCGCGTCCGCGCGTCGGACGCGCGCTCCTGCCGTCCGCTCCCCCGCGCGCCGGTGCCCCCTCTCCCCTTTCCTATCCGTAGCCGAAGGGTCCGCGGATGGGCGCGGACCCTACATTCATCCGATCAGGTGAGCGACCCATCCGCGCCGTCCGCGGCACCGGATTCCCCCCGTGACCGACGACGACAGGACATCGCACGGGCCCGGCGGCCGGCTCCGCCTCGTGGCCGCCGCCTTCGCGGGAGCCGTGGCCGGGTTCGCCGCGCTCGCCGTCGCCGAACTCGCGTCGGCGGCGGTCCGGCCGGAGGCGGGACCCGTGATCGCCGTGGGCGGCGCGGCGATCGACCGGACGCCGACGGCCGTGAAGGACTGGGCGGTACGGCGCTTCGGCACCGACGACAAGCTGGTGCTGGAACTCGGGATCCTGGCGGTGCTGGCCGTCTTCGCCGTCGCCCTCGGCATGGCGGCGCTGCGCTTCCGGCGTGCGGGAGCCGCCGGGGTGGTGCTGTTCGGTGTGGTCGGCGCGGTCGCGGCGACCGGCCGGCCCGACTCGCGGGGGCTCGCCGACGCGGTGCCGTCGCTGGTGGGGGCGGGCGCCGGAGCGGTCCTGCTGTACGTCCTTGCGGGCCGGCTGGCGCGGCGGGACCCTGCGGCGGGCGCGCCGGACGGACCGGACGGACCGAACGCCGGAGCCGGTACGGGCCGGCCCGCGGCCGGGGACGGGGACTGGGACCGGCGCGGGTTCGTGGTGACGGCGTCCGCCGCCGCGGTGGCGTCCGCGGGGGCCGGGGTGCTGGGCCGGGCCCTGAACGGCGCGAGCGGGCGCGGCGCGGTCGCCTCCCGGGACCGGGTGGTGCTGCCCGCGCCGGGCTCGCCCGCCGCCGCGGTGCCACGGGGCGCCGGTCCGCGGATCGCCGGGATCAGCCCGTTCATCACCCCGAACGACGCCTTCTACCGGGTCGACACCGCGCTGGTGGTGCCCAAGGTGGACGCCACGGCCTGGCGGCTGCGGATCCACGGCCGGGGCGTCGTCCGTCCGGTCACGCTCTCCTTCGCGGACCTGCTGGGACGCGAGCTGGTCGAACGCGACATCACGCTCACCTGCGTCTCCAACGAGGTCGGCGGCCCGTACGTGGGCAACGCCCGCTGGATCGGCGTACGTCTGGCCGCCCTGCTGGCCGAGTGCGGGGTGCGGGCGCCCTCGCGGGGCGGACCGGCCGATCAGCTGGTGGCGCGCTCGGTGGACGGCATGACCATCGGCAGCCCGGTCGAGGAGATCATGGACGGCCGGGACGCCCTGCTCGCCGTCGGGATGAACGGCCGGCCGCTCCCCTTCGAGCACGGCTTTCCCGTCCGTATGGTCGTGCCAGGCCTGTACGGGTTCGTCTCGGCCTGCAAGTGGATCGAGGACATCGAGCTCACCACGTTCGACGCCTACGACCCCTACTGGGTCAAGCGCGGCTGGGCCCGGAGGGCGCCGGTGAAGACGCAGTCGCGGATCGACACCCCGAAGCCCTTCGCCCGCCCGAAGGCCGGCACCGTCATGGTCGCCGGGGTCGCCTGGGCCCAGCACCGCGGCATCGACCGCGTCGAGGTCCGCGTCGACGACGGCCCCTGGCAGCAGGCCACGCTGGCCGCCGAGGACAGCCGTGACACCTGGCGCCAGTGGTCCTTCCCCTGGCAGGCCACCCGCGGCGGGCACACGCTCACCGTGCGGGCCACCGACCGCACCGGCCGGGTCCAGACCGAGGAGCGCACCCGCACGGTCCCCGACGGCGCCAGCGGCTGGCACTCGGTCGTGGTCACCGTCGAGTGACCCCGCGAGCCGCCTGCCGCTCGCGGATCTGTACGGCGGCGGCGACCGGGACCGGGAGACACGTCATGGCCGTGGCTCCCGGGCGGCGGCCCGGTCGATCGCCGTCTCCACCGCCGTGAGCCGGTCGGCGAGCAGGCCGAGGGCCGCGACCGCCCGGCCGAGCGGGTCGTCCGCCGGGCCGTCCAGGGTGCGGGTCCGGACGTACCCGGCCTTCACCTCCTCCCAGCGGTGGGCCTGTTCGGGCGTCAGCGTGCCGCGCAGTTCGGCGAGTTTCAGCAGGTTGGCCTCGGCGCCGGTGGTGAGGGTCTGGGCCTCGGCCGTGTAGTGGTCGTGGACGAGGGCGGCGAGTTCGGCGTCGTCCATGACCGGCTGGATGCGCTGGGCGATCCGGTTCATGCTGCGGTAGGAGCCCTGGAGCCGGAACGGGGGTTCGGTGCGGGTGGCGTCGGACCGGGCGGCGGAGGCGATGTAGGCGGCGTTGACCGCGAGGACCGTCTTCCGGGCGGTCAGCAGGTGCCGCAGTACCGCGAGGATCCGGTCCCGTTCGGCGGGCGGACACGGGTGGACGAGGCGGTCCGCGCGGGCCGTGCCGTCGCCCTCCGCCATGCGGACCAGCAGCCGGAGGTCGGCGCGGTCACGGCCCGCGAGCGGGGCGAGGACGGCGTTCGCGGTCAGGGCGTTCTCGACGAAACTGAGCGCGAACGCCTCCTCCTTGCCGGTCAGGACGTCGCCGAGGTTCCACACGTCGGCCCGGTTGGCGAGCATGTCGGGGATCCGGAAGCGGGCGCCGGTGGCGGTGTAGGGGTTTCCCGCCATGCACACGGCGAACCGCTTGCCCCGGAGGTCGTAGGTGCGCGGTTCGCCGTCGTGGACGCCCTCGATGCGCCGGGTGGCGTCGCACAGCGGGATGAACCGCTGGAGCAGTTCGGGCGAGGTGTGCTGGATGTCGTCCAGGTACAGGAGGGTGTTGGAGCCGGCCGCCAGCGCGAAGTTGATCTTCTCGACCTCCCGGCGGGCCGCGGCGTCCGGGGCCTCGGCCGGATCCAGCGAGGTGACGGCATCGCCGAGCGCCGGGCCGTCGGCCTTGACCAGGAGCAGGCCGAGGCGTTCGGCGACGTACTCCACGAGGGTCGTCTTGCCGTAGCCGGGCGGTGAGACGAGCAGGAGGAGGCCGCCGGTCCCGGTGCGGTCCGCGCCGCCGGCGGTGCCGAGCTGTCCGGCCAGGCCGTCCCCGATCAACGGCAGGTAGACCTCGTCGACGAGCCGGTTGCGGACGAATGCCGGTGTCACCCGGGGCCGGTGCTCGTCGAGCCGGATCCGGGCCCGTTCGGCGGCCACCAGTGCCGTGCGGCGTCGCTGGTGGGCGCGGTGCGCGGGGACCTCGTGGGCCCGGAACCGGGCAGTGCGGGCGAGGAGTTCGTCGATGCGGACGGTGAGCGTGCGGCGGCGGATGCGCGGGTGGGTGCCGAGCAGCCCTTCGACGGTCTCGGTCAGCGGCGCGTCGGACGCGTGGCGCGGCAGCTGAGGGCAGAGCTCGGCGGCCACCGCCTCCGCGAGGTCGCCCGCGGTGAGTTCGGCGCCGGTCGCCGTGGCGTACGACGTCAGCCACGCCTCGGCGAGCTGCCGGCGGGCGGCGGGGTCGGGCAGGGCGGCCAGGTCGTCGTCGTAGGCCGGTGTGCCGACCGTGCGGCGGAATTTGTCGAGCAGGGTGCGGGTGCCGGAGCCGATGACGAAGCCGTCGGGTCCGGTGGTGAGTTCCTCGAAGAGGTAGCCGGCCGCGGCGGCCGCCTCCGGACCGCCGATGGCGGTCGCCAGTTCCCGCTCCAGGTCGGCGACGGCCGGGACGCGGCCGAAGGCCGAGCGGGCGCGGGCCAGGGACCGGGCCCTGCGGGTCCAGGCGGCGCGCTCCTCGGCGGTGGTGGCGTGCGCCCAGAACAGCTGGGCCTCGGCGCGGGCGGCCGGTTCGTGGCGGAGCGGTCCGGCGCCGTCGTACAGGCGGAGCAGGGCGGTGAGGATGAGGACGGCGTCGTGGTCGTGGACGCCGCGCTCGTAGCCCTCGTCGTAGGCGGCCTCGGCGGCCTGCCGGACCAGGTCGGGCAGGTCGGCCGCCGCCAGGGCCGCGGGGCCGTGCGCGTCGAGCAGCCGGGCCGCCAGGTGTTCGGCGCGGTAGACCTGCGGGGACTCCGAGGGCAGCGGACGGTCCAGGAGGGCGCGGTCGGCGGTGAACTCCGGGTCGGTGACCGGGGCGCGGTAGTCGGTGCCGGTGACGGCGAAGGCGAGGCCGTCGCCGTGCGGGACCAGGGTCAGGTCCAGGGGCTGGGTGTTGACGGCGAAGCGGTGGGCGCCGAGGCGGAGGGTGCGGCCGTCGTCGGTGTACAGCTCGCCGCGGTCGCGCAGGGCGCGCAGGGCCTCCAGCCGGGTGGCCGCGAGCCGCCCCTCCAGTTCCTCGGCCCGGCTACGGTCGCCGAGTTCACGCAGGTCGGCAATGGTGCGGCGGAGTCCTGCGGGCAGCGGATCGGAGGTGAAGAAGGTGGCGACGGCGTCCGCGTCGGCGAGGGCGGTGGCGCGCCGGGCCAGGGTGGCGAGAAGGCGGGCGGCGGAGTCCGCGAGGCGTTCGGCGCGGCGGGCGCGGGCGTCGGCGAGGGTCTGCTTGCGGGCGGCGAACGCCTCGTGCACCTCGTCGCGCCGGTCGGCGAGGGCGCCGAGGAAGGTGTCGTGGTCGGCGAACCGGGACTCCAGGTCCTCGATCCGGACGAGCACCCTGACCAGGTGGTCGTCGCAGGCCTCGGGGCTGTCGGCGGCGGCGAGCGCTCCGGTGACGGTCTGCCCCAGCAGCGTGGACTCGGCGGCGAACGCAGCGCGTTGCTCGCGGTCGAGGAGGTCGCGGCGGCGGCCGTCGAGGGTGGCGCGGGCGCGGTTGAGGGCGCCGAGGACCTCGGCGATCCGTTCCAGGACGGCGGTGCGGACCGTGGCGTCGCCGACGTCGAGGCCGCCGACGACCTCGGCGACCGTGCGCAGCCCGGCGGCGAGTTCGTCCAGGCGTGCGGAGACCGGACCGGCCTCGGTGGCCGTGCGGATCGCCGCGGCGTCGGCGGCGAGGGATTCGGCGTCGGCCAGGTGTCCGGCGAAGGCGTCCTCGCGGGCGAGGTGGGCGACGGCGCGTTGCGCGAACGCGGCAAGGTCGGCGCCGGCGGCCGCGGCCAGTGCGTCGACGCGGCCGGTGTCCGCGTACCGCAGGTCCTTGAGGGTGAGCAGGTGGCCCTGGGCGCGGCGCAGTTCGGTCAGGCCGTCGACCCAGGCGGCGGCCTGACGCGGGGCCTCGCCGCGCAGCCGCCGGACGACCGCGGCGATCCGGGTCTCCGCGTCGGCGAGCGCGTCGGCGGCCTGCCGGGTGAGGTCCCGTACGGTCCTGAACTCGGCCAGCACCTGTTCGGCCGTCGTCCGGACCTGGGCCAACGGCGCCGCGAGGTCGCCGAGTTCGGGCTCGCCCAGCCAGTGGTGGGCGTCGGCCGCGCGGACGCAGGCGGCGGCCAGCGCCTCGTACACCTCGGCGGTCGGCGTCGGCAGCGACTCGTCGACGGCGCGGGCGACGGAGAGGCAGTCGGAGACGCCGCGGACCAGGGCGGCGTTGCCGACGCGGGCGAGCGGTCCGGTGCCGAGCGGCCGGGCCGCCGCGTGGGTGTCGGAGACGTACGGGGAGGTCCACCACTGGAGCGGGTGGACCCGGCGGGGTTCGTCGTCGTCCGGGTGCAGGACCGCCAGGGTGCCGTCGTCGAACAGGGTCCAGCCGTGGCAGGGCAGCGGCGCGGCGACCTCCTTGCGGATCATGTTGTAGGGCAGCAGCAGGCCGCGGCCCGCCGCGCGGGCGTGGAAGGCGTACAGCACGTCCTCGCCGTTCGGGGAGCGCACCTCGCGCTCGAACTCCAGGTCCGCGATGTCGAGGTCGTACGTCTTGTGGCTGCCGGTGGCCAGGCAGTAGCCGCCGGGGAAGACCACGCCCTGGTCCTCGGGCAGCCGGCGGCAGGCCCGGCCGATGCCGTCGAGACGGACGACGGTCCTGGTCAGGGTGTTGAAGACCAGGTGGCGGTCGGAGTCCTCCTGGTAGGGGCGGATCCGGAGCAGGAGCAGCGCGCCGACCCGGGCGTAGGCGACGTCCGCGTCGGCGAGGGACTGCAGCGGTTCGTCGACCGGCTCGGAGTGGATGCCAAGGCCCGTCCCGGTGTCGTTCTCGGTCTTGACGGTCAGCGTGCCGCCGACCGTCGCGACGAAGACCTCGCCCTGGACGCTGATGTGCGGGTGCCGGCCCAGGACGTGGTCCTCCCGGCTCGTCGCCGTCCACTGGACGTCGTGGGCGGGCGGCAGGACGTGGTCGCGGTCGCCGCGCGCGTCCAGGAACCCGGCACGGCCGTCGTCGGTGAGCGTCCAGCGCAGGACGCGGGTGTCGTCGGCCTTCTCACCGGTCTGGAAGACGGCCAGCAGCCTGCCGTCCGCCCGGTGCAGCCGCAGCAGGCGCGCCTGGCGGTAGTAGCGGTACAGGCCGGCGATCTCGCGGACGAACGCGGGGTCGTCGAGCAGGCCGGGGACGGCGCTGTCGGGCAGCCGGTTCAGCTCGCGGTCGTAGAGCGCGAGGACGTCGCCGGCCGGGCCCGCGGGTCCGGGGTTGTGGCCGAGGAGGAGGACGTCGCCGACGGCGACGACGTCGCGGGGGACGCCGGCGTGCTCGGTGCGCAGCCGGCCGGTGCCGGCCGCTTCGAGGCGCGTCGAGCCGAACTCCTCGACGCGCAGGGCGTTCAGCGCCTCGGCCCGGCGGGCGAGTTCGGCGGCCTGCGCGGTGAGCCGGTCGCGCAGCACCTCGTAGGCGCCGGTTCCCGCGGTGTCGGTGTGCGGTGCCGCGGGCGGGCCGGCGTCCGGTACGCCGGCCGCCGCCGTGTCGTGGGTGCCGGTGTCCTGGCCGGTGCTCATGGGTCCCTCTCAGCGGGTCGAAGGAGGTGGGGTCCGGAGCCGCCGTCCCCTGCGCGGCGGCTCCGGACCACGGCCGGGTCAGCCTCTGGCGCTGCCGTTGAGAGCGGCGAGGGAGGTGTCGGCGAGTCCCAGCTCGCCCGCCCTGTCCAGCAGTTGCTGCAGCTGCCCGGGGTTCGCGGCGCCCGATGTCATGAGCTTGGTCAGCAGCGCGGAGACGGTCAGGTCCCGGATGCCGGACGCGGAGACGGCGCCGAGGGCGCGGCCGAGGTCGCCGGGGAGGCTCGCGGTGCCGTCCAGCCAGGGACCGGCGAGCGCCCGGGCGGTGTCGGAGTTCTGGACGAAGCCGTCGACGCTCTTGCCGAACGAGACCGCGGAGACGAGCCGGTCGAAGAAGACGGACTCGCCGCCGACGATGTCGATGTCGGCGTTCTCCAGCCCGGTGGCGAGCACGGTGGCCTGCGCCTCGGCGATCTGCCGCTGTGCGTCCAGCCCGGCGAGCCGGATGTCCTTCTCCGCCGCCAGGCGCAGCCGGTACTCCTCGTGGCCGCGGGAGGCGTCGTCGAGGGCGGCCATCGCCGCGGCCTTCTCGGTGAGGCCGGCCGCCTCCGCCTTGAGCTTCTCCCCGATCCCCTCGGCCTCGGCGAGCACCTTGGCGCGGGCGCCCTCGGCCTCGGCGAGCGCCTTGGCACGGGTGCCCTCCGCGTCGGCGCGCAGCCGTGCCTCGGACGCGGCGGCCTCCGCCCGGCCGGTCTTCTCCACGACCTCGGCCTCCTTGTCACGGACCTGGACGGCGGCCAGCCCCTGGGCGGCGGCCTCGGCCCGGACGCCCTCGGCCAGCCGCAGCTTCGTCTGGGCGTCCAGGTCGGCGGTCTTCAACCGGGCCTCGGCGAGGGTGAGTTCCTGTGCGGCGCGGTGCACGGCGGCCTGTTCGGCGGCCTCGGCGGCCTTGATGTCCTTGACCAGTTTCTCCTGCGCCTCGGCCTCGGCGGCGATGACGACGGCCTGCCGCTCGCGCTCGGCCTCCTCCACGGCCCGCAGCTTCTTGATGGCCTCCTCCTGCTCGGCGACCGTGCGGTCCACCGCGACCCGTTCGCGGACGACCTCGGCGATCTCCCGCTTCTCCGCCTCGACCTCCTTGTCGGCGGCGATCCGGGTCAGTTGGGTCTCCCGCTCGCGGGCGATGACCTCCAGCAGGCGGTCCTTCTCGATGCGCTCGTTCTCGACGGCGATGACCCGTTCGCGGTTCTTCGCGGCGACCGCGACCTCGCGGGCCTGGTTCTCGCGCTGGATGCCGAGCAGTTCCTCGGTCTTCAGGAAGGCTCCCTGCGACCGCAGCCGCTCCTCCTCCACGACCCGGGCCGTCTCGGCCTCCTCGCGAGCCCGTACGGTGTCGATCTCCCGCCGCTGCTTGATCTCGGCGTCCGTCTGCCGGCGCTCCAGTTCCAGGATGGCCTCGCGCGCGTCGACGTTCTGCCGGGTGATCTCCATCTCCTCGGTGCGCTGGGCCTCGTTGGTGCGCACGTGCTCGACGGCCGTCAGCTCGGTGATCTTCCGGATGCCCTGCGCGTCGAGGACGTTGGCCGGGTCGAGCTGGGACAGCGGCGTCTGCTCCAGGTAGTCGATCGCCGCGTCCTCCAGGTGGTAGCCGCTCAGGTCGACACCGATCAACTCGATGATCTTGTAGCGGAGTTCCTCGCGCTTGGTGTAGAGGTCGGTGAAGTCCAGCTGCTTGCCGACGGTCTTCAGCGCCTCGGAGAACTTCGCGTGGAACAGCTCCTGGAGCGTCTTCTGGTCGCTGGCTCTCGCGGTGCCGACGGCCTGGGCGACCTTGACGACGTCCTGCGCGGTCTTGTTGACCTTCACGAAGAACGAGATCCGGATGTCCGCGCGGATGTTGTCCCGGCAGATCAGCCCGTCCCGGCCGGCCCGGGTGATCTCGATGGCCTTCACCGAGATGTCCATCACCTCGGCCTTGTGCAGCACCGGCAGCACGACCTGCCCGGTGAAGGTGACGTCGACCCTGCGCAGCTTGGAGACGATCAGCGCCTTGCCCTGTTCCACCTTGCGGAACAGCAGGGAGACGGCGGCGACGGCGAACAGGCAGACGGCGGCGAGCACGCCGATGCCCACGGTCATGGGAGTCATGGCATACGTCCTTGAGGCGTAAGGGAGTTCGGGAGTGCGGGGCGCGAGAACGCCGCCGGGAAGGCCGGGAAAGGGAGTCCCGGTGCGCGGGTGGCTCAGGCGGCGCGGGCCCGTGACGGGGCCTGGGCCACCCCGGGTTCGTCCGGCTCGTCCGGTTCGTCCGGGAGCGCGAGGGACCTGGCCGGCGGCCCGGCGGCACGGCCCGGCGGTCCGGCCGGGACACGCGGTCCGGCTGCCGGGGCAGCGGGGGTCCGGCCGGGCGGCGCGGGGCGCGCGAGGGCGGCCGTCACGGGCGTCCCGTCCGCGCGCCGCGCCGGTGGCGCCGCGTCCGCGTCGAGGCGGCCGGCACCGGCCGGAAGCTCAAGCGCCGTGCGGTCGGCGGACGGCAGGGCGGTGGCCACCAGAGACGTCCGCATCCCCTGCCCCCTCCCGGCCCGTGCCGCTGCTGTCCGTGGGGGCGCGGGACGGCTCCGGTTCCGGCGCGGGCACCTGCCGGTGTCCGGCACCGGAACCGTCCGTCGTGCTCCCCTTCGGCCATGCTCCACGATCATCACCGGCCCGCGCATTGCCGCTGTCCGGCAATGTTCACTAGGGTCAGCGTGCCGGTGACCGTCAAGAAACCGTCAGCGGCGCGTCAGGACGGCGGGGGGACGACGTGACGGACAGGCCCGCACCCGAGCGGTATCTCGACGGCTACGACCGCATACTGGCCGAGGTGTCGGCCACCGGCCGGCGCCTGACCCGAAAGGAGCTCGCCTCCCGGCGCGCCCTCGGCGAACAGGCGGCCACGGCGGGGCACGGGCTGCGCACCCTGGTCAGCGCGCACCTCACGGCGGCCCGCACGGCCTGGCCGGCCGGCACCGGATCCGCCGACGAGGCGCTCGTCGCCGTCCAGCAGGTCGTGGACGCCTTCACCGAGGGCTTCGAGCGTGCCCAGCTGCTCGCCGTGCGCCAGGAGGAGGCGGCCCGGCGGGAGTTCATCGACGACCTGTTGTACGGCCGCAGCAACCTGGGCCGCCTCGCCGAACGCGCCGAGCGGTTCGGCCTGCGCCTCTCCCGCGCCCACGCGGTGGCGGTCGCGGAGGGTACCGACGCCTACGGTGAGGGCGACCCCGTGCCCCGGCAGGTGGAGCGGGCCGTCATCGGGCGGTTCGGCGACCGCAGCGTCCTGCTCACCACCAAGGGCGGCCGGCTGGTGTGCGTCGCGCCCGGCCACCAGGCCGACGTGCTCGCCCACTTCGCCAAGCAGGCGCACGCCGCCACCGGGGGCGGCCGGGTCGCGATCGGCCGCCCGCAGCCCGGCCCCGGAGGAGTCGTCCAGTCGTACGAGGAGGCGCTCAACGCCCTCGAACTCGCCGCGCGGCTCGGCCTCGACGACCCCGTCCTGCGCGCCGCCGACCTGCTCGTCTACCCCGTCCTCACCCGTGACCGGCAGGCCATGGCGGACCTCGTCCTGGACGTCCTGGGCCCGCTGACCACGGCGCGCGGCGGCGCCCAGCCCCTTCTGGACACCCTCACCGCCTACTTCGACTGCGGCTGCGTGGCGACCGAGGCGGCCCGCAGGCTGTCCCTGAGCGTGCGTGCCCTGACGTACCGCCTGGACCGCATCCACCAGCTCACCGGCGCCGACCCGGCCGATCCGGCCCACCGCTACGCGCTCCAGACCGCGGTGATCGGCGCGCGTCTGCTGGACTGGCCCGCCACCGCCCTGTGACGCCCGCCGCGCACAGGAACGCTCCCGCGGGCATCCGGCCCACGGGAGCGTTCCCTTGTACCGCCTGCCGCGCGAAGGGTGAGAAGACGATCACGAGGCAGGACGTCGCGATGGCTCAGGGAGCCAGCAGCAGCACATCCGCGCGGGACGTGGCGGCCTCGTAAC
The DNA here is from genome assembly GCF_044767465.1 of Streptomyces sp. NPDC101237. Lineage (NCBI taxonomy): Bacteria > Bacillati > Actinomycetota > Actinomycetes > Kitasatosporales > Streptomycetaceae > Streptomyces > Streptomyces sp. NPDC101237. The sequence goes on along the minus strand of NZ_JBIWNY010000025.1, from coordinate 83,406 downwards.
GGCGGGCCACGTCCTGCCAGTTGACGACGGCCCACATGGCGTCGATGAAGTCGACCTTCTGGTTCTTGTACTGAAGGTAGAAGGCGTGCTCCCAGGCGTCGAAGACCAGCACCGGCACCGAGCCCTGGCCGACGTTGCCCTGGTGGTCGTAGACCTGCTCGACGACCAGCCGTCCGCTCAGCGGCTCGTAGGCGAGGACACCCCAGCCGGAGCCCTGGGTGGTCGCCGCCGCCTTGGTCAACTGGGCCTTGAAGCCGGCGAAGGAACCGAAGGACTCGGTGATCGCGTCGGCCAGGTCGCCCACGCCGTCGGCGGCCAGCGGCTCGCCGCCGCCGTCCTTCGGGCCGGTCATGTTCTGCCAGTAGATGCTGTGCAGGATGTGGCCGGACAGGTGGAAGGCCAGGTTCTTCTCCAGGCCGTTGATCGAGCCCCAGGTCTCCTTGTCCCGCGCCTGGGCCAACTGCTCCAGGGTGTCGTTGGCGCCCTTGACGTACGCGGCGTGGTGCTTGTCGTGGTGCAGCTCGATGATCTCGGGGCTGATGACCGGGGCGAGCGCCGCGTAGTCGTACGGAAGCTCCGGGAGCGTGTACACCGGCATGTCCAACGTCCTCCGACTTAATTGCGAATGATGTGCAGCTGCACGCTATCAGCAATAAGAGTCCCTGCCGAGGAGGCGTCCCGGACGCGGGTGACGTGGACGGCGGATTCCGCTCCGGTCCCGCGACCGGGACCGGAGCGGCGGTGCTGACGGCCTGGACGGCGGTTCAGCCGGCGGCCGTGAGCGCTTCGAGGGCGCCGGCCTGGGTCCGCCAGTCGGTCTGGTTGGGAGCGGTGCCGGCCCAGCGCTCGCCGAGCGCGTTCAGGGAGGTGCGGTCCCGCGCCCAGAGGGTGTCCGCCTGCTTCTGGAGGTAACCGCGGTACGCGGCCGCCCCGGTGGCGGAGGCCAGGTCGGCGAGGTGGCGCACGAAGATGCCCTTGAACTGCTTCTGGTTGTCGTCGCAGGACGCCGAGCCGACGTCGCAGGACTCGGTGAGCACACCGCCGACGGTCAGCGGCGAGCCTGCGATCGCGGCGTCGGCGAGGGTCCGCGCGGTGGCCAGCAGGGAGCCGTCACCGGTCGACCGCCACAGTTCGGTGAACCCGCCGATGGCCAGGCCCTGGTTGTAACTCCACACCGTGGAACCGTTGTTGGCGCACGACGAGGTGAGTCCGTCGTTGACCAGCCCCGACGACCCGATCATCCCGCTGGCCTTGTACCAGGCCGCCGACGTCTTCGCCCGCTGGAGCCAGACGGTGTCGCCCGGCAGCCGCTGGTGCAGTGCGGTGGTCAGCCACAGGTACTGGCCGTTCGTCACCGCGTTCTTGTAGGTCCGCTCCCGGTCCCACCACACGCCACCGCCGCAGGTGCCGGTGTCCCAGTACTGCTGGACGTAGTCGGCGATGGTGACCGCCTCGTCGAGATAGCGGGCGTCGTGGGTGTAGTCGTACGCGTCGATCCAGGCGATCGCCCACCAGGCCGAGTCGTCCACGGCGCGGCTGATGAAGTCGCCCTCGATCGCGTCCGAGCTGCGCGCGCCCGCGGCGAAGACCCCCCTGTTGCGGTCGAAGGTGCGCGCGATGACCCAGTCGTAGTCGTGCGTGCCGGACGCCCGCGCGAAGTCGACGAGGGAGGTGAGGGTGGCGGCCGAGTTCCACCAACTGCTGGGCCACCAGCCGTTGTAGGGGTCGTAGGACGCCATCAGCGTGTCGGCCGCCGCGCGCGCCCTGGTCGGTGCGGGCCTGACCCACGCGGTGCAGCTGCCCTCGTTGTGGCTCGCCTCCCGGCCGCAGGCCCGGACCGCGCCGCCGTAGAGGAGGCCGCGCGGGTCGCGGGTGGCGTACATCGCGGTGCGGGTGCCACCGGCTCCGGAGGGGGTCGCGGTACGGCCGAGGGAGGAGCCGTCGGGCCAGGTCGAGCCGCCGTCCCAGGAGCGGTCCAGCCAGATCTCGTCACCGGCGCCGCCGCCCTCGACGCTCGCCCAGGCCGCGGAGTTCTTCTGGTCGACGTGGAGCCGGATCGTGCGGCCGTACAGGGTGGTGGACGGGACCGGCTGGTCGTCGCCGGCCGCGCGGTCCGCGCCGGTGCCGTCGCAGAGGGTGTCGCAGACGGTGGGGTAGACCCAGTTCGTGCAGCCGACGCCCGCCGCGTCACCGCAGGCCCGGACCAGGCCCCGGCGGTGGCCGCGGGGATCGGTGATGTTGTACATCAGCGTCCGGGTGCCGGTCCAGGTTCCCGGGATGCTCGCCTTGCCGAGCAGTCCCTCCCAGGTGGCGCCGCCGTCCCAGGAACGGTCCAGCCACACCGAGTCCCCGGTCACGCCGCCGTCGATGCTGGCCCAGGCCATGTCGTCGGCGTCCGAGACGTGGAGTCTGAGGCGGCGGCCGCTCAGGTCCATGTCCGGCACGGGGAAGGTCTCCTGCCGGGCCTGCGAGGGGTCCAGGGTGTCGCAGGCCAGGACGCAGACCTGGGTGGCGGCGGCCGCGGGCGGCGCGGCCGGGACCAGGACGGCGAACGCGAGTGCGACCGCCGCGAGGAGACTCGGCAGGCGTAGGGTGACAACGATGTCTGAGCTGCGTGAGGACACCGGGACTCGCCTCGATTCACGGTGAGGGACGACGGTCGGCGCGTGTGACGGGGCGGGGCTCCCGCGGAGCCGGGCCGGGTTCGAGCACTGGTCCATACCTGTCTGCGAGGCAGTGAACCGACTTGGCGAGTCCCTGTCAATAGCGTGGGAGGGTCCGGTCGTCCGCGAGCCGGGAGGCCCGCGCGGGGCGCGCGGGGTCCGCCGGGTCACTCGGGGTGGGCCACCGCCTCCCGCTGGAGTTGCACCGCCGCGAGCAGACTGAGCGTCGGCTCCGCCTGCCGCAGCGCCTTCACGGCGGCGACGGACGTGATGTCCCCGGTGAATCCGGTGGCGGCCAGCCGGGCGCGGACCCAGCGAGCGCGTAGCAGGGACTCGGTGTCCGAGGCGGTGGACCGCACGAGCGCGGCGGCGCGTTCCAGGCCCGGGCGCTCCTCGGGCGAGGCGTCCGCCAGCGCCTCGCGCAGGGCGGCCGCGACCACGTCCGCGTCGCGGATGGTCAGCACGAAGGTGTTCTTCTTGCTCAGTCCCGTGATTCCTGTCATGAGGACCAGCCTGACGGCCGTCCCCCGGCCCACCAAGCGACTTGAGGAGCCTCAGAGGTGCGGGCTCCGCCGCCGGACGGCGTCCTGGCGTGCGCCGGGGTCCGGCCGGTGCCGGGGCCCACCGCAAGACGGCATCACGGCGCGAGCCGGGATCCCGCCCGCGCCGGAGCCCACCGCAAGACGGCATCACGGCGCGAGCCGGGATCCCGCCCGCGCCGGAGCCCACCGCGAGAGGGGATCCTGGCGCGAGCCGGGGTCCCGCCGGTGCCGGGCCCCGGCCGGCGCCGAGGCCCGGCCGGTGCCGAGGCCCGCCCGGCAGTGCCGGCCGCCCGGCACTGCGCCCACCCGGTGCCCCCGCGGGCGGTCTCTTTCGGCCAAAGACTTTGCGCGGGTGGTCGTTCCGGTGCTGGGGTGGCGGGATGACCGAGCACGATGAGGCGGCGGGTGTCCGGCCGCGGACCCTGGCCTGGGTGAACCGGCAGCTGGAGGACGGTGAGCGGATCGTCGGGACCGAGACGCTGCACGGCGGCATCACCGCCGAGATGCGGCGGCTGACCGTCGGCAGCCGGGGCGGCGGCACCCGCGACCTGGTCCTGCGGACCTTCACCGACCCGGCGTTCGCCGCGCACGCGCAGGACATGCTCCGCCGGGAGGCCCGCGCCCTCGACGTCCTCGCCGCGACCGGCGTACCGGCTCCGGGCGGGGTCGCGGCCGACCCGGCCGGCGCGCACTGCGAGTTCCCTGCTGATGACGCACCTGCCGGGCCGGACCGTCATGGACGACCGGGGACTCGAGGAGCGCCTGCCGCTGCTGGCCCGTCAGCTCGTCGCCGTCCACGCGGTGCGGCCCGCCGAACGCCCGCCGGTGTTCGAGCCGTGGACGACCGCCGACGCCGTGGTCCCTCCCGACGGCGCCGACGCGGCGGCCTGGGCCGCGGCCACCGATGTGATCCGCCGGCCCGCGCCGCCCTACGAAGGGCGGTTCCTGCACCGGGACTTCCACCCCGGCAACGTGCTGTTCGACGTGCCGCCCCAGGGGCCGCACGCTCCGCGGATCTCCGGGGTCGTCGACTGGGTGGAGACCTCCTGGGGGCCCGCGGACCTCGACGTGGCGCACTGCTCCACCAACCTCGCGCTGCTGCACGGCCCGGCCTGGGGGCTGCGGTTCGCGGAGCTGTACGAGGAGGCCGGCGGGGTGCAGGCCGCGACCGCGTGGGAACGGCTCTACTGGCGGCTGCAGGACGCGCTCGCGTTCGCGCCGGCCGCGCGGTGGGCGGCCCGGCCGTGGCGGCGCGCGGGACGGACGGAACTGACGACACGGGCCGTGGAGCGGCGCCTGGACGCCTACGTGACCGCCCTGCTGGACACGCCCGCCTGAGCCGCCGGTCCGGAGCCGCCAGTGATCATTGTCTCGTGCGCCGGTCCTGACGCCCGCGCCACTCCCCCTGCGGCACCCGGACCCGCCGGTCTCCGGTCCGGGGCGAGGTCACCGAAAACCCCTGCCCCGTCCTGTCGTTGAGATCTCGGGTCCGGGTACCGGCCGGCAGGCGGCCGGTACTCGCCCGCCCCCTGTGTGCCGTGCGCGACACATGCGGGGACACAAGGGACTGCCGTTCCGGGGGAGGTACTGTGTTCGAGGCTCGAACGGTCCTCCGCGAGAAGCGCGGTGGCCACCGCGATGGGCAAGTCACCCGTCTGAGCCGCCTGCACGCGACCTCTGAAGATGGAGCCGATGAACGTGTCGACCGGCGGCAGACGGCTGCGCAGCCGTGCCGCCATAGCAGCCTTCGTCTGTGCGATCGCCTTGTTACCGGGACCGAGCTTCGCGGCCCCGGCCACACCCGATCCACGGAACGACCAGTCGATCGAGGACATCCACAACGAGCTGAACGGCCTCTACCGCGAGGCCGAGGTGGCCACCGAGGCGTACAACACCGCCGACGTGAAGGCGACCGCGCAGGAGAAGCGGCTGGCGTCGCTCCACAAGGAGCTGGCGCGCACCGAGAGCCGGCTGGACGATCTGCACACCCTGGTGGGGGTGGCCGCCCGCACGCAGTACCGCGGCGGCAACCTCGACGCGACGGGGATCCAGCTGCTGCTCGGCGACCATCCCGACCAGGCACTCGACCAGGCCGCCCAGGCCCGCCAGGCCATGCGCAACCTCGTCAACGTCTCCGAGACGCAGAAGAGCGTCCGCGCGGCACTGGACCGGCAGACCGACGCCGCCGCGGAGAAGCTTCGGGAACTGAAGGACAGCCGCGCGGACAAGGCCGAGGCGAAGGGGAAGATCGAGAAGAAGATCGCCGAGGCCGAGCGGATCGAGGCCGGACTCAAGAAGGAACAGACCCGCAAGCTGGCCCAGTTGGAGAAGGAGGAGGCGCGGGAGGCCACGGCCAAGTGGACGGGCCCCGATTCCGGCACCACCTCCGGTACCGGCTCGGGCGGCGGCGGGACGAAGGCGAGCGGCGCCGCCGCGCGGGCCGTGGACTTCGCGATGGCCCAGATCGGCAAACCGTACGTGTGGGGCGCCGTGGGCCCCTCGTCGTACGACTGCTCGGGACTCACCTCCACGGCCTGGGCGGCGGCCGGGCACCCCATACCCCGTACCTCGCAGGCGCAGTGGCAGGGGCTGACCCGGGTCAGCCTGGCCTCCGTGCAGCCCGGGGACCTGATCATCTACTACGACGCCACACACGTGGGCATGTACATAGGAGGCGGACGGGTCGTGCACGCCCCGCGACCCGGACGCACGGTCACCATCGCGCCGGCCGCCTCCATGCCCATCGTCGGTGTCGTCCGACCCGGAGTCTGAACGGATGACCTACTCGCTGACCCCCCGCAACGAGGGAAACCTGCCCGCGCTCAGCGCACCGCCGCTGATCCGGCTCGACGCCTATGTGGCCGAGGACGGGTCGACGGTGGTCAACGGCCATCTCCTGGAGATGGGCGGCACGCGGCCTCCCAACGAGGCGATACTCGACGCCATCGCCATGTTCGCCCGCACCCTGCGGGCCCCGGTGGCGGCCACCGTCATCGACCGGACCGTGCAACAGGTGGCGCGGCTGCGGGTGTACCCCGACGGCTCCAGCCGGACCATCGCCGACGAGGAGGACCTGCCGCCGGGGCGTGAGCGCACGGCCGCGGAGGAGGAGTCGTTCCCGCCGCTCGCCCGCGTCGAACGGATCATCCAGCACGCGCAGCGCCAGGAGCTGCACGCAGCGTTCGTGCTGGCCAGCGCGTTGCGCGAGCACCTCACGCTGCGCCGGGGCGCGGAGGACGAACTCTCCCTGGAGGCGCGGGCGATCGAGGCGTACCTGGCCTACCAGCGCGGCGACTACATGCTCTCCACGGTGCTCGCGCTGACCGTCGCCCGCATCCGCTGCCGTACCGATCTGAACCGGGCCGCGCCCGAGGTGGCCCGTGCCACGGCGGCCTGGCAGCGGCTGGACGACGAGGGCCAGGTCGCCACCCGCGGACAGGAGTTGCTGCACATGTGGGAACACCTGTCCACGGGCGGTGTGCTGCTGGAGCCGTCCCACCAGGCGATGGCGAAGGCCGTCCGGAGCCGGCTCGGCCGGGGCGGCCGGTCCGTGCCCGCCGCTCCGGCCGCGGCACCGGCCCTGACCACCGGGCAGGATCCGGTCGCTCCCGAGGACAAGCCCCTCAAGCCGACCCGGCGGGGGCTCAGCCGCTTCACCCGGTGGCCGGGCCGGTCCACCGAGTCGTCCTAGACCGGGGCGGCCGGGCGGGGCCAGGAGCCGATGAACCGCGACTTCGACGCGCTCGCCGCCGACGGGCACCGCTGACGGGCGAGCGGTGCGGCCGAGGTCTCGGTCCCCGCGTGCCTGGGCGCCGTGTCCCTGGGCCTGGGCCCGCGGTAGCCGCGCGCCCCCGGCGCGGGGCCGGGTCAGAGGGTGAGCAGTTCCTCGTGGAAGCCGCCGAACTCCCGCTCGCGGTCGACGAGGTGGATCTCCAGGATCCAGTGGCAGATACGGCCCGCCTTGTCGGTGCGGCGCAGCGGGGTGTCGTTGGCGGGCGCGATGTACGACTCGGTGTCCGCGCCGTCGATCTTCTCGTGCGGGAACTCGCCGACCAGGTGGCCGGCGTGCCAGCCGCCCAGCTGCCAGCCGGCCTCCGCGGCCAGCCGCTCCACCTCGGCGTGGAGCTGCTTCCCGGTGATCCGCGGGTCGGCCTCGAAGAACCGCCGGCCGGCGGCGAAGACCTCCGGCAGGTCGTCCCGCAGCTTTCGTTTGACCGGGTCGTCGCCGAGTACGAAGGTCCGCCCGAAGTCGGCCTCGTACTCCTCGAAGATCGGCCCGAAGTCGGCGAACACGATGTCGTCCGTGCCGATCACGCGGTCGGGCGGGTTCTCCCGGTACGGCTTGAGGGTGTTCGGGCCCGAGCGCACGATCCGCTTGTGCCAGTGCCGGGTCGTACCGAAGAGTTCGTTCGCCAGGTCGCGGACGCGGTCGCTGACCGCCCGCTCCCCCTGGCCCGGCTCCACCAGGTGCCGCCGCTCGATCTCGGCGAAGAGCCGCTCGGCCTTCGCCTGGGCTTCCAGCAGCCGGGCGGCCCGGGTGGATTCGTCATCAGCCATGACAGGGAACGTAGGTTCGGCCGCACCGGTGAGTCAAACACATTGGGCCCCGGCCCGCCGCGCCGCCCGTCCCTGATCTGCCAGGGCCGGGCGCGGAGACGGAGGGCGGAGGCGAGCAGGGCGCGCCGGAGGTCACGGAAGCGGCTAGTTTGTGGTCCGGCGGTCCCGCACATCGTGACAATTCACCCCTGTCCCTCTTCTCCCCGTCTGTGAGGCGCCTCGTCATGAGCCTGAGCATCCGCAACCAGATCCCCGGCACCGTCACCTCCGTGACCCAGGGGGAGGTGATGGCGACCGTGAGGCTGCGGCTGGACGGCGGCCAGGACCTCACCGCCGCGATCACCGTGGAGGCGGTCGAGGACCTGGGGCTGGCCGAGGGGTCGGCCGTCCGGGCGATGATGAAGGCGACCGAGGTGGCCCTGGCCACCGGCCCGGTGACGGGCCTGTCCATCCGCAACCGGCTGCCCGGCACGGTCAGCGACGTGGCCGTGGGCGGGGCGATGGCGACGGTCAAGGTGGCCGTCGACGGAGGTGAGCTGACCTCGGCCGTCACCAAGGACGCGGTGACCGACCTCGGCCTGGCACCCGGCTCGCCGGTCGTGGCCCTGATCAAGTCGACCGAGGTCTCCCTCGCGTCCGTGTGACCTCGCGGGCGGTGCGGACCGGCCCGGAGCACGACGGGAGGGCCCGGCCGCGGGCGCGCACCGCGCCCCGGTCCGGCCCTCCGCCGTGTGAGCGCCTACGCCCACGGGGAACGGCTGCGCGGCATCGAGTACATGACCGCCGACCGGCGCGGATTCTGGGAGGAACGCCGCTACCACACCGTCGCCGACGCCTGGCGGCAGCAGCGCTGGTCCTACCAGGAGGCGGAGACCGACGGGCCGGCTCCCGCCGCACCGTAGCCGCCCGGCCGGGACGGGCCGGGCTCAGGCGGTGCGGCCGACCGCCAGGCGCAGCGCCTCGGCGACCGCGTACGAAAGGTCGCCGGCCGGGAACAGCACGCCGCGGACCGGCCGTTCGGCGTCGACGACCAGGATCAGGCGCTTGTGGCGCAGTCGTCCCGCGCCACGGAAGGCGGGCAGCCGCAGGGCCGCCGCCAGCCCGTGGTCCGCGTCCGAGAGCCACGGGTGGGGAATCCCTCCCGCACGGGCGAACTCAGACTGTTCGTAAGGGATTTGAGTGCTGATTCCACGCAGTGCCACGCCCGCCGCGCGAACGTCGGGCCAGGCGTCGCGGACGGGAGGCCCTGGGGCCGCGTCGCCGACCCGACGCGGAGGAGGGCGCGGGCGCGGCGGGGTCAGGGGCGCGGGAATCCCGGCATCAGGGACAGGGACTGCGGGGTGATCTCACCCTCGCAGTGCCCGCACCCGGACTCCATCCGCAGCGGGTGGCCGCACTCGTGCCGGAAGGCGACGGCCGGGGTGTCCACCGCCCACCGGTCGCCCCATTGCAGCAGGCCGATCAGCACGGGGAACAACTCCTGTCCCGCCTGCGTCAGGTGGTACTCGTGGCGGGGCGGGTGCTCGCTGTACTGGCGCCGCTCGATCACGCCCGCCGCTTCGAGCTTGCGCAGCCGGTCGGCGAGGATGTCGCGCGGGGCTCCGGTGAAGCCGGCGATCTTCGCGAACCGGTGCACGCCGTACGCCATCTCGCGCAGCGCGAGCAGCGACCAGCGCTCGCCGACGATCTGCAGCGCGGCGGCGATCGAGCAGGGCCGCACCCCCACCGGCGCGCCCGCCATCACCGAGGGCAGCGGCTTGACGGCCGTCCCGGCGCTGCCCGTGTCCGACTCCCCGGCCTGCTGTGGCTGTACGTCCATGGGCCCACGTTACCTCCGGTCAGTTGTGTTTCACGACCCACTCGGGATAGCGTCACGATCAGTAGGTAGGAAAATCCAACTCACTGAGGGGATGACATGGCCGTACCCGAGGGGGCCGCCACCTCCGCACCCGCCGGACCGCCGACGGCCACGGAGCCGGTCCAGGACGCGGCCGCCCGCCGGCACGCGCTCCGGGTGCTGGTGCTCAGCAGCCTCGGCGCGTTCGTGGTGTTCCTGGACACCACCATCGTCAACGTCGCCTTCGAGACCATCGGGCGCAGCTTCCACGCCTCGGCGGGCCACCTGGCGTGGGTGCTCAACGCCTACAGCCTGGTCTTCGCCGCCGTCCTCATCCCGGCCGGCCGGCTCGCCGACCGCTACGGGCGCAAGCGGGTCTTCCTCATCGGGATCACCGGCTTCGCGGCGACGAGCGCCCTGTGCGGCCTGGCGCCGGACACCGGCATGCTCATCGCGGGACGGGCCCTGCAGGCGGCGTTCGCCGCCCTGGTCACCCCGACCTCGCTGTCCCTGATCCTCCCGGAGTTCCCGCCGTCCCGGCGGCCGGTGGCGATCGGCACCTGGGGCTCCATGGCCGCCGCGGCCGCCGCGCTCGGCCCGACCCTGGGCGCGCTGCTGACCCAGTACGCCTCCTGGCGCTGGATCTTCCTGGTCAACGTGCCGATCTGCGCGGTGATCGCCTTCTTCGGCGTGCGGCTGCTGCGCGAGGCCCGCGACCCGCACGCCCACGGCCTGCCCGACCCGCTCGGCGTGCTGCTGATCGCCGCGACGCCGGCCGCCCTGAGCCTCGGCATCATCGAGGGCCCGCAGTGGGGCTGGTCCGACCCGCGGGTGATCGGCGCGTTCGCGCTGGCGGCGCTGCTGATCCCGGCCTTCGTCCTGCGCGATCGCGCCGCCGCGCGGCCCGTGATGGACTTCGCGCTCTTCCGGGTGAGGCAGTTCCGGCTGGTCAACGCGGCGACCCTGCTGTTCGCCGCCGCCTTCTTCGGCATGCTGCTGAGCAACATCGTCTTCCTGCAGACGGTGTGGCACTACTCGGTGCTGCGCGCCGCCCTCGCCACCGCGCCGAGCCCGCTGGTGGTCACCGCCGTGGCCCGCACGGCCAGCCGCCTCTCGCACACCTACGGGGCACGCCGGGTGCTGACCTGCGGCGCGCTCTTCTGGACGGCCGGTCTCGCGCTCACCGCGGTCTTCGCCGGCGCCACCCCGCACTGGGCGATCCACTGGCTGCCCGCGGCGCTGCTCACCGGACTAGGTGTCGGCCTCACGCTGCCCGTCCAGTCCGGGGCCGCCGTGCAGGCGCTGCCGCCGGGCCGGTTCGCGCTGGGCTCGGCGATCAACGCGAGCCTGCGCCAGCTCGGCGCGGTCCTCGGCATCAGCCTCTTCGTCGCCGTTCTCGGCACGCCCACCGCGGCCACCGCCGTCGACTCCTTCCACCGGGTCTGGTGGGTGCTGGCCGCGCTCGGCCTGGCATCGGGCGCGCTGCTGTGGGCTCCGGGCCGCCGCGGCGCACCCGAGGAGGCGCCCGGCCGCTGAGACCGGCCGGCGACGTGGTGCCCCGGAGGCGGCCCGCTCCGGGGCACACCCGTGCCCGGCCCCGCCGGTCCACGGCGGGGCCGGGGCCGCTCCCGGGCGGCTCAGCGCGCGGGCGGCACCGGGAAGAGCATGCAGCTGCTGGTGGCGTGGGCGAGCAGCCGGTCCGTCGCGTCGACCAACTGCGCCTGCGCGAGGGCGGTCTGACGGCCCTTGTTGACCACCGTACCGATGGCGCGCACCGTGCCGGTCTCCACGGTGATGCGGCGCAGGAACTTCACGGTCAGGTCGAGCGAGGTGTACGCCATGCCCTGCGGGAGCGTGGACTGCACGGCACATCCGGCGGCCGAGTCCAGCAGGACGGCGAAGATGCCTCCGTGCACACTGCCGATCGGGTTGTAGTGCTCCTCGCCCGGCGTCAGCGAGAAGACCGCCCGCCCCGGCTCCACCTCGTCCAGGGCGAAGTCGACGGTGTGGTTGACCGGCGGCCTGGGCAGCCCGCCCGCCTGCAGCTCGCGCAAGAAGTCGATGCCGGCCATGCGTCCGGCGGCGTCCGCCAGGACCGCGGGATCGTCCCACTGATACGTACGCGTCCGTCCCACGGCACCTGCCCTCTCAGCTGACTTCTTCGAACGAAGCTAGCTTCCCGCGCAGCTGACTGTCAACGACGAAGCCAGGCCCCTACCATGGCGCCATGGAGTGGCTAGAGGCGAGCACGGAGAACTGTCCCGTCCAGCGCACGCTCGACGTGGTCGGAGAGAAATGGACGCTGCTGATCCTGCGGGACGCCGCGAACGGGGTCCGCCGCTTCGACGACTTCCACCGCCACATCGGCCTGTCGGAGGCGGTGCTCAGCGACCGGCTCCGGAAGCTGGTCGCGGCCGGCGTCCTGCGGACCGTGCCCTACCGGGAGCCCGGCAGCCGCGCCCGCAACGAGTACCGGCTGACCCGCAAGGGCTGGGACCTGTGGCCCGTCCTGGTCGCGCTCGGCCAGTGGGGCGAGACCTACACGCTCGGCCCCGGGGAGAGCCCGCCGCTGGACATCCGGCACACCGGCTGCCAGGCGCCGGTCCGCGCCGTCGTCCAGTGTTCCGCGGAGCACACCGCCCTCACCCCGTACGAGGTCACCGCCCGTCCGGGCCCGGGCGCCCGCCCACGGTCGTAGCGCACCGGCCAGCGCACACCGACCGGCCGCGCGGGGCCGCGGCGAGGCACGGCACCGGGGCGTGTCACCATCGGCGGGCCCGTGTGTGACCGTTCGCCCTGGAGATGCGCCATGCCCGCCCGCCCGAGCCTGCTGTACGTGACCGACCTCGCCTATCCGGCACGCGGGCGCCGGTACGGCGACGAGGACGTGTTCCTGACCGCCGAGCTCCGCGCGGACTTCGACCTCGCGCTGTGCCATCCACGGGACGCCCTGGCCCTGATGGACCGCTTCGACGCCGTCGTGGTCCGCAACAGCGGCCCGGTGCTCCACTACCAGGAGACCTACGAGGCCTTCCGCGACCGGGCCGCCGCGTGCGGCACCCGCGTCTACAACCCGCTGCACGGCCGGGCCGACATGGCGGGCAAGGGCTACCTGCTGGACCTGACCGAGGCCGGGCACCCGGTCATCCCGACCGTCGACCGGGCCGACCGGCTGGACCGCCTGCCCGAGAGCGAGCAGTACGCGGTCAAGCCCCGGACCGGGGCGGACTCCATAGGCCTGACCTTCGTCACCCGCGACCGGCTGGCCGGCCTCGCCTACGGCGACATCCTGGTCCAGCCGCGCATCGACTTCCGCTACGAGGTGTCCTTCTACTACGTCGACGACACCTTCCAGTACGCGCTGTACGCGCCGGACCCCGGCCACCGCTGGATCCTGGAGCCCTACGAACCCTCCGCGGCCGACCTCGACTTCGCCCGGCGGTTCATCGACTGGAACACCCTCGACCACGGCATCCAGCGGGTGGACGCCTGCCGGACCCGGCAAGGCGACCTGCTCCTGGTCGAGTTGGAGGACCTCAACCCCTACCTCTCCCTCGACCTGGTCGGCGACCGCACCCGCGAGGCGTTCGTCGGCCGCATGACCGACTCCCTCCACGCCTTCCTGGCGGCCTGACCCAAAGGGCCTAGAGGGCGTACAGGCCGGGCAGGTTGACCACGATCGCCTCCTGGGTGCTGCGCGCGATGACGACCACCGCCTCGTCGTCGGGGTCCGGGTTCTCCTCGCGGTGCGGCACGAACGGCGGGACGAAGACGTAGTCGCCGGGCGAGGTGCGCAGCCGTACCTCCTGCGGCTCCGGTCCCGAGTCGTCCAGGAAGACGAACTCCGGATGTCCGCTGACCACGTAGATCGCGGTCTCGGACTCGCCGTGGTGGTGGTCGGAGGACGCGGTGGCGGCCGCCACGTGGGTCTGGCCCATCCACAGCTTCTCGGAACCGACCGTCTTCCCGCTGACGGCGGCGAACCTGCGCATGCCGCCGGACTGCGCGGTGTCGCCGTCCAGGGAGTCGGCGCGGACGTGGTGCAGGCGGCTGCTCAGCGGCGCCGCCGGGTGGTCCGGGGTCTCGTGGAGATGCGGATGGAAGCCTTCACCGGGGGTCGTCAGCGGCTCGCTCATGCCGTGGACGCTAGGACGCCCGCGAAAAGGGTGTCAAGAGGTGTCCATTGCGCTTCACCTGCGGCAATGTTCCCGCAACAGTCCGAGCGGACGGCCCTGAGCGGCCCGCCGGACGGGCTCCTCGGGCATGATGTGCGCATGCATATCTCCGCGAAGGCGGACTACGGCATACGGGCACTGCTGGAGCTAGCCCGTGAGCCCGCTCGTCCGCTGACCTGCGAGGCGATCGCCTCCTCGCAGGAGATTCCGTTCCGGTTCCTGAAGTCCGTGGTGGGTGAGCTGCGCCGAGCGGGCCTGGTGCGCAGCCAGCGCGGCTGCGAGGGCGGTTACTGGCTGGGCAGACCCGCCGACGAGATCACCCTGCTGGACGTCACGCGGGCCGTCGACGGCGAGCTGATCACCCTGCGCGGCGAGCCGCTGTCCGGGCTCGACTACCCCGGTCCGGCCGCCGGACTGCCCGGGGTGTGGCGTGCGGTCGAGGCGGGGGCGGCGGCCGTGCTCGGCGGGGTGACCCTGCGGTCGCTGCTGGCCGACGGGACGGCCGGAGCGGCCGGAGGGCCGGTGCGGACGGGCGCCGCGTGAGCGGTGCGGCGGCCGGCGGGCCGCCGTCCGTCGAGGTGGTGGAGTACACCGACCCGCTCTGCCCCTGGGCCTGGGGCTCGGAACCGGTCTTCCGCAGGCTGCGGTCGGCGCTGACCGGCCGGGTCCGCTGGCGGCGGGCGTACGCGATCCTCTTCGACCACGACGACGACCCGCCGCCGGACCCGGCCGCCGAGACCGCCTGGTACGCGCGCTACGTCGAGGGGGTCTGCGCGCACACCGGGGCTCCGCGGGCGGTACGGCTGAGCCGGATGCCGGCCAGTTCCTGGCCCGCCTCGCTGGTCGCCAAGGCCGCCGAACTCCAGGGCGACGAGGTCGCGGGGCGGGCGTTGCGGCGGCTGCGGGAGAGCGTCTTCGTGCTCGGCGAACCGGCGGACACCCCGGCGCTGGCGCTGGCCGCCGTCCGCGGCACACCGGGTCTGGACCTGGCGCGGCTGACCGCCGACGCCGGGTCCGGCGCGGTGCTGGAGCGGGTGCGCGCGGACCGCGCCGAGGCACGCCGGCCGGTCCCCGAGGTGCGCGCGGTGTCCGGCGGCTCGCCGCATCCGGGCGCGGCCAAGGAGACCGCCGGCGGCGGACACCGGTACGCGCTGCCGACCCTGCTGGTGCGGGCGCCGTCGGGACACCGGGCGGTGCCCGGCTGGCGGCCCTTCGAGGAGTACGCGGCCGCCGTCGACGATCTGTGCCCCGGCCTGCTCGGGCCGGCGGCGCCGCTGCCCGCGGCGCAGGCCCTGGAACGTTTCGGGAGCATGACGGAACCGGAGCGGCTGCTGCTGGCCGGGGGCGCGTGGCCGCCGCCGCACGCCGTACGGGTGGAGACCGGAAACGGCCCCGTATGGCTGCATCCTGACGAGGCGTCAGCGAGACCGGCCGTCGCCGGCTGACCGAGCGGACCCCGCCGGGAGCGGCCGTGCGGGCCGTCCCGCCGAATGAGACACCAATTGGTGTCCATTGACAGCCGCTCGCGGCTGCCTCCAGGATGTGCAGCATGCTCACGACGCACCCCGGTGTGGTGTGCCGCTACGTGGACCTGCGGCGCACCTGCAGCGCACTCTGTCGCTGACCCTCCGCCGTCCCCGGCCTCCGGCCGTCCGCCACCTCCGGCCCGCGGCCGCCTGACCTCCGCACCCGCCCGGTGCGGCCCCGGCCGCCTGCCGTCCGGCCCGATCGCGTCCCGCCCTTCCGCACGGCCGCGTCCCCCGTCACCCTCCGGCCCGTCCCCGCGCGGCCGCCCACTCCCCCTGCCCTGAGTGCCGCACGCCCCAGCGCGTGCCGGCGCTCTCCCCGGCATGCCCGTCCGGTCCCGGTCGACGGTCCGCACGGCTGCCCGGCCTACCGTCCACCCCGCTTTCCCCGCCCGGCCCAGACCGGGCCGCCCACAGGAAGAACGAGATGCCCGCACACCACACCGCCCCCCGTCGCGGCCCCGGCCGGTCCGGCCCGCGCACCGCTGCCGTCGCCGGCGCCCTCGTCGCCCTGCTCGCCCCCGCGCTGACCGCCTGCGGCTCCGGGACCGCCTCCGCCGGCAGCGGCGCCACGCTCAGGTGGACCTCCTCCTACTTCCCCGCCCACTGGGACCCGGTGGTCAGTGGCAGCGGCGCCCAGTTCCGCGAACTCGCCCTCACCTACGCGTCGTTGACCCGCACCGACGAGACCGGAAAGGCCGTGCCCGATCTCGCCAGGAGCTGGGAGTACAACAAGAAGGGCGACCGGATCACCTTTCACCTGCGGCCCGGTCTGAAGTTCAGCGACGGCGAGCCGGTGGACGGCGCGGCGGTCAAGGCGGCCGTCGAACGGGCGCAGAAGCAGAAGAACTCGGCGCTCTTCGGCGATCTGACCTCGATCCGATCGGTCACCGCCAAGGGGCTGGACGCGGTCCTGCACCTCACTCAGGTCGACTACCAGATACCGCAGTTGCTCGGGGAGCGGGTGCTGCAGATCGCCAGCCCCAAGGCCGCGGCGAACCCGGCCGAGCTGGACCGCGCCCCGGTCGGCGCGGGGCCCTTCGTCGTCACCCAGCTGGTGCCGGGCACCAAGGCGGTCCTGCGGAAGAACCCCGACTACTGGGACGCGAAGAACATCCACATCGACACCGTCGAACTGACCTCGGCGCCCGACGCCTCCACGGTCGTCTCCGGCCTGCGCACCGGCGTCTACAACTTCGCCGACCTCGCCCCGAGCCAGGCGGCCGCCGCCAGGAAGGCCGGTCTGGACGTCTTCTCCCAACCGGGCTTCAACGCCAACAACATCAGTCTCAACGTCAACAAGGCGCCGTTCGACGACGACCGGGTGGTGGACGCCGTCCGGTACGCGATCAACCGTCAGGAGTTCGTGGACAAGCTGACGTTCGGCTACGGCTCGGTGACCGACCAGCCGTTCCCGAAGGGCTACGTCGCCTACGACCCGAAGTCGGCGAACCTGTACCCCTACGACCCGGCGAAGTCCAGGAAGCTGCTCGCCGAGGCGGGCCACAAGCCCGGCACGGTCCGGCTCGACCTGGTCATCCCCGCCGAGGACCCCCAGGCGGAGCTGGTCCAGTCGCAGCTGGCCGCGGTCGGGATCACCGTCCGCATCAAGATCGACAAGAACTGGGCGACCCCGTTCTTCGCGAAGGACCTGACGTTCTCGCTGTACGGCACCACCGGCCGGGACTCCGCGCTGCAGACCCTCACCGCGCACTTCGGCCCGCACGGCCCGCTGAACCTGAGCTCGCCCTACGAGCCGGCCGGCTTCGAGGCCGCCGTCGCGAAGGTCCGCAGGACGCCGCTGGACTCGCCCGACTACACCAAGGTGCTGCAGGCGGCCACCCGTGCCGGGCTGCGGAGCAAGGCACTGGTCTTCACCTACTCCGCGCCCAACCTCATCGCCAAGAGCAAGGCGATCTCCGGCCTGCCGAGGAACCCGGCCCACATCGACTGGACCGGCGTGACCATATCCGGCACCCGCTGACCTCCGTCCGCCCGTCCCACCAGCAGAGAGGGGGCAACCCTCATGACGTCGACCCAGGTGTCCGCCGGGCCGGCCCGCCGTCGCGGGGCCGCCGCGGCCAGGGCACGGCACACGCTGGGCCGGGTCCTGGCCGTCCTCGCCCGGTCGGTCGCGATCATCGTGCCCGTCTTCGTGGTCGCGACCTTCGTGACCTTCGCGCTCCGGTCGCTGAGCGGACTCAGCCCGGCGCGGATCCAGCTCGGCGAGGAGGCGACTCCCGAGGCCGTGCACCGGGTGGAGTCCCAGTGGGGACTGGACCGGCCCTTCCTCGTCCAGTACTGGGACTGGTTCACCGGCGTCCTGCACGGACAGCTCGGCACCAGCTGGACCAACGGGGCCGACATCTCCACCCTGATCGGCCTCGGTCTGACCGTCAGCCTCTCCATCGCGACGCTCGCCCTGGTCATCGGCGTCCTCCTCGGTTTCGTCCTCGGCACCACGGCGGCGCTGCGGCGCACCACCTGGGTGGACCGGGCGATCACCGGGTTCGTCACGGTGATCTCGGTGATGCCGGCGTTCGTGGTCGGCATCGTGCTCGTCGCGGTGTTCGCGGTCGGACTCCATGTCCTGCCCGCCGCCGGATACGTCCCGGCGGCGCAGGGGGCCGGGCCGTGGCTCGCGCACATCACGCTGCCCGCCGTCGCGCTGAGCCTCGACGTGGTCGCCGACGTCGCCCGCCAGCTCCGCGGCCAACTCGTCGCCGCCTACCGGGAGAACTACGTGACCGGCGCCGTGGTGCGGGGGCTCGGCCCACGGCGGATCTTCCTCACGCACGTCCTGCGCAACGGCATCGGTCCGGCCCTCGCCACCCTGGGACTGAAGTTCCCGGCCCTGGTCGGCGCGTCCGTCGTGACCGAGTGGATCTTCGGGCTGCAGGGCTTCGGCCGCTTCGCCAACGACTCCGCGCAGGCCGGTGACGTACCGGCCGTGCAGGGCGTGCTGGTGGTCTCGATCGTCCTGGTCGTCCTCTTCAACCTGATCGTCAACCTGGTGCTGGCGCGTGTGACGCCCGCATCGCAGCGGGGGGTCTGACCATGGTGCGCCGCGTCCTCTCCCTCACCTCGGGCCGGATCGCCCTCGGCATCCTGGCCGTGGTCGCCCTCCTGGCGGTCCTCGGCCCGGTGCTCGCCCCGTACGACCCGCTGGCCACCAGCGCCGACACGCTCGCGCCGGCCTCGGGAGCGCACTGGCTCGGCACCGACTACCTGGGCCGTGACGTGTTCAGCAGGCTGCTCGACGGCTCCCGCGTCAGCGTGCTCGGCGCCCTCGAAGTCGCGCTGGTGGCCCTGGTCGTCGGCGCCGTGCCCGGCATCCTGTCGGTGTACCTCGGGCGGGCCTTCGAGTGGCTGACCCTGCGGCTGGCCGACACGCTGGTCGCGCTCCCCTTCCTGCTCTTCGCCGTCGCGGTGATCGCGCTGCTCGGCAACGGGATCGGCCAGGCGATGCTCGTCACCGGGGTGCTGGTCTCCCCGCTCTTCTACCGGGTCGGCCGGGCCGCAACGCTGTCCGTGGCCCGCTCCCCGTACGTGGAGGCGGCGATCGTCTCCGGTGCCTCCACCGGCTGGATCGTCCGGCGGCACGTCCGGGCCAAGGTGCTGCCGCCGGTCGCGGTCGCGCTCGCCCAGACCGTCGGCACCGGCTTCGTCATCGTGTCGAGCCTGACCTTCCTCGGCATCGGCGTACAGCCGCCCGCGCCCACCTGGGGCGGGCTGCTCGCCTCCGACCTCGGCTATCTCGACTACCAGCCGTGGGCGCCGGTCGTCCCGGCCCTGCTGATCATGGTCACGGTCTGGGCCGGGAACCAGCTCGCCGACGCGATCCGCGACGTCTCCGGCGAAGCAGGCCGGGCCTTCGTCGCCGCCCGCACGGCCCGCTCCGGCCGCCCCGCCGGGCGGCGCGGGAGCGGCCGGTCCGACTCCGTCACCGCCGGAGGTACCTCATGACCGCCCTGTCCCCGAGCCCCGCCACCGCGCCGGCCCGCGCCGCCGCCACCGCGGCCCCCGTGCTCGCCGTCCGGGACGTCCGGATCAGCGACCTGACCGCCGACCGGGAGATCGTGCACGGCGTGAGCTTCGCGCTCACCCCGGGCCGGACCGTCGGCATCGTCGGCGAGTCCGGCAGCGGCAAGACCCTCACCTGCCGGGCGGTGCTGGGCATCCTGCCCCCGCACTTCGAGGTCAGCGGCGGCTCCGTCGAGATCAACGGCACGGACATCGCCACACTGACGCCCCGCCGGTGGACGGAGCTGCGGGGCACGACGATCAGCGCCGTGTTCCAGGACCCCGCCTCGTACCTCAACCCGTCGATCCGGGTGGGCAAGCAGATCGCCGAGGTGGTCCGGCTCAAGAAGGGCCTGAAGCGGCGCGCGGCCCGGGACCGCGCGATCGAGCTGCTGCACGCGGTACGGCTGCGCGACCCCGAACTGGTCTACGGCCAGTACCCGTTCGAGCTGTCCGGCGGCATGCTCCAGCGGGTCCTGATCGCGGCCGCCGTCGCCGCCGACCCGGACATCCTCATCGCCGACGAGGCCACGACCGCGCTCGACGTCACCGTCCAGGCGGAGATCCTCGACCTGCTCGCCGAGTTGCGCGAGCGCACCGGACTGGCCCTGGTGGTCGTCTCCCACGACCTGGCCGTCGTCGCCCAGCTCTGCGACGAGGTCCTCGTGATGCGCGACGGCGAGGTGGTGGAGCACGGCCCGGCGGCCGAGGTGCTGCACCGCCCGCGGCACGAGTACACCCGGCTCCTCGTCGCCGAGCACGAGAGCTACGGCCTGGAGAAGTTCCGCGCGCCGCAGGAGGCATCGTGACCACCGCTCCCGTACTCGACGTCACCGGCCTGGACGTGCACTACGGCCTACGGCGCCGGCGGCGCCGGGTCCTGCACGGCGTCTCGCTGAGCGTGGCGCCCGGCGAGACCGTCGGCGTGATCGGCGAGACCGGTTCGGGCAAGTCGACGTTCGCCCGCGCCGTGCTCGGCCTGACGCCCGCCTCGGCGGGCCGGATCGTGATCGGCGGCGAGGACGTCGGCCGGTACGGCAGGCGGCAGTGGCGCGGTCTGCGCCGGCGCGGTGTGGTCCAGTACGTCTTCCAGGACCCGCTGCGCAGCCTCGACCCGGACCTGACCGTCGGGGAGTCGCTGATCGAGCCGCTGCTCGTGCGGGGAGTGCCACGCGCGGAGGCGGCGGACCGGGCCCGTACGTTCCTGGACCGCGTCCGGCTCTCCGAGGAGCTGCTCGGCCGGCTGCCCGGCGAACTGTCCGGGGGCCAGCGGCAGCGGGTCGCGGTCGCCCGTGCCCTGGTCACCGAACCGAAGCTGGTCATCCTCGACGAACCGGTCAGCGCCCTGGACTCCGCGAACCGGGTGCAGATCCTGCAGATCCTCAAGGAACTCCGCGACGCGGGCACGGCGCTGGTCTTCATCTCGCACGACCTCGGCTCGGTCGCCGGGATCGCCGACCGGATCGCGGTGCTCTACCGCGGCGAACTGGTCGAGACCGGCACCGCGCGGGACGTGATCACCACCCCGAAGCACGTGTACACCCGGCTGCTCGTCAGCTCCGCGCCCACCCTGCGCTCGGCCCCTGCGGACCGGGCCGGCCGCGAGGCCCTGCGCGCCCTGCTGCACGCCTGAACCGCCCGACTCCCGCCGCACAGAACGGACTCACCGATGGCACGCACGATCCACCTCGCCCTCCACCCCTACGGCGTCGGAGGCCCCGGCCAGCACGGGCTCTGGAAGGACCCACGGGTCGCGAAGAACGCGAGCATCGACATCAACTACTACATAGCGCAGGCGCAGGCCGCCGAACACGCCCTGTTCGACGCCCTGTTCATCGTCGACAGCCAGTTCATCAACGCCACCTACCCCGCGCACTACCTCAACCGCCTGGAGCCGCTGACCCTGTTGTCGGCGGTCGCCACCCACACCCGGCACATCGGCCTGGTGGGCACGGCGAGTTCGACGTACAACTCGCCGTTCAACCTGGCCCGCCGGTTCGCCTCCCTCGACCACATCAGCGGTGGCCGCGCCGGCTGGAACGTGGTGACCAGCTTCGACACCGGCACGTCGCGGAACTTCGGGCTGGACGAGCACCTCGACTACACCGCCCGGTACGGCCGCGCGCTGGAGTTCGTGCAGGTCGCCCGGGGCCTGTGGGACTCCTACGAGGACGACGCGTTCCCCGCGGACGTGGCGCGGGGCGTCTTCCTCGACCCCGCGAAGCTGCACGAACTCAACCACGAGGGAGAGCACTTCAGGATCGCGGGCCCGCTCAACCTGTCCCGTTCGCCGCAGGGCCAGCCGGTGATCTTCCAGGCCGGGGTCTCCGAGGAGGGCCGGGACCTGGCGGCACGGGTCGCGGAGGGCATCTACGCGCCGGGCGGCTCGCTGCAACAGGCGCAGGACTACTACGCCGACATCAAGAAGCGCACCGCGTCCTACGGCCGCGACCCCGAGCACATCAAGATCTTCATCCACGGCGGTCCGGTCGTCGGCCGCACCGACGAGGCGGCCCGGCTCCGCGAGCGGGAGATCTTCGAGGAGGACAACGACTTCGCGGGCAACCTCGCGCTGCTGGGCCGCTCGTTCGGCGCCTACGACTTCAGCGTGCACGACCTGGACGGCCCGTTCCCGGACGTCGCGCACCTCGCCGAGAGGGGCGGCCGCACCGGAGCGGCCAGGCTGATCGAGCGGGCCAGGTCGGAGAACCTCACCCTGCGTCAGGTCGCCAACCTGGTCAGCGAGTTCCGTCAGTCGCCGTTCGTCGGGGCGCCGCGGACCGTCGCCGACACCATCGAGGAGTGGTTCGACGCCGGCACCTTCGACGGCATCAACCTCGCCTTCCGCACCGACGAGGACCTCGAACTCTTCGTGGACGGCGTCGTCCCGATCCTCCAGAAGCGCGGGCTGTTCCGCACCGAGTACGAGGCCGACACCCTGCGCGGCAACCTCGGCCTCCCCGTCCCCGCCAACCGCCACACCGTACGAGCCGGAGCCTGAGATGAGCCAGTACACCGATCACCACGCCCCCGAGGGCCTGCTCACCCGCGGGACCGTCGTCGTGGTGCCGGGCCGGGGCGAGAGCCGCGCCGTCTACGGGCGGTTCGGCAGGCGGCTCGCCGCCGACGCGTACCGCGTCCGGGTCGTGGACGGCCCGGAGATCGACGCCGCGGACCTGGAGGGTTCGCTGGCCCGGTTCGGCGACCGGCTCGCCGCCGCCGTGGCCGGCACGGCGGCGGCCGGCGAGGAGGTGACCGGGCCGGTGGTACTGGTGGGTGCCGACTCCGGTGCCGCGGCCGTGGCGGCGCTGCTCGGTCTTAGCGGCTCCGCGGCCGCCGTACGGCCGCAGGCGGTCGTCCTGGCGGGTCTGCCCGGTGCCGGCCAAGCCGTCGCCGCGACCGCCGGCAGCGCGCTGACCTGGGACGACGAACTCGACGTCCGTACCTCCTGCCCGACCCACCGCGGTGTCCTCGGCGACGACCCGCGGGCCCGGTCCGGCGCGCTCGGCGTCCCGGTGCCCGGTGCGCTGCTGGACGCGGCCCACCACGCCGATCTCGCGGTCCCCGCCCTGCTGCTGGTCGGCGACGCGGACCCGCTCGCCGACCGCGACGCGCTGGCCCGCACCGCCAAGTCTCTGTCCCGCGCCCGGCTCGCGGTGGTCCGCGACGCCCACCACGACGTCCTCAACGACCTCCAGCACCGCTCGGTCGCGGCCGAGGTCGTGACCTTCCTGGAGGCACTGCGCACCGGCCTGGTGCCGGCGGTCGCGGTGGCGTCGAGCGCCTGGTGAGCCCCGGCGCCGCGGGCCACGGCCCGTACCACTCCCCCGCCTACCGAAAGGACAGGGCATGACCGTCCCGATCCGCCGAGGTCCGTCGCCGTCGGCCACCGTCCCCGACGGCGCGGACATCCTCCGCGACACCCTGCGCCGGCACGCCGCCGGCGTCACGGTGATCACCTTCCCCGGGCCCGTCGGCTTCACCGCCACCTCCTTCACCTCCGTCTCGCTGCGGCCGGCCCTGGTGTCGTTCTGCATCGGCCTCGAAGCGTCCAGCACTCCGGCCGCACGCCTCGCGGAACGCTTCGCCGTCCATGTCCTCGGGACCGCGAACGCCGGTCTGGCGGCACGGTTCGCGCGCAGCGGCATCGACCGGTTCGACGGCGTGCGCTGGCAGGCGCAGCCGGACGGCCTGCCGGTCCTCGACGGAGTCACCGGCTGGCTGTCGGCCCGTACCGTGCTGCGTCAGACCGTCGGCGACCACCTGCTGGTCGTCGGCGAGATCGACTCGGGCGCGGTGGCCGCGGACGCTCCGGCCCTCGTCCACCACAACGGCGGCTTCGCGTCGGCGCATCCGCTGGGGTGAGCACGGCCCCGGCCGGAACCGGCGGCGGCCGGCGGGGAGCCGGTCGCCGCCGAGGCGACGCGCGCCGTCGTCACCTCCGGTGCGGTCCCGGCCGATGGGACGTCCCGCCGCAGTTCTCGACGTCGATCCGGACGACCTGCGGGTCGTGGTCGCTCGCCTGGTCGGCGAACTCGGCGTTGACGTGCACGACGTCGTAGTCGAGGCGGGTCAGGGCGGGGCTGGTCAGGATGTGGTCCAGGGTCTGGCTGTTGCCGTCGTAGACGTAGCTGTACCGCTCGGACACCGGGAGGGTGTCGATCAGGTCGGTCAGGTCGTGGCCGTTGCCGGTGAGGGTCTTGACGGCGTCGGAGAACTCGAAGTCGTTCAGGTCGCCCGCGGCCACGATCCGGGCCCGGGGGTCGGCGGCGAGCAGCGACTTCACGAACGCGTTCTCCTGCGCGGCCTGGAGGCGTCGCCGCGTCTCCGAGGAGCGGGTCGGCTCCTGGTAACGGCCGTGGACCGGGTCGTCGCCGCCCTTGGAGACGAAGTGGTTGGCGATGACGAAGACCGTACGGCCCTGGAACACGAACTCGCCGACGAGCGGCTTGCGGCTGTCCGTCCAGGCGGTGCTCGCCGGGTCGATACGGCCCGGGGAGGCGGACAGGTGGGCCCGGCCCTTGCGGTCCTGGACCACGGAGACGGCGGTCGTGGAGGGGTCGCCGGCGGCGGCCCGGTCCACGAAGGAGACCCGCTTGGCGTTGAACAGGAACACCTGGCGGATGTTGCCGCCGGGCTCGCCGCCGTCCTTGTCGTTCACCGGATCGACGTAGCGCCAGGAGTACGTGGGGCCGCCGGCCGCGACGATCGCCGCGGTGAACTTCTTCAGGGTCGCCTCGGCGGAGACGGTGCCGTCGTCGGTGGCGCCGTTGTCGTCCTGGATCTCCTCCAGGGTGACGATGTCGGGCGAGGAGAGGTTCTTGACGACGCCCTTGGCGAGCCGGGCGAACTTGTCGTCGGCGTCGGTCGGGTCGAGGTTCTCCACGTTGTAGGTGGCGAGCGCCAGTTCGCCGCGGGACTGTCTGCGCGTCACCTCCTGCCTGAGGCCCTTGTCGACGGCCGTGCCGGTGCCGGCGGCGGAGGGCGCGAGCAGGTAGCCGCCGAAGTCGGAGTAGTCGACCGGGCCGGTGGTGGTGCCGGCCAGTTCGTCACCGACGTTGAGGACGGGGGTCGTTCCGTCGGCCGAGACGATCTCGATGCGGCCGGTGTTCTGCTGGTCGTAGCCGCCGTAGAGGGTGCCGCCGCGCCGGGTGGGGTGCTCGTGCGGCTTGGCCGTCACGAACATCTCGCCGTAGCTGTTCGTGGCACCGACCACGCGGGCGTCCGTGACCGAGGCGCGCATGCCCTCGATGGACTCGTAGAAGTCCTGGGAGTACACGGCGGGCTGGAGGGTGAGGCCCTCGATGCTGCCGCCGCCCGCGGTCGGCGTGTACGCGCCTGGGACGGTGGAGGCGTCGAGCGCGACCGGGGCCGGCAGGGCGTTGCCGGTGGAGAGGGTGGTGGAGACCGGGCTGCCCAGTTCGGTGACCGACTGGGCGGCGGAGGACGGGTAGTACTCCGAGACCTTGCCGCTGACCAGGACCGAGTCGCCGACCGAGACGGTGGGCGCGGCGGAGCCGGTGTAGACGAACAGGCCCTCGCTGGTGGCGGGGTCGGCGTCGGGGGCGGGGTCCTGGATCCAGTAGCCCTTGCTGCCGGTGGTGCGCACGGCGGTGACGACGCCGGGGACGCCCGCGACGCTCTGGCCCTTGAGGGGTGAGACGCGGGTGCGGCCCTGGATGTCGTGGATGCGGAAGGCGCCGGGCTCGGTCGGCCCGCCGGGGCCGGGGCCGCTGCCGCCGTTCGCGGTGTCGCCCGCGCTGTTGACCGGGGTGGGCGTGCCGGCCGTGAAGTCCGCCGCGTTGTCGTCGGTGTCGGCGAGCGAGGCGGCCCGGGACACGGAGGTGGTGTTGCTGGTCGCCGGGGCGTCGCGGCCCTCACGGACGACGGCGGTGCCGTAGCCGAGGAGGTCCACGACGTCGGGGTCGCCGGTGCAGTCGGCGGCCGTCTTGCAGGTCAGTGCCGCGGTGCCCTTGACCAGGGCCACGGTGCCCGCGGTGGCGGACATCGCGGTGGAGCCGGTCGCGTCGGCGGCGGGCAGCGCGGTCGTGCCGCCGGCGCCCGCGCCCTCGCCGACCAGGTAGGTGCCGCCGGCGGGCAGCGCGCCGGTGAGCGGGGTGACCTGCCAGGGCGAGTTCGCGGAGGCGGAGGCCGGGAGGTACTGGACGCTGTAGCCGTCCAGGGAGTAGGCGGCCGTGGAGCGGTTGGCCAGCTCCACGAAGTCGTTGGTGAGCGTCGCCCCGGAGTTGCCTCCGCCGCCGTACGCCTCCGAGATGACCGCGTTCGCCGACGGGGTGGCGAACGCGGCGGGCAGGGGCGCCACGACGACGGCCGCCGTGGCCGCCGCGGCCACGAACGCGGCGCCGGCTATCCGCGATGCGCTGGGTCTGTGAATCTGCACGAGGATGACTCCTTCAACGTCCGCCCGAGCAGGGGCACATGACGTGCCGTCGGCCGGTGGGATCCATGCGACCGGCTGAGGTTACGCGCGTAGAAAAGGCGTCACAAGGTGTCCGCGGTGAAATCTGCGCATCCACTGCGCTCGCGGCGGGCCGGTTCCTGGCGCTACCGCAGCACGCCGCGCGGGCCGAACGCCCGGGGCAGGAGGCGTTCGGCCATGCGTGCGTAGCCGGCCGCGTTCGGGTGCAGGCCGTCGGGCAGGTCGGCGAGGTCTCCGGTGCCGAAGAGCGTGGTGCCGTCGATGAGATGCAGGCGGTGGTCGCCCGCCTTGCGTCTGCGTTCGACGTGGTCGGCCAGCAGCTCCCGCACCCGGGTCAGCGTCAGTGCGCCCGCGGCGAGTTCGGCCGGGCGGTCCAGGGCGCGGACCCTGCCGTCGGGACCGGGCAGGGTGGGGCCCGGCCGGGTCTCGACGGCCGGGCAGACGATGGGGCTGATGACGAGGACCGGGGTGTCCGGGTGGCCGTCGCGGACGGTGTCGAGGAAGCCGTGGAAGGCCGGTACGAAGGTGCGCTCGCGCAGGGTGTCGGCGCCCACGACGTTGATGCCCAGTTCCAGGCTGATCGCGTCGGCGGGCAGGTCACGGACGGTCCGGGCCATGAAGGGGTCGAGGTGGCACTCGCCGCCGAGTCCGAGGTTGACCAGGGAGCGGCCCGCGCGCCGCGCGACGAGGGCCGGCCAGGTGCCGGTCGGGCGGTCCGCCTCCGAGCACTGGCTGATCGAGCTGCCGTGGTGCACCCACACCGGTCCGCTCGCCGGGGCCGGACGCACCGACGCCGCGGCCGGGACGCGGACGTCCACGAGCGTGGTCGCCCGCGAGTTGGACAGCCAGATCTCGACGCGGCGCTCGCGGGGTTCGGCGCCGATCGGGAACCGTACGGTGGCCGGCGGGGCCGGGTGCTCGTCCAGGGCCATGGTGTCGGGGTCGACCCGGATGAGGGTGCGGTGGGACGTGGTGACGGGAGGCCGCAGTTCGCCGTCGACGACCAGGTCGAAGACCACGTCGGCCGGCTCGGACCCGGCCATCACCACCTGGGTGAGCTGGGCGTCCACCTCGATCCCGGTGGCGTCCGTGAGCATCTCCAGCCGGACCCCGGAGGGGATGGTGCCGGCGAGCTCGAAGGCGGTGTCGGCCAGTTGGGCGCGGCCGGCCGCGGGGGCGCGGTGCAGGGCGAACCCGGCGGGACCGGGGGTCTTCTCCAGTGCACCGACGACGCAGTCGAGCGCGAGAGGGATAATGGAACGCACGGGGCGGATCTCCTTGGGACGTGGCCTGGAAGTGTGCTTCTTCCCCGGATACCGGCCCGTGCTCGCGAACCGGCCGCCGAACGGCTCCAGGACATGACGATCATGCCCGTTCCGGTCCGCCCGGCCGCCGTCCTGGCAGGATGTCGCCATGGAACACGTACTGGGAATCGGCGGACACTTCCTGCGGGCCGCGGACCCGGCGGCCCTGACCGCGTGGTACCGCGACTGCCTCGGCCTGGACGTCGACGGCCACGGTCTGTGGCAGCAGGAGGCCGGGCCCACGGTCTTCGCCGCCTTCGAGTCCGGCACGGACTACTTCGGGTCCCCCGCCCAGCAGACCATGCTGAACTTCCGGGTCCGCGACCTGGACGCCATGCTCGCGCAGCTTCGCGCGGCCGGAGCGGACGTGGCCGGGGAGACCCAGGACATGGACGGGGTCGGCCGGTTCGGCTGGGTCACCGACCCCGAGGGCAACCGGATCGAGCTGTGGCAGCCCGCCTGAGCGTGCCCGAGCAGCACGACGGACCCCGCGCTCAGGCCGCCCGTCAGTGGTGGTGGCCGTGCCGGCCGAGGGTCTCCACCGGGGTCGCGCCGGGCCGGGTCCACTGCGGCACCGGGCGGCTGGTGGGACCCCAGGTGGCGTTGCCGTCCGCGTCCGTCCGCCAGGACCAGCAGGGGCTGTCGCCCTTGGGCCGGCCCTCGGGGTTGTCCTCCCAGGCCTCGCCGCGTCCGTAGGGCGTCATGTCGAGCAGGCCGAGGGAGCCGTTGACCCGTTCGTTGCCGCGGCCGGTGGTGGAGTAGGTGAGGAAGACGCGGTCGCCGTCGCGCAGGTAGCTGGTGAGGTAGCCCATGGGTCCGCCGGCCGGTCCTTCCAGGCCGCGCACCGAGTACCAGGGCTGGGTGTAGCCCATGAACTCGACGTAGGGCGCGACCTCGTGCCAGGGGCCGGTGGTCAGGACGGCGAAGGAGACGCCGCGGGCGCCCAGGTAGGAGGAGTCCTGGAGGTGCCAGGCCGTGGTGGTGCAGCCCTCGCACTGCCCCTGGTGCGGCGCGCCGTCGTGCCACATGTGCTTGTAGACGACGAGTTCGTCGCGACCCTGGAAGAGGTCCAGGAACGGGACCGGGCCGTCGGCCCCGACGACCTCGGCCGTGCCGTCGAACTCCACCATCGGCAGCCGGCGGCGGGCCGCGGCGATCGCGTCGCCCTCGCGGGTGTGGGCCTTCTCGCGGGCCAGCAGCTCGTCCCTGGCCGCCTGCCAGGTGGCGAGGTCGGTCACCGGCGGCCGGCCGGGCAGGTCGGCGGTCGGTTCGTCGGATGTGGCGGCCATGGGGTCCTCCGTGGGGTCCGGTGGCGGGCGGCGGCGCCGGGCGGTGCCGTCCTGCGGTGCGGTCAGGGGGACAGACTCCCGGCCCGGCCGGAACTCATCGCCGCCGAACGCTTTGGCGCGCCGGTGGACGTCGGCGGAGATCGGGTGGCCTGCCGGAGCCCGCAGCGGGCAGGCGTACGACGAGGAGGTTTGCCAGTGACCGAGTATCCGAACAGCCCGGCTCCGCCGACGGCAGGGGCCACGGGGCAGCAGGGCACGGACGAGCGCAACAGGCGGCTGGCGCGCGACGGCGTGGCCCGCGCCGAGCGACTGCTGTGCCGGTACTACCGCCTCTCCTCGCCCGAGGAGTCCTTCGAGCTGCTGCGCGACACCTCCCAGCGGTTCAACCTGAAGCTGCACACGCTCGCCGCGGCCGCCGTCCGCCTCCCGGTCCCCGAGGCGACGGCCCCGCGCTGGGTGGCACGGCGGCCGCGCGGCGGCCCGCCGCCGGTGCCGGCCCTGCACCTGGACGGTGCCCCTGCGACGGACCGGGGCGCGGTCCTGGACGCGACGCTGCGCGTCACCCTGCGAATCACGGACACCGGGATGGGCAACGTGCAACTGGTGGAGAACCGCCTGCTGCGCATGGTCCGGCACACCGGGCTCAACCAGCGGTTCACCGACTACTTCGCCTTCGTCGACAGCGGGACCACCTCCTGCGCGCAGGCCGCCGAGGAGGTGCGGCAGGTCACCGTGAAGGACGTCGGCTCCTGCGACGTCTTCGACGAGCGCTCCCGGCACACGATCCTCCAGGCCGGCAGCCGCGCCTGCCACAGCGTGCCGCTGGTCAGCCCGCGAGGAGCGGTGATCGGCATGGTCTCCGCGCACCACGAGCGGCCGCTGCAGGACATGACGCCGGACCGGCTGGCCGCCCTGGAGCGGGTGGGCGGCGAGGCGGGCCGCTGGCTGGTCTGGCACCACAACACCGTCGTCGTCGACGCCCTGAACCATCTTCACGTCCGTGCCGTCCACCGACGCTGAACCCCGCGGCTGCGCGCCCGGAACACCGAGGAGTGAGAACATCCGTCTCATGGATCATGCGGGCGGCCGTACGGCCCGGTGGTGGGCGGCGCTGCGCCGCACCCCGGTGTCGGTCTGGAACGACGACATCACCGACTGGGCCGCCGCGCTGACGTACTACGCGGTCCTGGCCCTCTTCCCCCTCCTGCTGGTGATCCTCTCGGTGCTGGGCCTGACCATTCCCACGGCCAAGCCGGAGGTCATCGAACGGATCGCGCAGGCCGCCCCGCTCGCGTCCCGGGCCCTGCTGCGCGGCACCCTGCGGCAGATGGCCGAGCAGCCGTCGGCCGCCTGGACGCTGATCTTCCTGGGCGGGGCGGGCGCGCTGTGGTCGGGGTCCAGCTACCTGAGCGTCTTCCGCCGGGCGCTGCACGCCATGCACCGGGTCAGCTCGCACCGGCCGGTGTGGCGGACCGCGCCGCGCATCATCTGCACGGCACTGGTCCTGATCCTGCTGCTGCTCATCTCCGTGCTGGTGCTCTTCCTCACCGGCAGCCTGGCCGGGTTCCTGGGCCGGGCGCTGGACCTCGGCAGCGGGCCGCAGGCCGCCTGGTACGCGCTGCGCTGGCCGCTGGCGGTGGCGGTCGCCGTCGGCACCGTCCTCGTCGTGTACCACTCGGGTCCCGAGTCGTCCCGGCCGGTCAGGAAGATGGCGCCGGGCGGGGTGCTGGCGGTGATCCTCCTGCTGGTCGTCTCGCTGGGCTGCACCTTCTACACGTCCCACGTCGGCAGCTACCACCGGCTGTACGGCTCGCTGGGCGGCGTGGTGATCTTCCTGATCTGGCTGTGGCTGTCCAACCTGGCCCTGCTGTTCGGCGCCCAGTTCAACGCCGAGCTGGAGAAGATCAGGGGTGTGCCGACGCTGACCGCTCAGGACGCCTGAGCGGGTCCCTGCGGGCCGGCCGTGCGCCAGTCCAGGCGCAGCACGGCGAGGTCGTCGGTGTGGCGGTCCGCGTTGAGCGCGCGGGTGCGCGAGATGAGCAGGTCCAGGTGGGTGCCGGGGTCGGGGCTGCGCAGCGTGTCGATGATGCGCAGCAGGCCGTCCACGCCGAGCCGGGCGCCGGTGCCGTCCGCGAACCCCTCGATGAGTCCGTCGGTGTAGGCGATGAGCGCTCCGTCGGCGGGCAGCTCCAAGGTGGTGGCGGGCCAGTCGCCCAGTCCTGGTGCGATGCCGAGCGCGATCCCGTGGGCGGCCTCCACCTGCCGGGTGCCGTCGGGCGTGACGACCAGGGGTTCGTGGTGGCCGGCCAGGTGCAGGGTGAGGGTGGCGGCCTTCGGGTCCAGGGTGATCAGCGTGCAGGTGGTGAACAGGTCACTGCCCGCGCGCTCCGCGATGTGTATCTGTTCGAGCAGGTGCAGCAGGTGCTGGGCACGGTGGCCGCCGAGGGTCAGCGCACGCCAGGCGATGCGCAGGCAGACGCCGAGCGCGGCGGCGTCCGGGCCGTGCCCGCTGACGTCGCCGATGATCGCGTGGACCTGTCCGTCGTCGGTCTGCACGACGTCCAGGAAGTCCCCGCCCAGCAGGGCCTGGGCCCGACCCGGGTAGTACCGGCTGGAGGCGGTCACGGCCGGGGAGGAGAGCAGGGGCTCGGGCAGCAGCCCGCGTTCCAGACGGGCGTTCTCCTCGGCGCGCAGCTTCCCGATCTGGAGCGCGGCGCTCGCCAGTTCGACCTGCTTGCGCTGGACGGCGTAGCGGACGGCGCGCTGCATCAGGTCGGGTTCGACCTTGCCCTTGACGAGGTAGTCCTGCGCGCCGAAGGCGAGCGAGTCGACTCCGGCACGGGGCTCGTCCAGGCCGGTCAGGACGATGATCGCGGCGTGCGTGTCGGCCTGGATGGTCTGGATCGTCTCCACACCGGAGGCGTCGGGCAGGTGCAGGTCGAGCAGGACACAGTCGACGGGGCGGGCCGCCAGCGCCCGGTGGGCCTCGGCGGCGGTGTGGCACCGGGTCAGGGTGTACGGCAGGTCGGTGTCGTGGAGCAGCTCCTCGACCAGCAGGGCGTCACCGTCGTCGTCCTCCACCAGCAGGACGTCGTACTGCTCGGCGTACTGGCCACCGTGGCCTGCGGATGGACCGGTCACGGCTGTGTCTCTCTGTCCGGGGCGGCCGTCGCGGCCGCCGGGGCGGGTGTGGCGGGCAGGGCGGGCAGCGTGAAGACGACCCGGGTGCCCGACGGGTGGTCGGAGTCGATCGAGATGGTGCCGCCGTGGAACTCCACGACCTTCTTGCACATGGCCAGCCCGATCCCGGTCCCCGGATAGGCGTCCTTGGTGTGCAGCCGCTGGAAGATGACGAAGACCTTCTCCCGGAACTCCTGCGCGATGCCGATGCCGTTGTCGCGGACCTCGAGCTCCCAGTCGTCCCCGGTCCTGGCCGCTCCGACGTGGATCCGCGGCGCCCGGTCCGGGTGCCGGAACTTGATCGCGTTGGAGAGCAGGTTCTGCAGCAGCATGCCCAGCTGGGTCGTGTCCCCGAGGACGGTCGGCAGCGGGTCGTGGGTGATCTCGGCGCCGGTCTCCTCGACGGCCACGCTGAGGTCGCCCAGCGTCGTGCCCAGCACCCGCTCCAGGTCCACGGTCCGCTGCTCGTTGTGGACGCGGCCGACGCGGGAGAAGGCCAGCAGGTCGTTGATGAGGCTCTGCATGCGGTTGGCGCCGTCGACCGCGAAGGAGATGTACTGGTCGGCCTTCTCGTCCAGCTGTCCGCCGTAGCGCCGCTGCAGGAGCTGGGTGAAGCTGGACACCTTGCGCAGCGGTTCCTGGAGGTCGTGCGAGGCCACGTAGGCGAACTGCTCCAGTTCCGCGTTGGACCGCTTCAGCTCCTCCGCCTGCCCGTCCAGCAGCCCGCGGGCCTCCTCGCTGAACCGCAGTTCGTCCACCAGGCGCAGGCGCATCGACTCGACGTCGGAGGCAAGCTGTCGCAGGTCCGCGGGCCCCGTGGTGTCCAGGGAGCGGTCGAACCGGCCCTGCGTCACCTCCCGGACGGCCGCGCCGAGCCCGCTGAGCGGGCCGGTGACGCCGCGCCGCAGTCCCTCGAAGACGAGTCCGGCGACCAGGACGATGACGGCCGCGATGACGGCGAACGCCCAGTTGCGCAGGGTCACCGCCCGGTTCAGCTGGCTGGTGGCCGACTGCCGCTCCTGTTGCAGGCGGTCCTGCTGGCGGCTCATGGCACGCCGCAGGGCGTCGAAGGCGGCCTTGCCCTCGGCGGTGCGGGCCGCGCTGACCTGGGCGGCCTCGGCGGGAGAGGCCACCGAGACCGGCCGCGCGATGCGCTCCTGCCAGGTCCCGGCGAGCTTCTCCACCTGGGCCAGGTCGGCGCGGGCCCGGCTGTCGTCGGCCAGCCTGGGCCGCAGTCGCGCGAGCGCGGCCCGCTCGTCGATCACGCCCTGCGCGTAGGGCTGCAGGAAGTCCTTCTGGCCGGAGAGCCCGTAGCCGCGGATGCCGGTCTCCTGGTTGACCAGGGCCTCCTCGACCCGTATGGACTCGATCAGCGCGGGCGAGCGCCGGTCCACCAGGGCGGTGGTGAGCTGCGAGGTACGCCACATCGCCCAGCCGCCCAGCGACCCGAGGACGGCCAGGACGACCAGGGTGGCGGCGACGCCCGCCCGGAGCCAGCGCCGGGTGGTCCAGTCCGCGAACGCGCCGACGGCGCCTGACGGCTTGCTTGTCATAGCTGTGCGCTGCTCCCTAGGCCGGCCGTCCGGGCCGCACCTCGGCGCGCGGCAAGCACACTGTACTCGTGGCCCGACAACGCATGTTGTCCCGCCTGGATCAACGCCCTAGGGTGAGGTCATGTCCGCTGCCCCGCTCCTGCCCGGTTCCGTGAGCAAGAACACGGCGGACGAGGCCCGCCGGCATGCTCCGGTGCGGCCGCGGGTACTCGCAGGTGTCAAGCTGACCGTCAGACACCTGAAGGACCGGGCCGTCCACGCCGCCGACAGCGGCGCCGGACACCCGGAGACCGGCCGGGCCGTCGGCCTGAGCCGCCAAGGGCTCGGCGCCGCCGGGCCTGGCTCACCCCCCACAGCACAGACCACTCGACCCGCCCCACACACCGGAGTTCTCCCATCATGGCTGCCGCCGCAATCCGTCCGTACGATGTGCTGCTGGTCGAGGACGACGCCGCCGACGCGATGCTCATCCAGGACGCCCTCACCGAGCGCGGTACGCGCAATCTCACCCAGGTCTCCAACGGCGTCGAGGCGCTGGACTACCTGCGCGACCCGGACAACGAACGCCCCGACCTGATCGTGCTTGACCTGAACATGCCGCGGATGAACGGGCGCGAGTTCCTCGCCGTGGTGAAGGAGGACGCCGAGCTGCGGACCATCCCGGTCGTCGTGCTCACCACGTCCGTGGCCCCCGACGACGTCAACGGCGCCTACCACCACCACGCCAACGCCTACGTCACCAAGCCCGTCAACCTGGAGGAGTTCGAGAGGGCGGTGCGCAGCATCGACGCCTTCTACCTCGACATCGCCGTCAAGCCGCCGAAGAGCTAGCCGACCGGGCCGGTGGCCGGTCTTACGGAGTCGTGACGTGCGGGCGTGGGCGCGGGGTCCGGTGGCCGTGCGGGCCTAGCGTGGCCGTATGCGAGTACTGGTCACCGGCGGTGCCGGATTCATCGGGTCCCACGTCGTGGAGGCGCTGACGGCGCGCGGGCACGAGGCGGTCGTGTTCGACGTGCGGGACGACCCGGGTGCCGACGTGCGCAACCCGGCGGCCGTCGGGCGGGCGCTCGACGGCGTGGACGCGGTCTGCCACCAGGCCGCGATGGTCGGGCTGGGCGTGGGGTTCTCGGACGCGGCCGAGTACGTCTCCCGCAACGACCTCGGTACGGCCGTCCTGCTGTCCGCGATGGCGGAGGCGGGCGTCGGACGCCTGGTGCTGGCCGGGTCGATGGTCGTGTACGGCGAGGGCCGGTACGAGTGTCCGCGCCACGGTGTCGTGCGGCCGGGGCCGCGTGCGGTCGCCGCTCTGGAGGCCGGCCGGTTCGAGCCGGTCTGCCCGGTGTGCGGGGCCGACCTGGCGCCGGGGCTGGTCGCGGAGGACGCGCCGGCCGATCCGCGCAACGTGTACGCCACCACCAAGCTGGCCCAGGAGCACCTTGCCGCCGCGTGGGCCCGGTCGACCGGCGGGTCCGCGGTGGCGCTGCGCTACCACAACGTGTACGGCCCCCGGATGCCCCGCGACACCCCGTACGCCGGGGTGGCCGCGCTGTTCCGCTCCGCGCTCGCCCGGGACGAGGCGCCCCGGGTGTTCGAGGACGGCAGGCAGCGCCGGGACTTCGTGCACGTCCGGGACGTGGCCGCGGCCAACGTGGTGGCCCTGGAGGCACGGCCGGAGCCGGGTGCGCTGACCGCGTACAACACCGGCAGCGGCGAGCCGCACACCGTGGGCGAGATGGCCCGCGCGCTGGCCGACGCCTACGGCGGACCGGAACCGGTGGTCACCGGGGAGTTCCGGCTGGGTGACGTGCGGCACATCACCGCCGACTCGGCGCGGCTGCGGGCGGACCTCGGCTGGAAGGCCGAGATCGGCTTCGCCGAGGGCATGCGGGAGTTCGCGCGGGCCGGCATGCGCGGCGTGTGACACCCCCGGACCGGTCCTCCGCCCCCTCCCCCGGGGACCGGCCTGCCGTCCGGCGGGCGCCTGCGCGCCCCTCCCCGGCCTCGGCCGGAGCGGGGCCGGGGGGCCGATGAGCCGGTGGTGCTGCCCGCGATCACGAAGCGGCGGCGGGCAGCACCACCTCGAAACGGCAGCCGCCGGGAATGTTGCGCACGCTGGCCTGGCCCTGGTGGGCCTCCACGATGCCGCGGACGATGGCGAGGCCGAGGCCCGCTCCCGCCGGGGGCGTCCGGGCGTGGCTGCCGCGCCAGCCGGTGTCGAAGACGCGCGGCAGGTCCTCCTCGGGGATGCCGCCGCAGCCGTCCGTGACGGACAGCACGACGCCTTCGGGGCCGCGCTCGGCGGCGACCGCGACCGTGCCGTCGGGCGGCGTCCGGCGGATGGCGTTCACCAGCAGGTTGCCCAGCACCCGGCTCATCTCCTTGCCGTCCACCTCGACCGGCACCGGTTCCACCAGGCCGCCGACCAGCCGTACGCCCTGTTCACGGGCGAGCGGGTCGGCGCCCGCGAGGGCGTCGCCGACGAGGTCGTACAGCGACATCCGGCTCGGGCTCAGCGCGAGCGCCCCGGCGTGGATGCGGGAGAGTTCGAAGAGGTCGCCGACCATGTCGTTGAGGCGTTCGACCTCGGTGCGGATCTGCTTGAGATACCGGTCCGGGTCGGTGGCGACGCCGTCCTCCAGCGCCTCCGACATGGCCCGCAGCCCGGCCAGCGGGGTGCGCAGGTCGTGCGAGATCCAGGCGACCAGTTCCCGGCGGGAGGTCTCCAGCGCGCGTTCCCGCTGCCGGGACTCGGCGAGCCTGGCACTGGTGGCCGCCAGCTCGCGGCTCACCTCGGCCAGTTCGGCGGTGGCCGGGGCCGGCGGCGCGGCGAAATCGCCTTCCTCGCCGAACGAGCGGGCCGCGAGGGCGAGTTCGCGGCTGCGGGCGCCGACCCAGCGGCCCAGTATCAGCGCGCTGGCGAGCGAGACCGCGGCCGCCATGGCCACCACCGTCGTCACCACCGACAGGTCGTGCGAGGACAGGAACATCGCCCAGGCGACGGCCAGGGTGCCGGCGAGCATCGCGACCACGCCGACGGCGGCGACAACGGCGATGGACGCCGTGAGCGAGCGGCGCCGCAGCAGGCGCAGCGCGACCGCGCCGACGAGCCCGGTGAGGGCGGCGCCGCCCAGCGCGTACAGGGCGATCAGCAGGGTGTCGCGCACGTCAGTCCTCCTGCGGGCCGGCGGCCTCGGCATCGAAACGGTAGCCGACACCCCACACGGTCTGGATCAGCCGCGGCCGGGCCGGGTCGTCCTCGACCTTGGCGCGCAGCCGGCGCACGTGGACCGTCACGGTGGACAGGTCGCCGAAGTCCCAGCCCCACACCTCGCGCATCAGGTCCTCCCTGCCGAACGCCCGTCCGGGGTTGCGCAGGAAGAAGGCGAGAAGGTCGAACTCGCGCAGGGTCAGGCCGAGTTCGGCGCCGTTGCGGGTGGCCCGGCGGGCGCCGGGGTCCAGGGTGAGGCCGGCGGTGGAGAAGGAGCGGGCGGCGGGTGCGGGCCGGGCGCGGCGCAGGACCGACTCCACCCGCAGGACCAGTTCGCGGGGGCTGAAGGGCTTGGTGACGTAGTCGTCGGCGCCGACCTCCAGGCCCAGGATCCGGTCGTCCTCGTCACCGCGCGCGGTGAGCATGATGACCGGGACGGGGGCCCGGCCGCGCAGCCGCCGGCAGACCTCCAGGCCGTCCATGCCGGGCAGCATCAGGTCGAGCACCACCAGGTCGGGCCAGTGGGCGGCGGCGCGGGCCAGGGCGGCGGGGCCGTCGTCGGCGTGGTCGACCAGGTACCCGGCCCGGTCGAGGTATCCGGTGACGACCTCGGCGACGGTCGGGTCGTCGTCGACGACCAGGACCCGGGTGGCGGCGGGGGCGGCCCGGTCCTCGGTGAGCTCGTGCGGCTGCTGCATGCCTCCACCCTCGCACCGGGCCCTCGCGGGCGTCGCACCCGAGGGCGGCCGCGGGCCGCGACGTCCGCGTTTCGTAAGGAGCCGGCGCCCTTTATGTCCGGTTCGCGTTCGTAGGGTGACACCGTGACCATCTCACCGGACTGCCCGACGACGGACGTGGACGTCGTCCTTCCCTGCCTGAACGAGGCCGATGCCCTGCCCTGGGTGCTCGGCCGGATCCCGCCCGGCTGGCGGGCCCTCGTGGTGGACAACGGCTCCACCGACGGCTCGGCGGACATCGCCCGGTCGCTCGGCGCGACCGTCGTCCACGAGGAGCGGCGCGGCTTCGGCGCCGCCTGTCATGCCGGGCTGACCGCGGCGACCGCCGGCATCGTCTGCTTCTGCGACTGCGACGCCTCGCTGGATCCGGGGCTTCTCGTGCCGTTCGTGCGGGAGGTCCACGACGGTGCGGCGGACCTGGTGCTCGGCCGCCGGCGGCCGCAGGGCCGCGGGGCCTGGCCGGCGCACGCCCGGGCCGGGAACCTGGCGCTGGCGCGGATGCTGCGGCGCCGGACCGGGCTGCGGCTGCACGACCTCGGTCCGCTGCGCGCCGCCCGGCGCGAGCCGTTGCTCGCGCTCTCCCTCGACGACCGGCGCAGCGGCTATCCGCTGCAGATGGTGGTGCGGGCGGCGGACGCCGGCTGGCGGATCGTCGAGCACGAGGTGCCCTACCGGCCGCGGACCGGCGTCTCGAAGGTCACCGGCACCTGGCGCGGCACCTGGCAGGCGGTGCGGGACATGAGCCGGGTGCTGAAGGAGGCGCCCCGGGTGCCGGCCGGCGCGGACCGGCCGCGCAGTTCCGCGCGCCCCTGAGGGCGCGCGTCGCGCCGACCGTCCGCACCAGCCAAGGAACCCTCACATGACCACTCTCCTCGTCATCGCCAAGGAGCCCCGGCCCGGCCGGGTCAAGACGCGGCTCACCCCGCCCTTCACACCCGAGCAGGCCGCCGGCCTCGCCGAGGCGTCCCTCGCCGACACCCTGGCCGCCGTGGCCGCGGCCCCCGCCGACCGCCGCGTCCTCGTCCTCGACGGGGACCCGGGGCCCTGGCTGCCGGCCGGCTTCGACGTCGTACCGCAGTGCGCGGGCGGCCTCGACGCGCGTCTGGCCGACGCCTTCGGCCACTGCCGTGGTCCGGCCCTGCTCATCGGCATGGACACCCCGCAGGTCACCCCGGCCCTGCTCACCGTGGACTTCGCGGACTGCGACGCGTACTTCGGTCCCGCCGAGGACGGCGGGTTCTGGGCGCTGGGGCTGGCCGACCCGGACCCGGCGCTGCTGCGCGGGGTGCCGATGTCCACGGCGGAGACCGGCGC
This sequence comes from Streptomyces sp. NPDC101237, assembly GCF_044767465.1. Taxonomy (NCBI): domain Bacteria; kingdom Bacillati; phylum Actinomycetota; class Actinomycetes; order Kitasatosporales; family Streptomycetaceae; genus Streptomyces; species Streptomyces sp. NPDC101237. Next base: position 44,558 of record NZ_JBIWNY010000025.1, on the reverse strand, counting down.
CGTCCAGCGCCGGCGGCTGTCCGCCGCCGGACTGCGGGTCACCGACCTGCCGCGGCTGCGGGACGTGGACACCGCCGCGGACGCGGCCGCCGTCGCCGCCCTCGTCCCGCACGGCCGCTTCGCCGCCCGTCTCGCGGAGTGTCCGGCGCACGGCGGGACGGGCCGCCGATGACCACCTCACCGCCCCTGCCCTGGACCGGCGCCGACCCCTACGCCGCCGCCCTGCGCACCGGCCGCGGTCCGCTGTTCCTGCGCCGTGCCGACGGATGGCTGCTGCCGCTGGAGGTGGAGCGCTGGTGCGCGCGGGCCGACCAGGTCGACCGGCAGGTCCTGGACCGGTGCGAGGGCGCCGTCCTCGACGTCGGCTGCGGGCCCGGACGGCTCGTCGCCGAACTCGCCGGACGCGGCCGTACCGTTCTCGGGATCGACGTCAGCGCGGCCGCCGTCGACCACACGGTGCGCCTGGGCGGCCAGGCCCTGCGCCGTTCGGTCTTCGACCCGCTGCCCGGCGAGGGACGGTGGGGCACCGTGCTGCTCATGGACGGCAACGTCGGGATCGGCGGCGATCCGCGCGGCCTGCTCGACCGGACGGCCCGGCTCCTGGCGCCGGGCGGCCTGCTGATCGCCGAGACCGCCCCGGTGGACGTGGACGAACGCGCCCGGGTCCACCTCACCGACGCCCACGAGGCGGTCGGTGCCCCGTTCCTGTGGGCGCGGCTCGGCACCGCGGCCCTGCTGCGGTACGCGCGGGGCTGGGAGCGGGCCGGTCAGTGGGCGGCCGGCGGGCGCCGCTTCGTCGCCTTGCGCAGCCGGAAGGCGAGCAGCAGCGCTGAGCCGCCGAAGAGCACGGCGGTGATCAGCAGCCAGCGGGCCGGATAGCCGTCGGCGGACCGGCCGGTGGCCGACCGGTAGTGCCCGGCCACCGTCCCGCTGATCAGCGGGAACCACACCAGCAGGAGCAGCAGGGAGAGCGCGGCCGGCACCCGGACGTACATCGCCCACCGCCGGCGCCCGGCGGCGCCCAGTTGGCGGACCGCCGCCCGGTCGGCGAGCGAGTACAGCGGCAGCAGGACGAGGTCGTGCAGCAGGGCCGCTCCCACCACCCACAGCACCACACCGAGCCAGTCGCCGGACAGCAGCCGTACGCCGGCATAGGCGGCGAGCGCGAACGAGCAGGCCAGCAGCAGGATCTGGAGCGGGCTGCCGAGCGGGAGGCGCAGCCGGCGCAGCAGGGCGCCGGTGGGCAGGGACGGGCGCATCACAGGTCTCCGAAGGTCATCCGGGCCACCCACTTGGTGTTGAGCACACCGGGCGCGGCGGGCACGATGACGCGCGCCGGGTAGCCGTGGTCGGGGGACAGGTCCTCGCCGTTCACCGTCAGGGCGAGCAGCGAGCGCGGGTCGGCGACCTGGTTGGCGCGCAGGGCGGCGCGCCGGAAGGCGCCGTGCAGCTGGATCGACTCGACGAGCACGTCCGGGGGGTCGCCCTCGTGGCCGACGAGTGCGGCCAGGTCGCGCAGCCGCACTCCGCGCCACCACTGGTCGGTGGTGGACCAGCCCTCGACGCAGGCGATGGGCAGCGCGGCACTGTGCTGGGGCAGGGCGAGGAGGTCGGCGCGGCTGAGGCGGACGGTCCGGCCGTCCCGTCCGGTGACGGCCAGCCGCCAGGCGTCGCCGCCGGTCGTCCTGGCGTCGATCCCGGCGTAGGCGGCCGTCTTGTTGATCTGGAAGCCGTTCGGCCCGCTGCCGGGGTCGGCTCCGCCGTGCGGCGCGAGCAGCGCGGTGCGCCGCAGCGCGCCGCCGATGCTCTGTCCGGCCGTGGTGACGAGCAGCAGCAGGGACGCGCCGCCGACGAACCACAGCGCGCCGCGCCGCGACACGGTCGGCGCGTCCGGCCGGGCGGGTGCCAGCTCGCCCTCGTCCCGCCGCAGCTGCCGGACCGCCCGCAGCGCCGTCGGCGTCTTCAGCGCCGCGTGCGCGAGGAAGGCGGCGAAGAACACCCAGGCGCCGTAGAAGTGCAGGGGGTAGAAGGAGCCGGGGAAGACGTAGTCGAGCTGGACGTTGAGGACGCCGGTGGTGAACTCGAACAGGCCGCCGCCGACCAGCAGCAGCAGCGAGATCCGCTCCAGCGCGTGGGCGAGGGAGCGGGCCGGGGGCAGCGTGAACAGCTTCGGCACCACCGACCACAGCTTGGCGAGCAGCACCGGGATCAGGGTGACGCCGAGGGTGACGTGCAGGCCCTGGGTGAGCCGGTAGAGCCAGTACGGGTCGGTCGGCCACGAGAACAGGTAGAAGCCGAGGATCCCCTTGTCCGGGGTCTGGTCGTTCACCGGTGCCAGGTTCGGGTTGTAGGCGGCGTACGACAGCAGGCCGGTCACGAACAGCACGGTGATGCCGACGAGCAGCACGAGGCCGAGCACCGAGGTGAACCAGGTGCCGCGCAGCGGGCTGCGCCAGAAGCCGGGTGAGGTGGGAAGCCGGGGGTCGTCGTGTCGCATGGTCAGACCGTAGGCCGGTCACACCCCCGAGACGGCCGCACGACCCATGACGAAAGTCTGACGTCAGCCGCCTGATCCAAGGTTTCGCCCGGTCGCCGACCTAGCGTTCCGCTGTGACCCGCTCCCGCCGCCGTGATCGCCGCGCCGATCTGTTCGCCGTCCTCGCCGCCGTCCTGCTGGTGCTCGCCGCCGTCCTGGTCGGCCGGCATCTCCAGGACGCCTACCGCGTCCTGTTCGTGCACTGGCCGCCGCTGTTCGCCGACTGGGACCCGCACGTGGGTCCGGGCACCCCGGCCGCGGTCCTGGTCGCGGCCGCCGTGGTGGCGTACGGGCCGAACCTGGCGGTGCGGCTGCCGTGGCGCGGGCTGCTGGCCGCGGCGTGGGCCGCCTGTCTGGCCTGGACGTGGTCGCTGGCGCTGGTCGACGGCTGGCGGCGGGGCGTGGCCGGCCGGCTGACCAGCACGAACGAGTACCTCACGGTCATCGGCCGCTTCCACGACATCCCGGCGACCCTGCGCGACTTCACCCACCACATCGTCAGCGGCACCCCGTCCCCGTGGCCCGCGCACATCGCCGGACACCCGCCGGCGGCCACCCTCACCTTCGTCTACCTGGACCGGATCGGGCTGCGCGGCGGCGGCTGGGCGGGGGCCTGGTGCATCACCGTCGGGTCCACGGCCTGCGTCGCCGTGCTGATCGCGGTGCGGGCGCTGGCGGACGAGCCGCTCGCCCGGCGGGCCGCGCCCTTCCTGGTGATGGCACCGGCCGCGGTGTGGGTGGGTGCCTCGGCCGACGGCTACTTCGCGGCGGTCGCCGCCTGGGCGGTGGCGCTGCTGGCGTGGGCGGTGACCGGCCGGTCCGTGGGGTGGGCGGCGGGCTCGGGACTGCTGTACGGGCTGACCTGCTACCTGTCGTACGGCCTGACGCTGTTCGCGCTGATCGGGTTGGCGGTGCTGGTGCTGGGCCGGCGCCGGGTGCGGGCGCGGCCGGTGATGCTCGCGCTGCTCGCGGCGGGCGCGGCGGTGGTCCCGGTGGTGTTCACGCTCGCCGGGTTCCACTGGTGGGAGGGGTACCGGCTGCTGGTCACCCGCTACTACCAGGGGGTCGGCGGCACCCGCCCGTACGGCTACTGGGTGTGGGCCAACCTGGCCTGCACGGTGGTCGTCGTCGGCCTGGCCACGGTGGCGGGGCTGCGGCGGGCGGGCGCGACCCTGGTGCGCCGCCGTACGGCGGGCTCCGCGCCGGTGCGCCTCGCGTTCCTGGTCGCGGTCACGCTGCTCGCGCTGCTGGTCGCCGACGTGTCCGGGATGAGCAAGGCGGAGACGGAGCGCATCTGGCTGCCGTTCGCGATGTGGCTGCTGCCGGCGTGCGCCTTCCTGCCCCGGCCGCGTACCTGGCTGACGGCACAGGCGCTGGTCGCCCTGCTGGTGAACCATCTGCTGTTCACCGGCTGGTGACGGCCCGTCGGCGCCGGACACGGGCACGGCCCCGCCGGGCGGCGAGCGGCGGCCCGCGTCAGGGCCGGGGTGGTGGTCAGGCCCGGTCGGACGCGGGGGCCGCGTCGTCGTCCTCCGCCTCGGCGCACGGCTCCGGCTCCTCGGCGCCCGGCAGGGTGGACGGGAGCAGCGAGAGGTGGGCCATGTCGCCGGGCGGCGGCGTCCGGAACGACCACAGCGGCGGCGGGGTGCCGTCGGCGACCGCGGCCGGGGCGTCGGTGAGGTTCATGCGCTCGCGCAGCCGGCCGTAGAAGTCCATCGGCGAGAGCCGGATCACCCGCAGCCGGGCCGGGGCCGCGTACACGCCGATCCAGTCGCCGGGCTCCAGGACACCGCGCACCTGACCGTCGACACTGACCGCGGCCTGACCGGAGCGTTCCAGGACCCGCAGGCCGACGGCCTCGTTCGGGGCGGTGACGACCGAGCGGCTGAAGGTCATGTGCGGGGCGACCGGCGTGAAGACGAGCGCGTCCGCGCGCGGCGAGACGACGGGGCCGCCGGCGGCGAAGCTGTACGCGGTCGAGCCGGTCGGCGTGGCCACCAGCAGGGCGTCGGCGGAGTAGGAGGCGAGCAGCCGTCCGGAGACGTACACGCCGACGGAGACCTGGCGGTCCCGGGACAGCTTCTCCAGGACGATGTCGTTGACCGCGTAGAGGTGCAGGGGCACGCCCCACTCGGTGTCCTCCTCGCAGTCGCGGCGGACCTGCGGCGGCGGCAGCAGCGGGCCGCGGCCGTAGCGCATCAGGTCCTCCATGTCGGAGGGCACCTCCAGCCGGCGTGAGGCGCGCATGGTGAGCAGCATGCGGCTGTCGACGGTGAAGCGGGCGTCGCGGACCGCGTCCAGCGCCGCTTCCACCGAGCGGGCCGGCACCTCGGTCAGGAAGCCGACCCGGCCCAGGTCGACACCAAGGACCAGGGCGTCGCTGTGGGCGGCGAGCCGGGCGCCGCGCAGGAAGGTGCCGTCACCGCCGAGGGTGACGATCAGGTCGGGATCGCCCGCGGCCGCGACCTCCTCGTCGGAGCTGTGCCGTCCGCCGTCGTTCCACACGTCGATGTCCTTGCACGGCACGCCGTGCACCGCGGCCCACGCGCGCACGGTCCCGGCGGCCTCCACCGCCTCCGCCCGGCCCCCGTGCACCACCAGTCCGATCCTGTAAACCGTCATCTCCGCCTCCAGGGCACCGTGCGCCGCCGTTGTTCATACGCTGTCACGGCCGGGCGGATCCCACAGGCCCGGGGAGGCGGCGAGCCGGATCAAGTCGGCGGCGCCGGGTTCGCGGGACGGCGGATTGGTGCTCCGTGTCGGCCGGGATCATCCTGGGAGAAGAGCCGGTCGTGCAGGTTCCGCGAAGGATGAGCGGCATGGAACGACGTCCCACCCCTCCCAGCAACCGGGCGCAGGGCCAGGCCGTGCCGCGGGGGTCGTACACCGCCGCGGTCACGGTCGACGAGCGGGGTGCCGTGACGGGGTGGAGCGACGGGGCGCGGCTGCTGCTGGGCTATCCGCCCGCCGAGATCCTCGGGCAGGACGCCGCCCTGCTGCTGGCCGAGCCGGGCGCGGACACCTGGCGGGAGGCGGCGGCCGGTCTGCGGTGGAGCGGGACCGCGGCCCTGCGCCACCGGGACGGGCACCGGCTGGACCGGGAGGTCCTCGTGCACCGCCGGCCCTCCGGGGAGCGGTCGGGCGGCACGGAGTGGCGGGTGGTGTCGGCGGTCACCGGACCGGCGGCCGCCACCGACCGGACCCTCGGGGAATGGGCCTTCGACCAGTCCCCGTGCGTCGCCGCCGTCTTCGACGACGGCCTGCGGCTGGTGCTGGCCAGCGTCGGGATGCAGCACAGCCTGTCGCTCACCGAGGCCACGATGCGCGGGCTGCGGCTGACCGACATCGCGCCCTACCGGGGCGGCGCCGAGGCCGAGTCCGGCATGCGGCGCATCCTGGACGGCGGCGCCCCCGAGGACGTCCACCTGCGTCTGGACCCGGCCGACCCCGAGCACGACTGGCACGGACAGCTGGCCCCGCTGACCGACCACGAGGGGCAGGTGCGGGCGGTGACCCTGACCGCCCACGCCGATCCGGCCGAGCAACTGGTGTGGCGGCGGATGCTGCTGCTCAGCGACGCCGGAGTGCGCATCGGCACCAGCTCCGACATCCAGCGCACCGCGCGGGAGCTGGCCGACGTCGTCGTCCCCGCCTTCGCCGACGCCTGCGCGGTGGACCTGCTGGACGCGCCCAGGCCCGGCGCGGCGGTCGCCGACGGCCGCGCGCTGCGCCGGGCGGCCGTCCGGGCGGCGCCCCAGGGACCGCCGCTCGCCCATCCCTCCGGCGACGTGCTGCACTGCCCGCCCTGGTCACCGGGGGGCCGCTGCCTGTCGGAGGGGCGGGGCGCGGTGTACGCGAGCGACGACGAGATCGTGACGCGCTGGGCGCGGGAGGATCCGCCCGCGGCCGCGTGGATCCAGGAGAGCCGCACGCACTCGCTGATGGTGGTGCCGCTGCGGGCGGCCGGCACCACGTTCGGAGTGGCCCTGTTCGGACGGAACCTGCGCAGCGAGCCCTTCGACCCGGACGACCTGTGGCTGGCCGAACAGCTGGCCGCCCGGACCGCCGTCAGCATCCACGGCGCCGAGCGCGCCCAGCGCCAGCACACCACCACGATGACCCTCCAGCGCAGCCTGCTCCCGCAGACGCTGCCCGAACAGGCGGCGCTGGACATAGCCACCCGCTACCTGCCCTCGGTCAGCCAGGCCGGGGTGGGCGGCGACTGGTTCGACGTGATCCCGCTGTCGGGCACCCGGGTCGCGCTCGTCGTGGGCGACGTGGTCGGGCACGGCATGCGGGCCGCCGCCACCATGGGCCGGGTCCGCACCGCCGTGCGCACCCTGGCCGACGTCGACCTGCCGCCCGACGAACTCCTCAGCCACCTGGACGACCTGGTCGTCCACCTCTCCGCCGAGGAGGCGAGCGCCGACAACGCCGAGGAGTCCGCCGGCGGTGTCGGCACGACCTGCCTGTACGGCGTCTACGACCCGGTCACCCGCCGGTTCACCGTCGCCCGCGCGGGACATCCGCCGCCCGCCGTGGTCGCCTCGGGCGCCGTCCGCTTCCTGGACGTCCCGGCCGGTCCGCCGCTGGGTCTGGGCGGGCTGCCCTTCGAGTCCTTCGAGACGGAACTGCCCGAGGGCAGCCTGATCGCGCTCTACACCAACGGCCTGCTGGAGCCCCGCGACCACGACATCGACGAGGCCCTGGAGAAGATGTTCGGCGCGCTGGCCCGTCCCGCGCAGGACCTGGACACCATCTGCGACCGGGTCCTGAAGACCATGCTCACCCACCGCCCCGACGACGACATCGCGCTGCTCGTCGCCCGTACCCGGGCGCTGCACGCCGACCGGGTCGCCACCTGGGAGCTGCCCTTCGACCTGGCCGCCGTCGCGGACGCCAGGAAACACGCCACGGACCAGCTGATCGCCTGGCACCTGGAGGAGGCGGCGTTCATCACCGAGCTGATCGTCAGCGAGATGGTCACCAACGCGTTCCGGTACGGACGGCCGCCCGTCCGGCTCCGGCTCATCCACGACGACCACACTCTGACCTGCGAGGTCTTCGACTCCAGCAACACGGCCCCGCACATGCGGCGGGCCCACACCTACGACGAGGGCGGCCGCGGTCTGCTCCTGGTCGGCCAGCTCACGCAACGCTGGGGCACCCGCCACGCCACCACCGGCAAGACCGTCTGGGCGGAACAGTTCCTCGCCGAGCACTGACGACGCCCGAGGGCCGGACGGCGGGGGCCCCGCGATCCGTCCCGTGTCCGGCGGCCCGCCACCGGCTGGCGGCCCGCTAGCGGCCTGCGGCCTGCCAGCCGGTCCAGTGCGTCACGGTCACCCGGACCACCGGACCGGCCGGGGGGTGTTCGCGGTACTGCGGGTACTTCTCCCGCAGCGGGCCGATGACCGCCGCGTCGGCGGGGACCACGCGCGCGTGGCCGTCCGCGCGGACCCACCACAGGTGCTCCCAGTCCTCGTCGTACTCGTCCACCAGCAGGCTCACGGACGGCTGTACGGCGATGTTCCGCAGCCGCTTGAGGCGGACCGTGGTCTTGGGCTTGTGGTCCACGGCCGTCACGATCCCGTCGGTCCCGTACCGGGCGAAGACGACCGGCACCAGGTGCGGGCGGCCGCTCGCGTCGGCGGTGGCGAGCCGTGCCACCCGTGCCGCGGCGAACCGCCGCCGTGCCTCGTCCCCGGCCAGTTCCGGCACCGTGTCCCCTTCCGTTCAGGCGCCGCCCAGCGCGTCCAGCACGTCGGCGTCGGTCAGTTGCGCGAAGTCGTCGTAGAACTCGCCGACCGCCTGGAACACCGCCGGCCGGTACGGGCAGACGACGAGGTCGGCCTCGGTGGTGAGCGCGTCCAGGGAGTCGGGCGCGCCGACGGGGACCGCGAGCACGGTGCGGGCCGGGCCCCGGGCCCGTACGTGGCGCAGCGCGGCGCGGGCGGTGGAGCCGGTGGCCAGGCCGTCGTCGACGACGATCACGGTACGGCCGCGCACCTCGGGCGGCGGCCGCCCCTGCCGGTAGCGGCGTTCACGGCGGTGCAGCTCCCGCCGTTCCCGCTCCACGACCGCGGCCAGGCCGTCCTCGCGCACGCCCAGGCGGAGCAGGGCCGTCGGGTCCAGGAGCGGCGGGTCGTCCCCGGTGATCGCGCCGATGCCGTACTCCTCGTGGTGCGGAGCGCCGATCTTGCGGACGACGAGGACGTCGAGCGGGGCCCGCAGGCGGCGGGCGACCTCGGCGGCGACCGGCGCGCCGCCCCGTGGCAGTGCCAGCACGAGCGGGTCGGGCAGGCGTCCTTCCGCGCTCGGCCCCGCCAGCGCGGAGGCGAGTTCACGGCCGGCCTCGGCGCGGTCCCGGTAGCGCACGGCGCGTCCTCTCCGGTCGGGTCCGGTCCCCTTCCCCCATGGTCACACCCGACGGCTCCGGGAGCCGAGCCCCTCGAACAGTATTCGCACACGCATTCTATAAACTGTGTGTATAGTCCAGCCATGCCACTGTGGAGCAAGCTTCCGACCAAGAAGAGGGAAAGACGCGCCGTCGCGTTCCCCGTCGCCGCCGCCGTCTCACTGGTCCTGGCCCTGTCGGGCTGCGCGCAGGTCGACACGACCTCGCCCGCCGACGCCCGCGGCCACGCCCCGACGACGGGTCAGCACCGGTTCGGGAGCGTCGACTGCCGCAGGGCCAGATGCGTCGCGCTCACCTTCGACGCGGGACCCAGCGAGAACTCCGCCCGGCTGCTGGACATCCTCAAGCGCGAGCACGTCCCGGCGACGTTCTTCCTGCTGGGCAAGCGGCACATCGAGAAGTACCCGGAGCTGGTCCGGCGGATGGCGGCCGAGGGCCACGAGGTCGCCAGCCACACCTGGGACCACAAGATCCTCACCGAGATCTCCGAGCGGCACATACGCGAGGAACTCACCCGTCCCGACGACGCGATCGAACGGCTCACCGGCCGCAGGCCCACCCTGATGCGCCCGCCGCAGGGCCGCACCGACGCGCGCGTGCACCGCATATGCCGCGAGCTGGGCCTGTCCGAGGTGCTGTGGAGCGTGACCGCCAAGGACTACCTGACCACCGATCCGGCGCTCATCCGCCGGCGGGTCCTCGACCAGGTGTCCCGGGACGGGATCATCCTGCTGCACGACATCTACCGCGGCACCGTGCCCGCGGTGCCCGGCATCATCGACGCCCTCAAGGAACGCGGCTACGTCTTCGTGACCGTCCCCCAGCTCCTGGCCCCCGGCACACCGGAACCGGGAAAGGTCTACCGGCCCTGAGGCCGCCCGGCCGCGGCGGTCCGTCAGAAGACCACCCACCACCCCTCGCGGGCCGCCTGCCCGGCCGTGCAGGACACGCCGTGGCCCTTCAGGCCCGCGGCGTCGGTGAGGGTGATCGCGCCCCCGCGGTCGCCGAGCCGCGCGCCGCCGGACAGCGGTACGGCGAGCACGGCTCCGGCGGCCGGCGGGCCCGCCGGGACCGCGGACGCCTGGCCGGTGCGGTCCAGCAGGCGCCGGCCGGTGAGGTCGACCGGCGCGGGCGAGGCGTCGAGAAGGGTCACGGTCTCCGCCCCGGGCGCCGGCCGGCCGGATCGACCGGCGCCGCGACGATCCGGACCGGCTGGTCGCCCGCGGCCGGGCGGGAGGTGCCGACGCCGTCGAGGGCGTGCCCGGTGACGTCGCCGGTGTGCCAGGCCTGGTTCTGGAAGGCCAGGAAGATCGCGACCCGGCGCCCCGCGTCCCGGCCGTCACCGCCGCCGTCACCGCCGCCGGGTCGAAGAGATTGCCGCGCACGAAGTCGAGGTGGGGGCCGTAGGAGCCGGCCGGCAGGGTGTTCCAGCCGCCCGCCAGGCCTGCCAGGCGGTCGGTGAGCGGGTGCGTGAAGTCGTCGTCGACGAGGTACAGCAGTTCCGCGGGCTTCTGCTGCGAGCGGACGTTGACCGCGGCCCGGTAGTCAACACCGGCGTCATCCGTGAGGTGGATCTGGTGGTGCGGGCTGTCACCGGCACCCTCGCGCCGGACGCCGACGGCCCGGCCGACCAGTACGCCATGGCTCTTCAACGGCATGTCGACCAACTCCCCGTGGAGGCACGCCGGTTCGCCCGCCCATGACGGGCATCGTAGGCGCCGGGGACGCGGTCCGGCCCGCCTTGGACGTTTCCTGCGGTCCTGTGAACGGACGGCGCGCGTCCCGCGGAGCCCGGCCGGTTCTCTACGATCGTTCCGTGGTCACCTTCCTTCTCCACCGCACGGCCCCGCTCCCGGTCGACGAGGCGTGGCGCCGGCTCACGGAGTGGTCCGCGCACGCCGATGCGGTCCCGTTGACGCGCGTCACCGTGCTCACCGAACCACCGACCCGCGTGGGCACGGTCTTCGTGGCCCGCTCCGGGTTCGGACCGCTGTCCTTCGAGGACCCCATGGAGGTGACCGTCTGGGAGCCCCCCGAGGACGGCGGCCCGGGGAGGTGCCGCCTGGTCAAGCACGGCCGGGTGGTGCTCGGCTGGGCCGAACTGGAGGTGCGGCCGGGACCCGGCGGCCGCACCCGGGTGATCTGGCGCGAGGAACTGCGGGTGCGCGGAGTGCCGTCGGCCTTCGACCCGCTGGTGCGGACCGCCTCCCGCACGGTGTTCGGACGGGCCGTCAACGCCCTGCTCAGGAAGGCGTAGCCGCCGCCCCGGACGTCCGCCCCTTGGCAGAGCGGGGCCGCACGATGGACAGTGGCCCTCCGGTGCCGAACGGTCACCGTGCGTCGACGCGGCCGGGAGGCTCGGAGGTGGCGTTCTTCTCGCCCGGGGAAGTCGAGTCGCTGCGGCAGGCGGGGCACGCCCGCGCCTGGGTCCGCGGCGAGGTGCTGATGCGGGAGGGCGAACGGGCGGACTTCGTCGTGCTGCTGACGGCCGGTCTGGTGAAGGCCACCGTCGACTCGGCCAACGGCTACACCAGCCTGCTCGCCCTGCGCGGACCCGGTGAACTGCTCGGCGAACTCGCCTGCGTCGACGGCGGCCCGCGGGGCGCGACGGTCACCGCGATGCGCCGCTCGGAGGGGGTGGTGGTCGCCGCGGGCGCCTTCCTGCGGCTCCTGGAGCGGGAGCCGGGGCTGTCCCTGTCCGTGCTGCGCAGTGTCGTGGGCCGGCTGCGGGACTCCGACGGGCTGCGCGCCGAACAGGGCGCCCGCACCACCCGGGCCCGGGTCGCCGCGCTGCTGGTGAAGCTCGCGGTGGAGTACGGCTCGGCCGTGCCCGAGCCCCTGCCGGGCGCCGTCTCGGTCCAGATCAATCAGCGTGAACTGGCGTCCGCCGCCGGGGCGTCGAGGGAGTCGGTGGTGCGCTGCCTGCGGGCGATGCAGCGGGAGGGGCTGGTGGCCACCGGGCGGGGCCGCACCGTCGTCCTCGATCTGGCGGGGTTGCGGCGCTGGGCCGAGGAGTGAGCGGGCCGCGGCCGTGCACCGCGCGCGCACCGGGGCCCGGCTCCCGTGCGCGCGCACCGGGGCCCGGCTCCCGCGCCGAACGCGTCATCTGACGCTGTACGGCGTCAGGGAAGGCGCTTCCATCGTCCCCTGGCGCCCGGACCGGCGAGACGATCGGGGGAACGGGCCGGGCGCTCCGCCGCCGCGGGGTGAGCCGGCGGTCTCGTCCGGACCGGCGCCGGGTCCGGTGCTCCGGCCGGCGCCGGGAGGCACGAGGCCGTCGGCCGGGGGGAGTTCGGCCCGCGGGGGGGGCGGCAGGGCTGCGCCGGACCGCGTCTCCGGCTCGTCCGGCCGGCCGGCGAGGCCGCCGGCCCGCCGGCGGCGGGTCAGGCCACCGAGCCGATCCGGCGTGCCGGTGCCGGGTCGTGGTGGATCGGGGTGTGGGCGCCGGTCAGGGACAGGCCCCGGCCGCCGCGGCGGTCGGCGACGACCTCGGCCGCGATCGACAGGGCGGTCTCCTCGGGGGTACGGGCGCCGAGGTCCAGGCCGATCGGGGACCTGAGGCGGGCCAGTTCCCGCTCGGTGACGCCGACCTCGCGCAGCCGCCGGGCGCGGTCCAGGTGGGTGCGGCGGGAGCCCATCGCGCCGACGTAGGCGACCGGCAGCCGCAGGGCGAGCCGGAGCAGCGGGATGTCGAACTTGGCGTCGTGGGTGAGGACGCACAGGACGGTCCTGCCGTCCACCCGCGTCCGCTCCAGGTAGACGTGCGGCCACTCGACGACGATCTCGTCGGCGTCCGGGAATCGGGCGCCGGTGGCGAAGACGGGCCGCGCGTCGCACACCGTCACGTGGTAGCCGAGGAACTTGCCGACGCGGACCAGCGCCGACGCGAAGTCGATGGCGCCGAAGACGATCATCCGGGGCGGCGGCACGGACGACTCCACCAGGACCGTGAGCGGTGCTCCGCAGCGCGAGCCCTGCTCTCCGATCTCCAGGGTGCCGGTGCGGCCCGCGTCCAGGAAGGCCCCGGCCTCGGCGGCCACGGTCCGGTCCAGCTCGGGGTGGGCGCCGAAGCCGCCCCGGTGGTGGCCGTCGGCGTCCACCGACAGGGCACGGCCGAGGAGTTCGGCCGGGCCGCCGACGATCCGCGCGACGGCCACCGCCTCCCCGCGCGCGGCGGCGGCCAGCGCGGCCCGCAGCACCGGCCGGGCGGGATCGGCCGCCCGGACCGGGGTGACGAGGATGTCGATGACGCCGCCACAGGTCAGGCCGACGGCGAAGGCGTCCTCGTCGCTGTAGCCGAAGCGCTCCAGGACGGTGTCGCCGTCCTCCAGCGCCTGGCGGCACAGGTCGTACACGGCGCCCTCCACGCACCCGCCGGAGACCGAGCCCACGGCGGTGCCGTCGGCGTCCACCGCGAGGGCGGCGCCGGGCTGGCGCGGGGCGCTGCCGCCGACCGCCACCACCGTGGCCACGGCGAAGTCACGGCCGTCCGCGACCCACCGGTCGAGCTCCTCGGCGATGTCCAGCATGTCTCGGTCTCCTTACACGACGGCGGTGGTGCAGAGGGTCTTGGTGCGCGGCGGGCTAGTGGACGCCGAGCCAGCTCTCGATGGGATGGAGGGCGAAGTAGACCAGGAAGATCACGGTCAGGCCCCACATGAAGGCCCCGATCTCCCGGGACCTGCCCTGGGCCGCCTTGATGGCGGTGTAGGAGATGACACCGGCGGCCACACCCGTGGTGATGGTGTAGGTGAAGGGCATCAGGACGACCGTCAGGAACACCGGGATGGCGGTGGCGCGGTCGGCCCAGTCCACGTGCCGGGCGTTCATCAGCATCATCGCGCCGATGACCACCAGGGCGGCCGAGGCGACCTCCTGCGGGACGATCGCGGTGAGCGGGGTGAAGAAGAGACAGGCCGCGAAGAACAGGCCGGTGACCACCGAGGCGAGTCCGGTGCGGGCGCCCTCGCCGACACCGGTCGCCGATTCGACGAACACGGTCTGCCCGGAGCCGCCGGCCACGCCTCCGATCGCGCCGCCCGCTCCGTCGATGAACAGCGCCTTGGACAGGCCCGGCATCCGGCCCTTGTCGTCGGCGAGCTTCGCCTCCGTGCCGACGCCGATGATGGTGGCCATCGCGTCGAAGAACCCGGCGAGCACCAGCGTGAAGACGATCATCGCGACCGTCATCGCGCCGACCTTGCCCCAGCCGCCGAACTCGACGTGCCCGAAGAGCGAGAAGTCCGGCATGGAGACGGCGGAGCCGTGCAGTTCGGGAGCGCCGTTGGCCCACTGCTCGGGGTCGATGACACCCAGGCCGTTGAGGACGGCGGCCACGACGGTGCCGCTGACGATGCCGATCAGGAGGGCGCCGGGGACGTTCCGGGCCTGCAGCATGAAGATCAGCAGCAGGGTGCCGGCGAAGAGCAGCACCGGCCAGCCGGTGAGTTCGCCGGCCGGGCCGAGGCTGAGCGGGGTGGCCTTGCCCTGGTGCACGAACCCGGACTTGTACAGGCCGATGAGGGCGATGAACAGGCCGATGCCCATGGTGATGCCGTGCTTGAGCGCGAGCGGGATCGCGTTCATGATCATCTCACGCAGGCCGGTGACGACCAGCAGCATGATGACCACGCCGTAGAGCACGCACATGCCCATCGCCTGCGGCCAGGTCATCTGCGGGGCGACCTGCGAGGAGAGCACGCCGGAGACGGACAGGCCGGCGGCGAGGGCGAGCGGCACCTTGCCGACGGAGCCCATCAGGAGCGTGGTGAAGGCCGCCGCGAACGCGGTCGCGGTGATCAGCGCCTTCTGGCCGAGGGCGTCGCCCGCCACGTCCTTGCCGGACAGGATCAGCGGGTTGAGCAGGAGGATGTACGCCATCGCCATGAAGGTGGTGACACCGCCGCGGACCTCGCGCGCGACGGTGGATCCTCTCCCGGAGATGTGGAAGTACCGGTCGAGCCAGGACCGTCCGGCCGGGACGCGGGTTCCCTCACCCGCGTCGTCGGCGACGGTCTCCGGCTCCAGTGACTGCTGGGTCATATGGGCCTACTCCCAAGGTTCATAGGGGCACCCGCGGCATGCCGGTGGCGATGAGCGGGATTTGGGGAGTGCCCGACCCGGGGGACGGCCCGAGACGAACAGTTGACGGCCCTGGGGGACCCGGTCCCCCAGGACGGCTCACCGGATCAGGACCCCGAGGGGCCGGTGCCGGTGAGGTGTTCCGGACGGACCGGCGTGCGGTTCAGCTCCAGACCCGTCGCGTTCCGGATCGCCGCGAGGACGGCCGGTGTCGACGACAGGGTCGGGGCTTCGCCGATGCCACGGAGCCCGTAGGGGGCGTGGTCGTCGGCGAGTTCGAGGACGTCGACCGGGATGGTCGGCGTGTCGAGGATGGTCGGGATGAGGTAGTCCGTGAAGGACGGGTTCCTGACCTTCGCGGTCTTCGGGTCGACGATGATCTCCTCCATCACCGCGACGCCGAGGCCCTGGGTCGTGCCGCCCTGGATCTGGCCGACGACCGAGAGCGGGTTGAGCGCCTTGCCGACGTCCTGGGCGCAGGCCAGCTCGACGACCTTGACCAGGCCCAGCTCCGTGTCGACCTCGACGACCGCGCGGTGCGCGGCGAAGCTGTACTGGACATGGCCGTTGCCCTGGCCGGTGCGAAGGTCGAAGGGCACGGTCGGCCGGTGGCGCCATTCCGCCTCGATCTCGACCACGTCGTCGCCGAGCACGTCGGCCAGAGCGGCGAGCACCTCGCCGCCGTCGGTGACGACCTTGCCGCCCTCCAGGAGCAGTTCGGCGGTGGCCCAGGCCGGGTGGTACGTGCCGAACTTGCGGCGGCCGAGCTCCAGCACCTTCTCGCGGACGAGTTCGCAGGAGTTCTTGACCGCTCCGCCGGTGACGTACGTCTGGCGCGAGGCCGAGGTCGAACCGGCGCTGCCCACCTGGGTGTCGGCCGGGTGGATGGTGACCTGGGTGACGCCCAGCTCGGTACGGGCGATCTGCGCGTGGACGGTGACCCCGCCCTGGCCGACCTCCGCCATCGCGGTGTGCACGGTGGCGACCGGCTCACCGGCGACGGCCTCGACGCGGACCTTGGCGGTCGAGTAGTCGTCGAAGCCCTCGGAGAAGCCGACGTTCTTGATGCCGACCGCGTAGCCGACCCCGCGGACGACGCCCTCGCCGTGCGTGGTGTTGGACAGGCCGCCGGGCAGCTGCCGTACGTCCGCCGCGGTGCCGGCCGACAGCCACTGCTGCTCGGGCGGCAGCGGCATCGCCTTGACCCTGCGCAGGAGTTCGGCGACCGGGGCCGGGGAGTCGACGGGCTGTCCCGTGGGCAGCAGGGTGCCCTGTTCCATGGCGTTCAGCTTCCTGAACTCCACCGGGTCCATGCCCAGTCGGGCCGCCACCTTGTCCATCTGCGCCTCGTAGGCGAAGCACGCCTGGACCGCGCCGAAGCCGCGCATCGCGCCGCAGGGCGGGTTGTTGGTGTAGAGGGCGATGGCCTCGACCTGGACGTCGTCGACGGCGTAGGGACCGATGCCGAGCGAGGAGGCGTTGCCGACCACGGCCGGGGAGGCGGACGCATAGGCGCCGCCGTCGAGCACGATCCGGCACTTCACGTGCGTCAGCTTGCCCTCGCGGGTGGCGCCGTGCTCGTAGTAGAGGCGGGCCGGGTGGCGGTGGACGTGCCCGAAGAAGGACTCGAACCGGTTGTAGACGATCTTGACCGGTTTGCCGGTGCGCAGCGCCAGCAGGCAGGCGTGGATCTGCATCGACAGGTCCTCGCGGCCGCCGAAGGCGCCACCGACGCCGGACAGCGTCATCCGCACCTTGTCCTCGGGCAGGCCGAGGACCGGGGCGATCTGGCGCAGGTCGGAGTGGAGCCACTGGGTGGCGATGTAGAGGTGGACGCCGCCGTCCTCCTCGGGCACCGCGAGGCCGGACTCGGGGCCGAGGAAGGCCTGGTCCTGCATGCCGAAGTAGTACTCGCCCTTGACGATGACGTCGGCCCTCTTGGCGGCCTCGTCGGCGTCGCCGCGGATGATCGGCTGGCGGTGCACGATGTTCGGGTGCGGGACGTGGCCGATGTGGTGGTCGTCGCGGTTCTCGTGGATGTGGACGGCGTCCGGGGCGGTCGCGGAGGCCTCGTCGGTGATGACGGGCAGCTCGCGGTACTCGACCTTGATCTTGGCCGCGGCGCGACGGGCGGTCTCCGGGTGGTCGGCGGCCACGATCGCGACCGGCTCGCCGTGGTGGCGGACCCGGCCGTGCGCGAGGACCGGGGTGTCCTGGATCTCCAGGCCGTAGTTCTTCACCTCGGTGGGCAGGTCGTCGTAGGTCATGACCGCGTAGACGCCGGGCTGGGCGAGCGCCTCACTGGTGTCGATCGAGACGATCTCGGCGTGCGCGACCGTGGAGCGCAGGATCTGGCCCCAGAGCATGTCCTCGTGCCACATGTCCGAGGAGTACGCGAACTCGCCGGTGACCTTGAGGGTGCCGTCGGGGCGGAGCGTGGACTCGCCGACGCCGCCCCTGGTCCGGGAGCCCTGGGTGATCTTGGTGGGAGTGCCGATGGTGGGCATGGGGCTCAGACCGCCTCTCCCTGCCGGGCGGCCGCGAGGCGGACCGCGTCCATGATCTTCTCGTAGCCGGTGCAGCGGCACAGGTTGCCCGACAGCGCCTCGCGGATGTCCGCGTCGCTCGGGTTCGGGTTGTGCTCCAGCATCTCGTCGGCGGCGACCAGCAGCCCCGGGGTGCAGAAGCCGCACTGGACGGCGCCGGCGTCGATGAACGCCTGCTGGATCGGGGAGAGTTCGGTGCCCTCGCCGGTCCGGGAGTCGGCGGCGGGCCTGGCCTGCCCGCGCTTCGCCTCGTCGAGCGCCGTGCCGCGGGAGCGGTCCTTGGCGTAGTCGGCGAGACCCTCGACGGTGACCACCTCGCGGTCCTGCGCCTGACCGGCCGCGACCAGACAGGAGCAGACCGGCACGCCGTCCAGCCGAACGGTGCAGGAGCCGCACTCGCCCTGCTCGCAGGCGTTCTTGGAGCCTGGCAGGCCGAGGCGCTCCCGCAGGACGTACAGCAGGGACTCGCCCTCCCAGACGTCGTCGGCTTCCTGGGGGCGTCCGTTGACAGTGAAGTTGACGCGCATCAGGCGGCTCCCTCCGTGAGGCGGCGGGCGCCGCGGTACGACTCCCAGGTCCAGGTGAGCGTCCGGCGGGCCATCACACCGACCGCGTGACGGCGGTAGCTCGCGGTGCCCCGGACGTCGTCGATCGGGTTGCAGGCGGCGGCGCACAGGTCCGCGAACTGCTGGGCGACCGACGGGGTGATGATCTTTCCGTTGTCCCAGAAGCCGCCCTCGTCGAGCGCCGCGTTCAGGAAGTCCTCGGCGGTCCTCGCGCGCACCGGGGTCGGGGCGGCGGAACCGATGCCGGTACGGACCGTGCGGGTCTCCGGGTGGAGGGCCAGCCCGAACGCGCAGACGGCGATGACCATGGCGTTGCGGGTGCCGACCTTGGAGTACTGCTGGGGGCCGTCGGCCTTCTTCACGTGCACCGCGCGGATCAGCTCGTCCGGCGCCAGGGCGTTGCGCTTGACGCCGGTGTAGAAGTCGTCGACGGGGATGAGCCGGGTGCCGCGCACCGAGACGGCCTCGACCTCGGCGCCGGCCGCGAGCAGCGCGGGGTGGGCGTCGCCGGCCGGGGAGGCGGTGCCGAGGTTGCCGCCGACGCCGCCGCGGTTGCGGATCTGCGGGGAGGCCACGGTGTGCGAGGCGAGGGCCAGGCCCGGCAGCTCGGTGCGCAGGTTCTCCATGATCCGGGTGTACGGGACGGAGGCGCCGAGCCGTACGCTCTCCTCGCCGGCCTCCCATTCGTAGAGTTCGCCGATGCGGTTGAGATCGAGGAGGTACTCGGGCCGGCGGTGGTCGAAGTTGATCTCGACCATCACATCGGTGCCACCCGCGATCGGCACTGCGGTGGGGTGCTCGGCCTTCGCGGCGAGCGCCTCCTCCCAGCTGGCGGGGCGAAGGAAGTCCATGACCGGCTCTCTTCTCCGTCTCGTGAGTCTCGTGAGTCGTGCGGATTGAGCCAATCCGTGTGCGGCGGGCCCGGCTCGTTCATGTCCTGTTAACGCGGAATGACGTCAGTACACCGCCCCGTACTCCACCGGGGTCAGTCACCGAAACCATGAAGGAGTTGGCTGGCCAGCACAGGCATCTTGTAGATTCGTATGAACGGAGGTCATCAGTAACCTCCCGGCTTTCCTGTGGAAACGCTGGAAACGCCCAGGCACCTCGTGATCGCGGCCCGTGACCTCGCACGCCGGGCGCCTCAGCCATGACACTGCACGATTCATCGTAGATTTCGAGACACAGAACGGCGGCGACGAGATGCGGCTGCGCGCACTGCTGGACACCGATGCGCTGGGCCTGCGGCTGCTCGGCGGCGAGGACGAGCTGGACCGCACCGTGCGCGGGGTGATGACCACCGACCTGCGCGACCCCAGCCGCTACCTCTCCGGCGGCGAGCTGGTGCTGACGGGCCTGGCCTGGCGCCGGGACGCCGGGGACACCGAGCCGTTCGTACGACTCCTGGCGCAGGCCGGGGTGGCCGCGCTCGCGGCCGGCGAGGCCGAGCTCGGGGACATCCCGGACGACCTGGTGGCGGCCTGCGTCCGGCACCGCCTGCCGCTCTTCGCGGTGCACGAGTCGGTGGCGTTCGCGACGATCACCGAGCACGTCGTACGGCAGGTCAGCGGCGAGCGGGCCGGGGACCTGGCGGCCGTCGTCGAACGGCACCGCCGGATGATGACCTCGGGCCCGGCCGGCGGCGGCCCGGACGTCGTCCTCGACCTGCTCGGCTCCGACCTCGACCTGCGGGCCTGGGTGCTCTCCCCGACCGGCCGCCTGATCGCGGGCTCCAAGGTGTCCGGGCCCGCGCTGCCGGGCGACGCCTGCGCCCGGCTGGCCGCCGAGCACCTGGCCGCCGTCCGCACCGGCCGCCGGGGCCCGCACCGGGTGCTCCTGGACGGCTCCACGTTCTCGCTCTTCCCGGTCCGCAGCAGCGGCCGGTCCGCGCAGGGCGCCCGGGACGTGCGCGAGACCGTGCTGTCGGACTGGCTGCTGGCCGTCGAGGCGGACGCGAGCGACTGGCAGGACGAGCGCCTCGACCTGCTCCAGGGCGTCACGCAGCTGATCGCCGTCGAGCGCGACCGCCGCGACGCGGCCCGCACGGTGCGGCGCCGGCTGGCCCAGGAGGTGCTGGAGCTGGTCCAGACGGGCGCGGCCCCGGCCGAGATCGCCGCACGTCTGCGGGTGGCCGCGCCGGTCCTGCTGCCGGGCCTCGGCGCGGCCCCGCACTGGCAGGTGGTTGTGGCCCGGGTGGAATGGGACGGCGGCGAGGTCGAGGGCGGCCCGGTCGCGCAGTCCCTGCTGGAGGAGATCCTGGTCGACCCGCAGGCCACCGGGCCTGAACCCTCCGACCGGATAGCGGTGGCCCACACCGGCGACGAGGCGATCGCCCTGGTTCCGCTCCCCGCGGTCACCGCCGAGCACGACGGCTCGGAGTCCGGCATGCACGCCGACGCGCTTCTGAAGGCCGTGCGCGGCCCGCTGTCCGCGGGCCTGAACGACGACGGCCGGATCACCCTCGGCGTCAGTGCGGCCGTGCACTCGGCGGAGGGGCTGCGCGGCGCCCTGGAGGAGGCCCGGCACGCCCGCCGGGTGGCCGCCGCCCGTCCCGGCCGGGTCTGCGCGGCCGGCCACCAGGAACTGGCCTCGCACGTCCTGCTGCTCCCCTTCGTCCCCGACGACGTCCGCCGCGCCTTCACCGCCCGTCTGCTGGATCCGCTGCGGGACTACGACCGCAGGCACCGCGCCGAGCTGATCCCGACCCTGGAGGCGTTCCTCGACTGCGACGGCTCCTGGACCCGCTGCGCGACCCGTCTCCACCTGCACGTCAACACGCTGCGCTATCGCGTGGGGAGGATCGAGCAGTTGACGGGCCGGGACCTGTCGCGACTGGAGGACAAGCTCGATTTCTTCTTGGCGTTGCGGATGAGCTGAGGTCACCCGGACACGCGGCGGACTCACGCCGAGTGCCGCCGGCGTCCCACGACTTTGTGAAATTATTCACCCACCCTCTTGGCCCCGCGCGGCGATCAGTGCTGGAATGCGGCCACCACTTCACAGCTCGACGGCGTGCTAGGGGAGGGCAACGTGGCGTACTCCGCCATGTCTGGGAACGGGACGACCGCTGGTGACGATCCGCTCCAGACCGCGGTGTGGCGGCTGCGCTCGCGGGCCTGCTGGGCCGACGCGGCGGCACTGCTGCCGACGGACACGCCCACGTACACCCTGCAACGGGCGGGGCTGATGGTCGAGCGGTGCCTCTACACCGAGGGCGGCTGGAGCGAGGCGGAGGACGCGCTGCGCACGGCGGAGGCGGCGGCCCGCACCGACGAGGAACGCGGCGCGGCGGCCTGCGAACGCGGCCAACTCGCCTACGCGGCCACGCTGCACGGGGTGCGGGACCGGGCCGACGAGGCGCGGGCCGCGCTCGGCAGGGCGGCGGCGCTGATTCCGCCGGGGGCGCCGGGGCGGGCCCTGCTCGACTTCCGCCGGGGCCTGCTGGCGGAGAACCTGACCCGCTCCCCGCAGGCGGCACGGGCGGCCTACCGGCGGGCCCACGCCGCCGCCACCGCCCACGCGGATCCGCTGCTGCTCTCCTTCACCTGGCGTCATCTGGCCGGACTTGCCCTGCGGGAAGGGGAGTTGGCGGAGGCCCGGCACGGGTTCGCGGAGTCGCTGCGGATCAGGGAGGAGTTGGGCTATCTGGTGGGGACGGCACCGGCGCTCGCGTCCCTGGCCGACACGGAGTCCGAGCCGGAGGCGTCGCGGCTGCGGGAGGAGGCGGGCCGCCTCTTCCGCCTCCTGGGCGGCGTCCCCACCTGGCTGGCCCACCAACTGACCCCACCCACCCCAGGAACAGCAACGGCGTAGCACGATCCCCGCGCCACCGTCGTGGTTCCCCGCGCCCCTGGGGGCGCGGGGAACCGCGCGACCAACCACAACCCACCCGCACCCGCCGGACAGCGACCGCCCCCACGACCTAAGGGGCGCGGGGAACTGCGCGAGAAACCACAACGCGCCCGCACCCGACGAACAGCGACCGCCCCCACGACCTAAGGGGCGCGGGGAACTGCGCGAGGAACCACGACGCGCCCGCACCCGGCGGACAGCGCGAACCCCCGCGGCGGCCCGCCGCGTCCCGGCTCAGCGCACGGCGCCGAAGTGCCCGCCCACCAGCCGCCGCACCACGTCCAACTCCCCCGCGATCAACGCGTCCAGCAACGCCGCATGCTCACCCGCGTCCGCCACCAGATCCGCCCGCCCCCCGTGCAACGGAACCGCCCGCCGCTGCAGGTCCTCGGCGATCTGCACCAACTGCTCGTTGCCCGCGAGGGCGAGCACCGCACGATGGAAGGCACGGTCGGCCTCCGCGTAGGTCGCCCCGCACCCCAGCGCCGCCGCCCGCACCGTCTCCTCGGCCAGCGGCCGCAACGCAGCCCACCGCTCGGCCGGCACGCTGCGCGCCAGCCGCATCACCACCGGGACCTCTATCAGCGCCCGCACCTCGGCCAGTTCGGCGAGTTCCCGCGCGCCGCGCCGGACGATCCGGAACCCGCGGTTGGGCACGACCTCGACCGCGCCTTCGAGCGCCAGCTGCTGCATCGCCTCGCGCACGGGCGTCGCGGAGACCCCGAACCGCTCCCCCAGAGCCGGCGCCGAGTACACCTCGCCGGGCGTCAGCTCCCCGCCCGCGAGCGCCGTGCGCAGCGCGTCCAGGATCTGCCCGCGCACGGACGCCCGCTGCACGGCGGGCCTGGCCCCGGGGATCGGCCGTTCGCCGTGCGTGTGCTCGCCGCGTGCGGCCGGCGCGCCCGCGAGAGGACCGCCCGTCTCCCGGACCGGCTCCCCGGACCGCGCCTGCGCCGGCACCCTGGCCGTCTCGGCCGGAGCCGGGTGCGCGCGACGGTTCACGGGTCCTCCTCCGACTCGTCGGGACTTGGGTCATTAACGGTGGGTTGTCACCCGTCCGTCAAGCACCTTAGGCGCCCCGGGCGATAGTTCAAATTTCCGAATGAGTGGGTAAGGTAAGGCTTACTTATCCAGCAGTCGGCCCGCACCCGATCGGTGGTAGCCCATGACCTCGCCCGTCTCCGCCGCCTACACCCGTCTGACCGAGGTCTGCCCGGACCTCGCGATCACGGTGCTGGGCCGGGACGAGCCGGCCCCCCGGGGCGGCGGCTGGGTCGGCGCCGACGAGCTGGCGGCGGGCGGGACCGGCCTGGACACCTTCCTGGCGTGGGACGAGGACCAGATCCTGCGGGACTACGGGCAGCCGGGACGCCCGGACGTGGTGGCCGGCTTCGGCCTGCACCGCTACACCTGGGCCGCCTGCCTCCTGATCACCCTCCCCTGGTTCCTGGACCGCCGGGTCCCGCGGCTGCCCGTGGCGGACGTCTCCTACGACCGCGTCGCCGGCCGCATGGCGGTCCGCGCCGGCTCCTTCGCCTGCCTGCCGGACGACCCGGCGGCGGCGCTGCCCGGCGCGGTCGTCGTCCCGGGCGAGGAGGCGCTGCGGGCCGAGGTGCGGGCGGCCGTCGCCGAGCACCTGGAGCCGGTCCTCGGCGCCTTCGGACCGCGGATGCGGCGGCGCGGGCGCGCGCTGTGGGGCATGGCCACCGACGAGATCGTCGAAGGGCTCTGGTACGTCGCGGGACTGCTGGACGACGAGGAGCGTGCCGTACGGGAACTGGAGCGGCTGCTGCCGGGCGCCACCAAGCCGTACGCCGGGTCCGCCGCCTTCCGGGTGCTGACGGGCCCGGCCGGCGAACCGCTGCCGACCCGGGACCGGGCGAGCTGCTGCATGTACTACACGCTGCGCCCCGAGGACACCTGCGTCACCTGCCCGCGCACCTGCGACGACGAGCGGATCGCCAAACTCACCGCGGTCGCCGCGGCCTGAGGCTCCCTCAGCACCTCCCCCGGCACACGGCACCCGCCGGGATCCTCTAAGATCATCGCGGGCGGGACGCCCCCTGCGCGGACAGGGAATTCACAACTTCCTCACTTGCCGCAGGAACTTTCCGTGGAACCACTCGTATGGGTACTCTTACTCGAACTCAACTCCCGCCCCTCACGCGGCAGTTCGAGCAGAATGCCGCCCTGGGGCAACCCTTGCACTTCCTTGGCGGTCTCTTGCCCCGAAACCCCCTGAGGGCCAGTGGGATTGGGCCACTATGACGGGCGATACGCCCTATCCCAATGCAAGGGACCCCTAGATGAGACTGACCGACATATCGCTGAACTGGCTGCTTCCGGGCGCCGTACTGCTCCTGGGCATACTGGTCGCGGTGGCGGTGCTGACGCGGTCCAAGCGGTCCGGCGGGGAGCACGCGAAGGACGACTCGTGGGAGCGCAACGAAGAGCGGCGCAGGCGTAAGGAAGCCATATACGCCACGGCTTCCTATGTGCTTCTGTTCTGCTGTGCGGCGGTCGCGGCCGCCCTCTCCTTCCACGGACTGGTCGGCTTCGGCCAGCAGAACCTCAATCTGTCCGGCGGCTGGGAGTACCTGGTGCCGTTCGGCCTGGACGGTGCGGCGATGTTCTGCTCCGTCCTCGCGGTCCGCGAGGCCAGCCACGGCGACGCGGCGCTCGGCTCCCGGATCCTGGTGTGGACCTTCGCGGGCGCGTCCGCCTGGTTCAACTGGGTGCACGCGCCGCGGGGCGGCGGCCACGACGGTGCGCCGCAGTTCTTCTCCGGCATGTCGCTCTCCGCTGCCGTTCTCTTCGACCGCGCGCTGAAGCAGACCCGCCGGGCCGCTCTGCGCGAGCAGGGTCTGGTGCCGCGCCCGCTGCCGCAGATCCGCATAGTGCGCTGGCTGCGCGCGCCCGTCGAGACCTACCGGGCCTGGTCGCTGATGCTCCTGGAGGGTGTCCGCAGCCTGGACGAGGCGGTCGAGGAGGTGCGCGACGACAAGCGCCAGAAGGAGGAGAACCGGCTGCGCCGCCGCGAGCAGAGCCGGCTGGAGAAGGCTCAGCTGAAGGCGATAAGCCGGGGCCACCGCGGCTTCGTGGGACGCCCCGGCCGCCAGGAGGAGATGCATCAGGTCGAGCGTGGGCCCTCCCAGCCCGCTGCGGAGCCTGCCATATCGGCGCCGGAGCAGCTGCCCGTACGCCAGCGGCCCTCCCTCCAGCCAGTCCGCAAAGGGTCTGACCCGATCACGGTCGACCTGACCGCGGAGGACGACACCATGGCGCTGCCGCGCCTCGACTCCCTTGAGCGCAAGCTCAAGGACCTGGAGCAGCAGTTCGGCTGACCGGCTGCTGCCGGACGGCACCATCGGGACGGGGGCGTGACCTTCAGGGTCATGCCCCCGTCCCGTTGCGCCGCGCCACCGTCAGGCGGCGTCGGCGTCCAGTTCGAACCACACCGACTTGCCCACCTCGTGCGGCTGGACGCCCCAGGAGTCCGCGAGGGAGTCGACCAGCACCATGCCCCGGCCGTGGGTGCCGTCGCCGGTGTCCGGGGCGCACACCCGGGGCCGCCGGCCCACGAAGTCCCGTACCTCCACGCGCAGCTGGCTCGGTCCCACGACGGCGATCAGGACGGCCTCGTGGTCGGTGTGGACGAGCGCGTTGGTGACGAGTTCGCTGGTGAGCAGCTCCGCGATCTCCGAGCGGCCCGGTTTCCCCCAGTGCCGCAGCAGCTCCCGCAGTTCCCTGCGCGCCTCGGGCACCGCCCGCAGGTCCGACCGTCCCAGTCGGCGCCTGAGCCGTGCCGGATCTCCCCGTTCCGTCGAGCCGGTCTCTTCCCCCGCCGTCCTCGCCGAGGAGGCCCCGATGGCAACGGGACCGCCCCCTCGTGCCTGACTGTTCATGACCCCCGCCCGCGCGCTGTTGCCGGTTCCCCTCCTGATCGAACACGTTCACGGGGATCCATGCCCGTTCGGGCACGGGCCAGTCATGTCACGCCGATGACGACCGGGTGTTCGGCCATGTCCTGAACCGGCCCCGGCCCGTACGTCGTCTCCCGGACCGTCCCGTACGCGCCAACGGTGCCGCGGACCCGGCGTGAAACAGCCCCTGGCCGAACGGCCCGGCTGTTTCACGCGGTTCCCGGCACCGCCGAACCTGGCCGAAAGCGACCCTTCCGCCTACTTGCTCCCGAG
The DNA here is from genome assembly GCF_044767465.1 of Streptomyces sp. NPDC101237. Classification (NCBI taxonomy): domain Bacteria; kingdom Bacillati; phylum Actinomycetota; class Actinomycetes; order Kitasatosporales; family Streptomycetaceae; genus Streptomyces; species Streptomyces sp. NPDC101237. The sequence continues at coordinate 18,363 of NZ_JBIWNY010000025.1, read as the reverse complement.
GCCCTTGGTGCCGATGTGAATGATCTTGTGGGTGTTCCGGGTCATGTCGACGTGCAGCTTCGTCGTCACGTTCCGGCTCCAGGTGAGGGTGACGACGGCCTCGGTGCGGTTCTTCGCCGTGCCGGCCTCGGTGACCTTCCACCGCAGCGGGGTGTTCTGGGCCTGGAGCACCCCGTTGGCGTGCTCCCGCTCCTCCCAGGCCGCCAGCACCTTCGCGTAGGCCGGGTCGAGGTAGTAGGCGCGCAGCGCGGTGGGCAGGCCGCCGCTTCCGTCCGGGTCGCTGACGGCGTCGATGTAGGAGCCGTAGAAGTCGGCGATCCGGGTGAGGTTGTCCGACGGGTCGCCGGCGACGCTGCGCGCGGAGCCGGCCGACGCCTGGGCGGTGACGCCGAGCCCGAGGGCCACGGCGAGGACGCCGGCGGTGAGGGCGGTGCGGGTCTTGGTGCTCATGTCTGATTCCCCGTTTTCTGCGATGTCTGCGGTGACTGTGGTGTCTGTGGTGTCTGTGGTGTCTGTGGTGTCTGTGCTGTTCACGGTGGCTGTCGAAGGCGGATGGCCGATGTGGGGCGGGGCCGTCCTCCCCTCCCCCGGACGGGAGGACGGCCCGCGGTCCCTCAGTGGAGCTTGCCGACGGCCGTGACGGTCGTCCTCTTGAACGCCTTCACGGGTGCGTCCTGGAAGCCGCCCATCTGCCCCCAGTCCACGACCGTCATGGTGTTGCCCTCCCGTCCGAGCGAGAGCAGCCGGATGTCACTGGCGCCCCAGGAGGTCTCCGTGTGGATGGCGTACACGTGGGCGCCGTCGCCGACGGGCAGGTCGCCGTGGTCCTGGAACGCGGCCCGGGTCTCCGGGTCCTCCATCTCCATCCGGTCCGCGCAGGACACGATGTCCTCGTCCAGCTTCCTGACCCGGCTCTTCGCCGCGTCGGCGCTGGGCAGTCGCACGCTGACCTGACGCGCACGGGTGTCGAGGTCGGTCCGGAACTCCCGGTACCAGGTGTTCTGGCCGCCGCCGAGGACGACGCCGAGGCAGAGGTCCTGCTGGACCCCCTCTGGGACGCCGGCGGTGACCTTGCCCGCCGTCCAGGGCGAACTCGGGTGCGGCGGCAGGTCGGCCGCCGCGAGGAAGCCCGGCGGCTTCGGGGCGGCCGCCGTGGGGGCGGCCGCCGCCGGGACGGCGAGCGAGGCGCCCGCGGCCAGTGCGACGCCGATGATCATGGTGAGCGTGCCTGCTCGGGTGCGCTTGGGCATGGCTGGTCCCCCGTCGGGTCGGTTCATGGGTGTGGGACGCCGCTGACGGCGCCGGCTGGTCGGTCCGGCCCTGGTCGGTGCGGCACCAGAAGCATCGGCCGCCGCCCCCGCCGACCGCAACGCCCGGAGCCCGTTCCGCCGGCCTGGAACCATCCCAGCCCCGTTGACGTGCAGGTATATGAGTGCCTGGGACAGGGACGACCGGGAGAGGTGCCCGTGCGCGAGGACGTCGAGGAGTTCGCGGCGCTGCTGCGGCAGTTGAAGGACCGCACGGACCGGAGCTACGGCTCGCTGGCCCGCCGCCTCAACATGAACACCTCTACCCTGCACCGCTACTGCGCGGGCGAGGCGGTGCCGCTGGACTTCGCCCCGGTCGAACGCCTGGCCGCGTTCTGCGGTGCGGCTCCCGAGGAGCGGCTCGAACTCCACGAACGCTGGTTACGGGCGGTGGCGGCACGGCAGCGGCCGCGGACCGCCGGGGAGACCGCGCCCCGCGAGGCGGAACCCGCGTCTCCCGCGGAGCGGGCGGAGCCGGAGCCCGGCGGGCCGCCCGAGAAGGAGGGGGACCGGGAGGAGACCCCGCCGGACTCCGGTGCGGCGGCCCGTCCGTGGTACCGGCGCCGCCGGATCCTGGTGGGCTCGGCCGCGGCCGTCGTCCTGCTGGTGACGCTGGGCAGTCTGGTCGCCCCGTCCGACCGCCGCTCGCCCGGCGGCGCCTCGGCGCGCCCGCCCGTCTCCTCCCCGACGACCGCCGCCGGGGACGCCCGCCGCGCCGGCGGCGCCGTGTCCGCCGGCCCGTCCCCCGACACCACCGCCTCCCCCGGCCGCCGTTCACCGTCCGCCGCGCCCCACGGCTCGAAGCAGGCTCCCGCCTCCGCCGCTCCTGGCAGGTCGACCGCCGCCGCGCCTGCCGGGGTCCCGCTCGCCTGGACGGCCAGTTCGCAGGTCTGGGAGCTGGGCTGCGACCACGACTACATCATCGACAAGCAGCCGTCGCAGGTCCCGCCACCGCCCGTCCCGCAGGACGCGGGCACCTGGGCGGCCACCCAGAACGCGGTGCACGGCCGCGACACCATCGTCCAGATCTCGGTCCAGGGCCGGTCGTCCACGGCCGTCGTCCTGGAGGACCTGCGGGTACGGGTGGTCGGCCGGACCACGCCCGCGCCGGGCATCGCCTACTCGATGGCCGACGGCTGCGGCGGCGGCCTCACCCCGCGCTACTTCGACGTCGACCTGGACAAGGACCGGCCGCTGGCCCGCCCGGTGGCCGGGCAGGGCCCGGACGGGCAGACCGTCTCCACCATGCGGCTGCCCTACCGGGTCTCCGCCACCGACCCGGAGGTGCTCCGCGTCCAGGCGCGCACCGAGGGCTGCGACTGCCGCTGGTACCTGGAGCTGGACTGGTCCTCGCAGGGCCGGTCCGGCACGGTCCGGATCGACGACCACGGCAGGCCGTTCCGCACCAGCTCCGTCAAGGGTCTGCCGGAGTACTGGTACGGGTTCGTGGACGGCGTCCGCCAGTGGGTGCCGGTCGAAGGCTGAGCCCCCAGGACGTGCCCTACGGCCGCGGCACGTTGCGGAGGTTGGAGCGGGCCATCTGGACCATCCGGCCCACCCCGCCGTCCAGCACCATCTTGGACGCGGAGAGCGCGAAGCCGGTGACCATGTCGGCCCTGATCTTCGGCGGGATGGACAGCGCGTTGGGGTCGGTGACGACGTCGACGAGGGCCGGGCCCTTGTGCTTGAAGGCGTCCTTCAGCGCGCCCGCGAGCTGCCTGGGCTTCTCGACCCGCACCCCGTAGGCGCCGCAGGCCTGGGCGACGGCGGCGAAGTCGGGGTTGACGTTGGTGGTGCCGTACGAGGGCAGGCCCGCGACCAGCATCTCCAACTCGACCATGCTGAGAGCCGAGTTGTTGAACAGGACGACCTTCACCGGCAGGTCGTACTGCACGAGGGTGAGGAAGTCGCCCATCAGCATGGCGAAGCCGCCGTCGCCGGACATCGACACGACCTGGCGCCGCCGGTCGGTGAACTGCGCGCCGATCGCCATCGGCAACGCGTTGGCCATGGAGCCGTGCGAGAAGGAACCGATCACCCGGCGGCGGCCGTTGGGCGAGACGTAGCGGGCCGCCCAGACGTTGCACATACCGGTGTCGACCGTGAACACCGCGTCCTCGTCGGCGAGTTCGTCGAGCACGGAGGCCACGTACTCGGGGTGGATCGGGACGTGCTTGTCCACCTTGCGGGTGTAGGCCTTCACCACCCCCTCCAGCGCGTCCGCGTGCTTCTTGAGCATCCGGTCCAGGAACCGCCGGTTCTCCTTGGCCCGCACCCGCGGCACCAGACAGCGCAGCGTCTCGCGCACGTCGCCCCACACGGCGAGGTCGAGGCGGGACCGGCGGCCCAGCACCTCGGGGCGCACGTCGACCTGCACGATCTGCACGTCGTCGGGGAGGAAGGCGTTGTAGGGGAAGTCGGTGCCGAGCAGGATGAGCAGGTCGCACTCGTGGGTGGCCTCGTAGGCGGCGCCGTAGCCGAGCAGTCCGCTCATGCCGACGTCGTACGGGTTGTCGTACTGGATGTGCTCCTTGCCGCGCAGGGCGTGTCCCACCGGGGACTTGATCTTTCCGGCGAGTTCCATGACCTCCGCGTGGGCGCCCGCGGTGCCGCTGCCGCAGAACAGCGTCACCTTGTCCGCCGCGTCGATCATCGCGACCAGCCGGTCGAGGTCCTCGTCACCGGGGCGGACGGTGGGCCGCGAGGTGACGATCGCGCTCTCGGCGGGATGCTCCGGCGCCGGCTCGTCGGCGATGTCGCCCGGCAGGCTCACCACGCTGACGCCGCTGCGGCCGACCGCGTGCTGGATGGCGGTCTGGAGCAGGCGGGGCATCTGCTTGGGGCTGGAGATCAGCTCGCTGTAGTGGCTGCACTCCTGGAACAGGCGGTCGGGGTGGGTCTCCTGGAAGTAGCCGAGGCCGATCTCGCTGGAAGGGATCTGGGAGGCGAGGGCGAGCACCGGGGCCATCGAACGGTGGGCGTCGTAGAGGCCGTTGATGAGGTGCAGGTTGCCGGGGCCGCAGGAGCCGGCGCAGGCCGCCAGCTTCCCGGTGACCTGGGCCTCGGCGCCGGCCGCGAAGGCGGCGGTCTCCTCGTGGCGGACGTGGATCCAGTCGATGGCGGAGTTGCGGCGGACGGCGTCGACCACCGGGTTGAGGCTGTCGCCGACGACGCCGTAGAGGCGGCGGACTCCGGCGCGGACGAGGATGTCGACGAACTGCTCGGCGACGTTCTGCTTGGCCATGGCGGACGGGTGCCCCTTCCCTGTGGGCGGATACCTCTTATCCACGCACAGGGACCGGCGTCACGCCTCCCAGACGACCGCGGCCGTACGGTCGTCGGCGTACCCCTTCACCCGCACCTGGGTGTCGGCGAGGAACGCGGCGAGCCCCGGCGGGGTGCCGCCGGACCAGCGCCGGGCGAGATAGGCGCACAGCGCGGGTTCGCCGCGCAGCGGCTCGGCGAGGCCGGGACTGCACATGACCAGCGCGTCACCCGGGCGGGCTACCGAGGCCCGGAAGAGGAACGGGTCGCGGGGCGGTTCGGGTGCCGGTTCGTAGGGGCTGGGCGGGGTGGGGATGCCGAGGTCCATGGTGAGCCGGTCGCCCTCCGGTGTCTCGGCGGGCGGCGAGCCGTAGCCGACGACGGCCCCGCCGACGGTCTCGGTCCCGGCGTGCGGTTCGATGTCCTGCCACTCGCCGTCCCGGAGCCGGAACAGTCCGCCCTCCCCGACCCCGAAGAAGACCCGGGTACGGCACTGGGGGTGGGCGGGGACCAGCAGGCAGCGCAGGCCGGCCGCGTACTCGTCTTCGGCGACGCCCTGTTCGGCCGCGCTCGCGCGGAGCTTGCCGAGGCTGCGGTCGGTGAGCCGGTGCAGCCCGGACTTGAGGTCGCCGCGCCGGGCTGCCTGGATGTCCTCGGTGAGCCGCCGGTGGCTGCGGCCCACGGCGCGGGCGATCCACGCGCAGACCTCGGCGGCGGCCCGGTGGGCACCGGGGGTGGCGCGGGCGCCGGTGGCCGTCGCGATCAGGAGCAGCGCCTGGTCGCCGGAGCCGAACCGGGCGGTGAGCAGGGCGTCGCGGCGCGGCTCGCCGCGGTACCGGGCGGAGTCGCCGCGCTGCGAGACGGCCCGCAGGGTGGAGGTGCCGTAACGGGCGCCGTCCAGCACGGTGTCGGAGACCAGGGCGTCGAGGGCGTCGGGGTCGGCGGCGGGCAGGGCGGTCGGTTCGGCGTCGTAGGTGGGCGGGCCTGATCCGACGTACTCCACGGAGGAGACCCTGGCGGAGTACGGCGGGAGGGCGGCCAGGTCGGGCCGGGTGGCGGCGTGCACGTTCGCCCAGGCCTCGTCCTCCGGCTCCACGAACTCCGGGTCCTCCTCGTCCCACGGCCAGGGCTTGCGCACGGCGGCGGCGTCCTCGCCCGCGCCCCGCTGCACGGGCACGGCGGGCGGCACGTGCGGTCCCGGCGCCGTCTCCCGCCCGGCCTCCGGAGCCGGGGCCCCGAGCGGCCGCGGCACGACGGGCGGCCCGCCGGCCGCCGGAGGAGCGGCGGGAGGAGCGGCCGGAGGCGGCGGAACGGCGGCGCCCGAAGGACCCGGCGCGACCGAGGGCGAGGCCGAAGACGGCGGAACGGCGGCGACCGAAGGACCCGGCGCGACCGAGGGCGAGGCCGGAGGCGGCGGAACGACGGCGGCCGAGGGCCCAGGCGCGACCGACGGCGAGGCCGGAGGCGGCGGAACGGCGGCGACCGAAGGACCCGGCCCGGCCGAAGGCGAGGCCGAAGACGGCGGAACGGCGGCGGCCGAGGGCCCAGGCGCGACCGACGGCGAGGCCGGAGGTGGCGGAACGGCGGCGGCCGAGGGGCCCGGCGCGGCCGAAGGCGGGGGCGGGCCCGGCTGCGCCGGCGCTCCCTGAGGGCCGGGCGCGGCCGGGCGGTCCGGGGCGTCCGGCGCGTCGGGCGCCCCGGACTGCCTCGGTACCGCCGGCGGTATCCGCGGCGGCCGGGCCGGAGGCGGCGGGACCGCGGTGGCCGAAGGGCCCGGCACGGCCCAAGGCGCGGGCGGGCCCGGCTGGACCGGCACGGTCGGAGAACCGGACGCGGCCGGGCGGTCCGGAGCGTCCGGCGCACCGGACCTCCTGGGCGACGTCGGCGGCGGCTGGTCCGGAACTCCCCGGCGTTCCCGTCCCGTCACCGTGTTCTTCGCCGAGGCGAAGCGGTCGTCCAGGGAATCGGGTGCGGCCGTGGGGCCGGTGTCCTCGGTGGAGTCGTCGTACAACTGCCCCCACCAGTCGTCGTCCTGACGGGCGGGCCTACCCCCTGGCTGGCTCATGCCCCTAATTGTCCACCGCGGAGGCCTGATGAAAACGGGGCATCGGGAAAATCCCGCACACGACCCGGTGTCGAACGCCGTGGCGAGTGACTCCGTGAACGCTCGTGCGAGGAAAGGGAGTCGACGACACGCCGGGGACGGACAGTGCTCGTGACACGTGTGAGTCGCCGGGTGGTCCCACCCCCCACGGGAGAACCACCCGGCGACAGCTGAGTGACCCGGCCCCGGATCCCCTGCGCGTGCGCGCGTCACGGGACCGGGCCACCGTTCGCGCGGCCGGACGCGGGTGACGTCCCGGCCGGAGACCTCATGGTGACGGGCATTCCCGGCGACCAGCTGTGCGCCGCGGATCCGGAACCGGATCCGGGCCCCCTGGGAAGGTGCCGCGGTGACGTGATCTTGGCAGAGTGACCGCCGGTACGGCGATGATGGGCCACGGCGGGTTTGCGCCGTGGCCGGTTCCCGCCACGGCGCCGTAACGGCGAGGGAGGGACGCGAGGCGATGCTGGCAGCGCTCGGGCTGGACCAGCGGGACGAGTCGGCGTACCGGACGCTGGTCTCCGTGGGCGCCGCCGACGTGCCCGATCTGGCGCGGCGGCTGACGCTGGCCGAGCCGGACACCGAACGCGCGCTGCGCCGGCTGGAACGGCACGGGCTCGCCGCCCAGTCCTCGGGCCGGCCGGGCCGCTGGGTGGCGGCGCCGCCCGGGGTGGCGCTGGGCGCGCTGCTCACCCGGCAGCGGCACGAGCTGGAGAAGGCGGAGCTGGCGGCGGCGCTGCTGGCCGAGGAGTACCGGGCGGCTGCCGCCGAGCCCGCGGCGCACGACCTGGTGGAGGTGGTGACCGGCGCCCCGGCCGTCGCGCAGCGCTTCCTCCAGCTCCAGCTGGGCGCGGCCGACGAGGTGTGCGCCCTCGTCACCGGCAACCCGACGGTGGTCTCCGGGGTGGAGAACGAGGCCGAAGAGCAGGCGGTCGGCCGGGGCGTGCGCTACCGGGTGGTGGTGGAGCGCGCGGTGCTCGGCCTGCCGCACGGCATCGCGGAGCTGGCGGCGGCGCTGGGCCGGGGCGAGCGGGTGCGGGTGGTGGACCGGGTCCCGACCAAACTGGTCGTCGCGGACCGCGCCCTGGCGATGGTCCCGCTCACCTCGCAGACATCGGAGCCCGCCGCGGTGGTGGTGCACGCCAGCGGCCTGCTGGAGCTGCTGTCCGAGCTGTTCGAGTCGGTGTGGCGGACCGCGCTGCCGCTGCGCCTCGGGACCTCCGGCGCGATCGAGGAGGCGCCCGACGTGCCCAACGCCACCGACCTGGAGGTGCTGTCGCTGCTGCTGGCCGGGCTGACCGACGCGAGCGTGGCCAAACAGCTCGACCTGGGCCTGCGGACGGTGCAGCGCCGGGTGAGACGGCTGATGGGACTGGCCGGGGTGACGACCCGGCTGCAACTGGGCTGGCACGCCCGCGAACGGGGCTGGGTGGCCCGGGACTGACCCGCACGGCACCCTGGGCAGATGGGAGCAGGGGAACTCCTGCTGGTCGGTCTCGTGCTGGCGCTCGGCCTGTGCGGAGTGCTGGTGCCCGGCGTGCCGGGTTCGTGGCTGGTGTGGGCCGGCGTCCTGTGGTGGGCGCTGTACGACCCGCGCCCGCTGGCGTGGGCGGTCCTGGTCGGCGCCTCGGTCGTCCTGCTGCTCACCCAGGTGGTCCGCTGGGTCCTGCCGCCGCGCCGGCTGCGGGCGAGCGGCGCCACCGCGCGCACGGTCGGGTACGCCGGGGCCGGCGCCCTGCTCGGTTTCGTCCTGCTCCCCGTGGTGGGCGCGATCCCGGGTTTCATGGCCGGGATCTACCTGCACGAACGTCTCCGCCTCGGGCGGCGCGCCGAGGCGGTGGCCGCGCTGCGCGCGACGATGGACGCGGGCGGCTCCAGCGTGCTCGCCGAGCTGTTCGGCTGCCTGGTGGTGACGGCGGGCTGGCTGGCGGCGGTGGTCTCGGGCCGCTGAGGGGTCAGACCAGGTCGGCGAGGTGGACGGCGTCGGCCAGGGCGCGCATGCCCGCGTCGTTGAAGTGCAGATGGTCGCCGGGGTCGTAGCCGGGCCGGATCCGCGTCGGCTGTTCCGGGTCGCGGACGACGGCGTCGAAGTCGGCGTAGGCGTCGAAGACGTGCCGGGTGCGGATCAGCGCGTTGACCTGCTGCCGTACGGCCTCCCTGGCGTCGGTGTAGCCGCTGAACCCCTGGTAGGGCGTGAGCGTGGCGCCCACGACCCGGATCCCGCGGGCGTGGGCGCGGGCCACGATCGTGCGGTACGCCCGCAGGAAGTCGTCGGGGTCGGTGGCCTCGGGGGTGCCCTTGATGTCGTTGATGCCTTCGAGGAGGAACAGGGCCCGCACGCCCGCCCGGCGCAGTCCGTCGGCGTCCAGGCGGTTGAGGGCACCGGGTCCCCCGGTGCTGTCGAGCAGCAGCCGGTTGCCGGAGATCCCGGCGTTGAGGACGCCGGTGCGCGACGGGCGCAGCCGTTCCGCGAGACGGTCGGGCCACCGGTGGTTGGCGCCGAAGCTGGAGCCGTTGCCGTCGGTCAGGGAGTCGCCGAAGGCGACCACGGTGCCGCGGTGCGGACCGCGCACGTCGACCCCGGTGACGTAGTACCAGTTGCCGGTGGTCCCGGTGTACGCGTCGCCGTGCTCGTCGGCGGCCCGGCCGGCACCGGCTCGGGCGAGGTAGCTGGTCTGGAGCGCGACGCGGTGATAGGTGGCGGGGCCGGAGTCGCCCGGGGTCTCGACGGTGACCAGCAGGTCGGCGGCGTCCGGCACGGCGAGCGGCACCGGGTCGCTGACCAGGTCCTGCCCGGCCGGGACGATCGCGGTGCCGGAGCCGTCGAAGGCGGCGGCGCGCATGGATCCCGGTACGGCGTCCGCGCCGGTGCCCCGGCGCAGCGCGACGGTGACCGCGCCGAGCCGCAGCGGTGCGCTGCCCAGCCGGTTGCTGACGTGGATCCGTACCGCGCTGCCGCCGACGCTGAGGTGGACGACGTTGCGGTAGGCGGCGCCGGGTACCGCGGGTGCCGTGCCGGAGGGCGCGGACTCCCAGCTCCCCGCCCACGGCGTGGGGCCGGACGCGGCACCGGCCCGCCCCGTCGTGCCCACCGCGATCAGCAGTGCCGCGCCGAGGATCCGCCCGACCTTGCCCATCCGCACCCGTCCTTCCCTAGATCCACTGGAGGGGAAGGTGGCACACGGAGGGTGAGCGGGGGCGGCAACCCGACCGGGGGACCACCCGGGTGGCGGAGCGCGGCGTCGGAGCGGCGGACTGCCGGAGCGGCGGACTGCCGGGACCGGCGGACTGCCGGAGCGGCGGACTGCCGGGACCGGCGGACTGCCGGAGCGGCGGACTGCCGGGACCGGCGGACTGCCAGAGCGGCGGACTGCCGGGACCGGCGGACTGCCGGGACCGGCGGACTGCCAGAGCGGCGGACTGCCGGGACCGGCGGACTGCCAGAGCGGCGGACTGCCGGGACCGGCGGACTGCC